>SUVM01000019.1 GCA_015062015.1 Akkermansiaceae bacterium | reverse complement strand
CCGGAGAATAACCCGGCCACGCGAGAAAGCACGCCAAACTTGTTTTCTACCAGTACGGAGATGGTGTGTGAATGTGTCGGCATGATATTTGTGTCCATTGCGCGTCAAGTCTACACAGATTCTATCCGTGCGTCAAGCTAAATCTTTGCTTTTCTTCCCGGAATGTTGCAGTTATTAAGTAGGAGCCCGGCTGCTCCCTGCGGTTTTTGAAACGGAAAAATTGCGTCAGAGTTAGTAAAGCATGCTTGCAAAGCAGAAAAAATGTGGTAATCTAGGGAAAGCCGCAGAGCGTTGCGGGGAACATTTACATACAGCACACAAACGATGAAAGACCTTAAAGGTACCAAGACGGAGCAGAACCTGGCCGCCGCCTATGCCGGTGAGTCCCAAGCACATACTAAGTATTTGTACTATGCATCCAAAGCAAAGAAGGACGGCTATGTGCAAATTAGCAAGATTTTTGAAGAAACCGCCCACAACGAGCGCGAGCACGCCAAGATTTGGTTTAAGTTGCTGCATGGTGGCAAGATTCCTGCTACTACGGAGAACTTAGCCGACTGCATTGCCGGTGAGAACTACGAGTGGACGGACATGTACAAGACCTTTGCCGAGGAAGCCCGCGCTGAGGGTTTTGACGAGATTGCCGAGCTGTTTGAAGGCGTTGGCAAGATTGAGAAGGAGCACGAGGAGCGCTACCGCAAGTTGCTGAGCAACATCGAGGAGGGGATTGTGTTCTCTCGCGATGGCGAGCAGATTTGGCAATGCGGCAACTGCGGCCATATTTGCGTGGGCAAGAAAGCCCCGAAGGTATGCCCCGTGTGCGACCACCCGCAGGCGCACTTTGCTATTTTGGCTCAAAATTATTAATCTTATAGTATGTGGCAAGCTAACAAATTGGGGATTATTGCACTGGTAACGGGTTTGCTGGCGGTGCGCGTGGCTTATTGGAAGCTGCAAGCTGCCGGGCAACCGGAGATGGCGGAAAAAGTGGCTTTTACCGGCGTATGTGCAGTGTTGTTCCTGGTAGGCTTGGGCACATATTTGGCTGCGCGCTCCGGGATGTCTGCCATGGCGGAAGACGTTGAGCCGGATGCCGAGGAGGATAAGGATACCAAGAATTAGCCTCTTGCGCAGCGTTTTGCTTGAATAAAAAAAAGAAGCCCCGGCGGGTGTTTTTCCTGCCGGGGCTTCTTCATTGCCGCACGCAAATGCGGCGGCATGTTACATCTTGAAGTCTTCGCCGAGGTAAATTTTGCGTGTTTTGGGGTCGTTGGCAATTTCTTCTGCGTTGCCTTCTTTAATGACCTTGCCTTCAAAGAGAATGTAGGCGCGGTCTACAATGCCGAGCGTTTCTCGCACGTTGTGGTCTGTAATGAGGATGGAGAGCCCATCTGTTTCTCGCAGGGAGGCAACGATGGTCTGGATGTCCTGCACGGCGATGGGGTCCACACCGGCAAAAGGCTCGTCGAGCATGAGCAGCTTGGGGTTGCTTGCCAGCGCGCGCGCGATGGTGAGGCGGCGTTTCTCCCCGCCGGAGAGCTGGATGGCTTGGCTCTTTTGCAGTTTGGTGATGTGGAATCGCTCCAGCAGCTCCATCATCTTTTCCTTTTTCTCCTTGCGAGAGAGGTCTGCGCGCGTCTCTAAAATGGCCATCAGGTTTTCTTCTACCGAGAGCTTGCGGAAGATGGATTCTTCTTGCGGCAGGTAGCCCATGCCGAGCCGTGCACGGATGTGCATGGGAAGCCCGGAGACATCTTGCCCGGCGAACATGACGCTGCCTACATCCGGGCGCACCAAGCCGGCTACCATGTAGAATGATGTGGTTTTGCCGGCACCGTTGGGCCCCAGCAACCCGACGATTTCGCCGGCGCCGATTTCCAGGCATACGTTATCCACAACTTTGCGTTCGCCGTAGGTTTTGCAAAGTCCTTGAGCTTTGAGCAGGAGTCCGCTGGTTTCTTGTTGCATGGCTATTTTTTGTTTTTCTGCTGTTTATCTATTTGCTTGCGGATGTTGGAAGCGGTGGTGCTTTGTTTGGTGCCGGTTACGCGAACGTTGTTGTCTTTATCCAGCACAATGGCGGCATTGGAGCCGGACGCGGTGTGGGTGTTGTTGGCATCTTGCAGGATAACCTTTTTACCGCTGAGGCGTTTTTGACCTGTTTTACCGTCGATGGAGAGTTTGTCGCCGTAGGCGGTGAGGGTTTTCCCGGTAGAGTCTTTGCCGGTGACGGCTACATCTCCCTCTGCCGTGGCCAGTTGAATGGCGGTCTCGGGGGCGGTGCTGCCGGTTGTGGATTCGGCAGCCATGCGTACATGGATGGGCCCGGTGCAACGCATAGCCGCTTCCGGCGTTTGGATGGTGCCGCCTTGCTCTGTATCTGCCTGTTGTAAGCCGGCATAGTTATACACAAGGTGCGGGAATTGGGCGAGCAGGGGACGCGCTTTTTCCGGTGCCCCGGGCTGCAGGGTGAGGCGCAGCGGCCCATTGGCAGTAAGGCGGCCTTGCGGTGCTTCCAGTATGGCCCCGGCTCCCAGTTGCAGGTGCCCGGCTTCGCGGTGCAGGGTGAGGGTGTCTGTGCAATAAATGTGGGCAACTCCGTCTTTGGTGGGAAGCTCTGCGGTGAGTTTTTCGCCGCTCATGGTTAAGTTGCCCTCTGCGGAAAGTACCAAGGAGGTGGGCTCTCCGGCAGAATCTGCCGTCAGGCGGAAATCATCGTACTGAAGCGCTGTGGTGCCGGCTGTGCGGAGGGAGACGGTGCCGTGCACCAGGTCGATGTCGGCATCTCCGGCAAGGAGGGTAAGCCCTGCTTTTTGCGGGTCTTGGATGTAGTGCACGCGGATGCCGCCCGTGGCGTTGATGTGTGCTACGCCGGAGTATGCGGCAATGGCCGGGTTAAGCATGCCCAGTTTTTGGCGCTCCGGCAATTGTGCCTCGGGGTTGTGAGTTAATGTTAAGGTAACGGGACCGGTGGCAGAGAGCTCGCAATAGTCATCTTTAAGGGCAATCCCGGCGGGGGCGGTAATGGTGCCGGTGGCGGCATCAAAGAGTATGTTGCCGTTGGTGCAGAATGTGCCTGCAATGGGGGGGGCTTCTTTATCTTCTGCGGGGCGGCTGTAGTTGCCCGAGATGGTATCTCCCTGCAGGGCGATGTCGCCGTTTTCTGCTAAGGAGATAGAGCCGTTGGTGCAGAGTTTATTGTCTCCGTAGATAAGGGTGGTGTTGTTACCGTTGATTTGGCAGGCACCGGTGGTGCCGTTGTAGGTTAAGTTATCGCCGGTAACGGAGGCCGCAGCCGTGTTGGCTATGGCCGGGCGGGTGGCGGCTACGTTGCCGCGTGCGGAAACGGCTGTTACCCCGCAAATGCGGAAACGGCCGAACTGCGGCATGATTTCGTCTTCGTTGTCGGTTTCTCGCGGTTCTTGTTGTAGGGAGATGCAGAGCTCTTCCGTGCAGGAAATGCAGCCTTCCGGGGTTTTGAGGTCGGATGCCCCGGTAAGAATCAATTTGCCGTCCTTGGCTTGGTAATAGGCTATACCCCCGGTGTTGGTTAAGGTGCTGATTTGGCCTTGGGCATCTGCCCAGCTCATTTCCAGTGTGCCGCCGGTGAGCAGGAGGTCCCCGTTGTCGTCTGCCAATGCCTGTGCCGGTGCGCCGTCTGCCGTACCCAAACGCAGGTAGTTGCTGCCTTGGGTGATGTTGAGAGAAATTGCGGCCCCGCTATGCCCGATAAGCAAAATTTTGTGGTTTACGGTGTCAATTTGTGCCGTGGCGGTTTCGATGTGGACGGGGGTGTCAAAAGCGGGGGGTGTTTCTTTTTCTTTGGGGTGGTTTTTAGGCGTGTCCGGTTCGCTTTTTGCAGTGGAGTCAATGGTTTGAGATGCCTGCTTTTTGCCATCGTCCAAGGTGGATTGCGGCAAGCGGATGTAAAGGCGTTCTGCACAGCGCATGTTGAGGCGATGATCGCTCACGCGCACATTGCCCATGTATACCAAGGAGGCGTTGGCTATGTCAAAAAGCATGCCGCCGTCTGCTTCTACAACGGTTTCTCCGTCTGTGTTGTCCGGTATGGGGGTATCTGCTTGGGCAGGGGGGGCAACGGTTTCGTCTGTCAGGCTTTTGAGGGTGTCGTCCGCATTGTCGCGAGCGGCTTTAAAGGCCTGTATGGTGGATTCTCGCTCTTGAGTGGCTGTGGATAACCACTCCGGCCGGGGGGTGGCGTAAGCCGTGCAGGCGCAAAGTAGCGTTATGCCTGTTAGGGTGAGTTTCATTGCTGCGGGGGCGTTTTTGCTGAGCGAATGGTTGTGCGTACCGGCCCTTTTACAAAGCCGACGCGCCGGTATGTGCTGAAAATAACTCCTACGCCGGACAACGTGAAGTTGGGGTGCACTACCTCGGCTTTTGCCGGGGCTACAATGGCTTTTTTGCGGAAGTCGTAACCGGCCCGGGCACACTTAACGGTGGTGGTCTCCCCGTTGTCTGCATAGAGGGCTGCCCGTATGTCGGAGAGCGCCAGCTCAGAGCGCGATACGACCTCCAACATGTCCGCTTGCAGCAGGGCTGTAACTTTGTTGCCTTCGTAGCGCGGCAGGGAAAGCCCTTTTACTTTGCTGCCGGGGGGCAATACTTGCAGCCCGGGGAACTCGTCTTCTGCCCGGTTAACGTTGGGAGACTGTGCCCGGAGCATGCTGCCCAGGGCACAGAAAAGTGTAAGGCCAATCAGACTGATTCTCATGGCTTATTGCATTTGGTCATATGCGCTGCGGATGAGCTGCATATTGGTGAGGACACGCTCCAAATCTGCCAATTTTACTTGGTTGGGGCCATCGCTCATGGCGTGGTCCGGGTCGCTGTGCACCTCCATAAACACGCCGTCTACACCGGTGGCCATGGCGGCATTTGCCAGTACGGGGGCTAATTCTCGGTCTCCGCCGGTGGCACCGCCAAGCCCGCCCGGGCGTTGCACGGAGTGCGTGGCGTCAAACACAACCGGGCAGCCGAATTGGCGCATCCAGTGCAGGCCGCGCATATCTACCACCAAGTTGTTGTAGCCGAAGGTGGTGCCACGCTCGCAGAGCATAAATTGCTCGCACCCGAAGGCACGCATTTTCTCGCAAATGTTTTGGCAATCCCACGGGGCAAGGAATTGGCCTTTTTTAATGTTGACAGGGCGGCCGGTTTTGGCGCAAGCCTCCAGCAAGTCGCTCTGGCGGCAAAGGAAAGCCGGTACTTGCAGCAAGTCTACATACTGGGCGGCGTATTCTGCCTGCTCTTCTGTGTGAACGTCCGTTACGACGGGGATTTGGAGTTCTTTGCCGATTTCCGACAGGATACGGCAGCCAACCTGAATGCCTAACCCGCGGAAGCTCTTCACGCTGGTGCGGTTTGCTTTGTCGTAAGAGGCTTTGAAGATAAACGGAACGCCTAGTTTGGTGCAGATTTCTTTGATGCTGCGAGCCATTTGCCAGGCAAACTCCTCGTTCTCTAAAGAGCAGGGCCCCAGCAGGTAAAACGGAGCCTTGCCGCCGATTTCTATATTCTGGATGTGGAAAGACATAGTGAGCACTGATGCTTGTTCCCCTGTATTATGCCTCATTGTGCGGGTGAAGTCAATGAGATTTCTTCCCTTTGTCTCTAATCATTCAAAAAAATGATGCGAAGCGGGCATTTCCGGGGTGGTGTGGGGGTTATACTTCGGGGGCTTTGATGATGACGTAGCGGTTATCTTTAACGAGGTTGCCATCGTTGTCGTATTCTTTATCGCCGACGATGCGGATGCCGCCGTTTTGCGGCCAAAGGTTCATCTCTTCCAGCACGTTTTTGTGTTCGTTGTAGAGTTTCCAATCGGTGGCACATTTCATGTAGCGCAGGGCGGGGTAGTCGCCCACGAAGTCTACATAGCCGATATCCCAATTACGGTTGTTGGCATAGTATAAGATGCGGCCTTTTTCCAGCGGGATGCCCTCTGTCACAGCCACGCGCACGCCGTCCATTTCCGCATTATACCATTTCATGAGCATGCCTTCGAATCGCGCCTGCAAATCTGCCGAATGGCGGGATACCAGAGAGGCGGCCATCATGACCCACGCCCCCAAGGCAACAATGCCGGCCGTGCGGAATATTTTATGCCAATGGCAGTGCGCTATCAACAATATCCATAACCCGGCCAACACCATGGGTTGCGTCAGTTTGGTGTGTGGTGCACACGGCCATATTTCGCCGATAACCATGTACATGCAGAATGGTGCCAACCATAAGGCTATAATGGCTAATACACCGCACGCTTTGCGGATGAATCCTTTGGCGCGCCGGCTTACCACAATGGCTAAAATTACTACCGGGATAATGGCACTGGCATACACGCTTTCTCCCGGGTACATGTGCGGGTACCAGGCGTGTGCCACCATTTCGCACAGCCAGTACCATATGTAGAGGTACCACTCCGGGCTGAACAAGAGGTCGTGGTTGCAGATGTTGTCTACATATTTATTGCAGAAGGCCAGAGTGTTGGGGTCCACATACACGAGGGCGAGCACCACTTTTTTGATGGCATACCACAGCACAACGGCAATAAGGCAGATGGTGCCGGAGGTGAGGATGCGGCGCCGAAACTTGGTTCTGCCGCCTCGTAATAAATTGCGTACTAATAGTAAGGTGAGCAGTACAATGAAATTAAGTGCCAGGTTTTGGTACACGGAAACCGCAAATGTTACCAGCAAACTTGCCAGGATGACGCGTCTCCACCCGCCTTTCTCCACCATCCATGCGGCGGCACTTACGGCTAATAAGCCCAGGGCGGTAACATCGCACTGGAAGTTGTAGTCCATCTGGTAAGCAAACTGAATTTGCACCATGTAGATGATGCCGTATACCAGTTGGTGGGAGATGCGCTCCAGCCGTAGCATGCGTGTTTGTACCACCAAGGATATGGTTAGGAATAAGCCCGCCAGAATGCCCGATGCCCAAACCGAGCAGCCCATGCCGAAGATGGCCCGCCACAGCGCAAGCCCCCAGCGCCCGTTAGCAATGTAGGTGTCTAACCCGTTGCCGGCATAATCCAACGTTTCATCCCAATGGTAACCGCCTCTTACCAGCATGGAACCGTAGATGAATATAAAGACAAGGAAAAAAACGCCCCATACGATGACGTTGCGGAACGGAGATGTTCTTACGCGCCCTTCCAGCGCGCTGATAGATTTCATCAGGCTCATATCTCTGTAAGTTTTATGATGTCAGGATAATTCAACTTAACATATACGCCTTGCTTTGTCAACTCTATATCAGGCTAAAAACAGTGCGATGCGGGCAAAGAAATATCTTGCAAAAAACGCCCCGACAAGGTAAGCTGTGCGCGTGAACGTTTTTTCCACCTGCTGGAACAGCTCGCGCCATAAGGAGGGCGGGCCTATGTGTGATGAAATCCGCGAGCTGGGCTTCGAGTATATCGAGGCTTCTCACGGTATGTCTCTTTCCATGCTGCCCGGTATTATTGAGGCGGTGGAAGAAAAGCGTATTCGTGTGGCCGGTGTGCACAATTTTTTTCCGGCCCCGATAGAGGTGCAGGGCGATGCGCCGGATGCGTACCGCTTTACGTCTCACCGCCCGGAGGTGAGGGAGCGGGCTATGCGCCTGAGTATGGAGACGCTGATGGCCGCCGCACGGCTGGAGGCTAAGTATGTGGTATTGCATATGGGGGAAGTGGAGCTCTTCCGTGGGCATGATGCTACGCGTACGTTGCAGCGCATGGTGCGCAACGGCTATGTGGGGACTGCCGAGTACGCGCGCCTTAAAGGCGAGTTGGTTCGCAAACGTATGCGGTGGGCTCCTATTTACCTGCGCCGCGCCCAAGAGGCTTTGCACCAATTGGCGGAAAAAGCCCGGGAGTACAACCTGATATTGGGGGTGGAGGGGCGTAGCCATTTTGAGCAAATGCCCGGCGAAGCGGAGTTTGTGGATTTGTTGGAGGCCTTTGCAGACAATCCGCATGTGCGGTATTGGCACGACTTCGGCCACATTCAGCGAAAACACAATTTGTTGTTATTGAATCACGATGCGTATTTGGCGCGCCTTAAGCCCTATATGTATGGTGCACATGTCAATGATGTGCAGTGGCCGCAGAGAGATCACCGCGCCCCCTTTATGGGGGGGGATGTGGATTTTGATACCCTGTTGCCGAAATATTTTACGCAGGCCATGCCCCTTACTTGGGAGCTCTCCGGCTCCGTCAAAAAAGAGCAAATTCTGGCAGCTAAGCAGCGTTGGGACGCCTTGCACGCCACCTTACCCCAAAATTAACTTCCACCTTCCAACTTCACTCCGTGTAGGTGTGCAACAGGGCTACGGTGTCTGCCGCTAAGCGGCGTATGGCGGCTTGCTTGCCTTGAATGGCCGGGAGGTTCCACAGGGTGAAATTGTTGTGAGCCACAATGTTAAAGTACATGCCGCGCAGGCAGGTAAGGCACCAAAGCCAGTCTGCCCGCGCCATGCCGGGGAAGTGTGTCAAGAGGGCTTCCTGCCATTCTTGCAAGGCGTAAGAGTAGTGAGACTCGTACACCTCGCGGGTGAGCTCTGCCGGCTCGTAGCCCATTTTGTTGAGAAAACACAGCACTTCTTCTCCGCTGGCCACGGTAGCGTCTTGCCAATCTGTAATGGGGGCGGCCAACCAGGCGTAGAGTATTTCCTCCGGGTTATGGCTTGGCACCGCGCGGCGCAGCGCAGAGAGACAAACGCTGTTGTATTGCTCGGAGATGTAGGCCAAGGTGTCTCGGTATAAATCCGCCTTATGACCAAAGTGGTACCGAATCAGGCCGATGTTGACGCCGGCTTCCTGTGCGATATCGCGCACCACGGTGCCCTCGTACCCAACGCGGGTGAATTGCAGGATGGCCGCACGCATGATGCCGGCCTTGGTGGCATCGGACTTATTCATGGGGTTAGCGTGTCGATTTATCGCGGGAGATGGCATCCAGGTATTGGATGTCGTTTTTGGAGAAGCTTTCCAAACGCGTTTTGGTAACGCGTCCTCCGGGTTCTTTGAGGTAGACGAAGTTGTTTTTTTCGTCGAATCGCATCAATTTGGCAAAGAGTGTGGATTTACCGCGCCGCTCGGTCCAGTCTCGGTAGCCTTGGGCGCGCAGCTTGGTTTTGTAGTGGGCATAGTCCTCTTCCGCCTTTTCCACGCCGTGCTCAATCTCTGTGTGTACATCGTAGATAAAATCGCTCATGCCGTTGATGCGCGCGGTGACTTTGCCGCCATGGGGTGAGACCACCACCACGCCGGGGCGGCGGTCTATGCCGTATTTGCGCGCCAGCCTGTTGATGGCACTGAGGGTGTAGCGGGAGGACTTGGCCCCGCTGTCGTCTATAGCTGCGCCGGAGTCTATTTTTACGCGGATGACGCGGTCTTGGCAATAGTCGTTAAACAAGTCTGTTTCCAACAATTCTTTGCCCAATGTTTTACTTTTGGGGCTGGTGATAGAGTCGTGGAACCAGATGAGCAGCGGCAGCCCTTGGCGGCGGGAGAGGCTGAGGGCTTGCCCGTAATTGCTCAGCCAGCCGTTGCCTTGGCGTTTGTTTTCGAAGACGGCATTTAGCTCTGCAATGCTGGCTTCGGGGTTGTCGGGGTCGGTCCAAATGATTTCGTCCTCCTCTGTGCTGCTTTCCACCTTTTTGAGCTCTTCTTCGGAGGTTACTTTCATGTTGATGGCGTTGGGGTTAAGAGCCCCGGGAAGCAAGGGGTTGTTCATAAACCCGGCAAGCTCCGGCGGTAACTCTTTGTCGGCGGGGCCGGTGTGCTCTTCCGTTACCGTGCGTTGCGTTATCTGAGAGCAAGCGGCCAATAACCACACGCACCCTATGATGAGCAAGAGTACCTTTTGTATGTGCAGCTTGGGCATGTGTTGGGGCAAGGTGGGGGGCTTAACGGGCGTGCTCTTGTGCTTTGACCAGTTGCCACGCAGCTTCCATTTGTTGCGGTGTGGCATCTGCCAGCGAGATTCCCTGTGCTTTGAGCTGCTTTTCTACGGCATTGAATCGGCGCTCGAACTTGCGGTTGGCGGCATCTAATGCCAACTCGGGGTCTATGCCTCGGCGGCGGCACAGGTTGACGGTGCAGAAGAGCAAATCCCCCAGCTCTTCTTCTACTTGCGGGGCGGTGTCCGGCAGCTCCAGCGTGGCGGCTACCTCGTCCGTCTCTTCCCGTATTTTTTCTATTACCCCGGCGTGGTCCGGCCAATCGAAGCCTACTTTGGCTACTTTTTTGGTGATTTTGGCAGCTTTGAGCAAGGATGGCAGCCCTTTACCGCAATTTTTGAGGTAGGGCTTGTCTTCTATGGCTTGTTCCTTGCGTTTGATGGCATCCCACTGGCTCAGCACGCCCTCTGTGTCGCTTACCTCCGAGGTGCCGAAAACGTGTGGGTGGCGGCGCACCAATTTATCGCTCAGTTCGCGGGCAATGTCGTATATGTCGAAGGGGACTTCCTTGTGCTCCGCAGCAAGCTCTGCATGGAAAAGCACTTGCAGCAGCACGTCTCCCAGCTCTTCTCGCATGTGCGGGCGGTCTTGCGCGCGGATGGCATCTATGCACTCGTAGCACTCTTCCACCAAGTTGGAAACGAGGCTCTCGTGCGTTTGCTCTGCATCCCACGGGCAACCGCCGGGCGCGCGCAGGCGGTGCATCACGGCAATGGCTCGCTCCAACTGCCGCGCGGCTTCGCGGCAGTGTATCATTTCGTCGTCCGTCATCATTTTTTGCGCTGGTCTCGGCGTTCGTTGGTGGCCTTGCCGGCCAAAATGTCGTCTATATGGGCAATTAAATCCCAAGATACGCGGCGGCGTTGGTATTTACGCCACAGCAGGTCTCGCAGGGTGCGCCAGTGCTCCTCGGTAAAGTCTGCCGGGGTGGGTTGCACCTCGTCTTTCATGGCGCGACCCACTTTGGGGGTGCTGGTTAATTGCCACCAACCACCAAAATGGCTGGCTTCGTAGACGACTTTGTTGCCGTCTTCATCGCGGTCTTGCCAGGAGAATGTTTCCATAATAACGTAGGGTTGTGCATGCGGTGCTGCCGTGCCGAATTAGCGGCGGCCGTTGCGGGGAAGGGTGCGGTGGGCGTTTTCCACATCGGCATTCATGGTGGGGCCGATGGTGGTGGCACCGTTGTTGAGGGAGACAATGAGCGGCTTGGCGCGCTCCCCGTTAGCATCGTAACGGTAAATGACGCGTTGTACCAGTTTTCTGTCGGTCACGGCATACATGCGCTCTTCCACCAAACGGGCCTGTTTGTCGTACCCATAGGCAACTTTGTAGAGGGGTTGGCGCTTGTTGTCGTAAATGGTGCAGCCTATCAGTTGGCCGTACTTGCCTTCCGTGTAGTCATTAATGGCTGCCAGTTGCCCGCTTGCGGTATAGGTGGCGCAGCGCATGCCCCGCCAGTTGGCTTGGCGTTGGTATACGGTGCGAGAGCCGTCCGGGTGGCGCATGACGCGTACCATGTCGCGGTCTTCGTGGGATACATCCGGGCTTTGTGCCTGTACGGTGGGCAGGGTGGACACAGCAGCCAGGGCCAGCATGGTAAGGCAGAGGATTTTCTTCATGCCCCCTATCTTACTATGAGGCTGTGCCGAAATCAAGAGCGAAGTATGGCTGCGTGCGGCATTTTTCTTGACAGATGCGGTGCGAATCGTCACAATGAGCCCATGCAAATCAGAAAGCCCGTTAATGTGAGACGCCGAGATGTTTTGGAGCGTATTCGCGCTCAGGTTGCCCGCTACCAAAGCCCGCTGGTGCAGCATATGCGAGAGGCCGGCGACATGTTGCAATGCGGCAACATGGAGGTGCACTTGGCCGCATCCTTCGGGTTTTGTGATGGTGTGAAACGGGCTATCGAAATAGCACACGCTACTTGCGATATGTTTGCCGGTAAGCGTATTTGGCTGATTGGCGAAATTATCCACAACCCCGTGGTGAATGCCCGGTTGGATGCCATGGGGCTGCGCCACCTGCCTTTTCGTATCAATGACCCCGCTTACGATGTGCTTACCGAGGATGACGTGGTGATTATCCCCGCGTTCGGGGTGCCCGTGGCGTTGCGCCGCTTGTTAGAGGAAAAGGGGGTGCAGTTGGTGGATTCTACATGCGGTAATGTGATGAAAGTATGGACGCGGGTGCGCTCTTATGCCCGCATGGGCGTTACCAGCGTTATTCATGGCAAAGCGAAGCACGAGGAGAGCATGGCCACGGCCTCCCATAGTTTGGGGGATGACGGTTTGGGAAATTACATTGTGATTTTCTCCGAATCAGAGGCTGCCCTGTTGGCGGATTACCTGTTGGGGCGTGGCGATAAAGCCGAGTTTATGGAGCATTTTGCCGCAGCCTGCTCCCCGGGGTTTGACCCCGATGTGCATTTGGCGGAAATCGGCATGGCCAACCAAACCACCATGCTTAAGAGCGAAACGGCGCATATTCAATCCATGCTGCGAGCCGCCGTGACGGAGCGGGATGGCAACGATGCCCGCTTCCATGTCTTTGATACGATTTGCGGTGCTACGCAAGACCGCCAAAACGCCCTTTTTGAGCTCTTGGATAAGCAGTTGGATGCCATGTTTATCATCGGTGGCTACAATAGCTCCAATACCACCCATTTGGCTCATATTGCCGCACGCCGCTTGCCTACGTTTTTCGTAAAATCGGCGGATTGCCTGCTTAGCCCCACAGAGCTGCGCGCCTACGACCTCTCTGCCGGGGAAGAACGCCTCTTGCCAATGCCTGCAGAAGCGGCAGATTTGCAGCGTACATGGCGCATCGGTATGACGGCCGGTGCCTCTTGCCCCGATAATGTGATAGAGGAAGTACTGCGCCGCCTTGCAGAGCTGCGCGGTTGTATGCTGCCTGCCGTAGTCGGGGCTTGAAAGGCGGGTTCCCCTAAAATCAACTGCCCGATGCGCGCTAAAGTGCTTCGGGCAGTGGGGATGCAGATGATAAAGCCGGGGGCAGGATAAAGTAATCTGCAGCCGTAGATATGCCCGTGCCAAAGCCGTTGCGGGAATCTGCCCTCTCTTCCTGCTGTTCGGGTGCCTCTTCCTTTGTGGCTTGAGCAGCACTTTCTTAGGCCTTTTTCTTACATCTGCAAACGGTGCAGATGCTGAGCCCCGGCACGAAACACGAAATAAGATTTTTAAGCATAAGGGGTATAGGGTATTTGCAAAACACGGCTTGATGAGTTGCCTCAATCAAGCCGTGGTATAAAAATGAATGGTGTTGTTTCTATTACAGAGCCGGGGGCAGGATGATGTAATCCGCCGCCTTGGATTCACCTGTGGAGCGGCTCTTGGGGAAGGGGGTCTTGCCTTCTGCAAAGGTACCAACGGACTCATCGTTCGGGTCTACGGTAATCTTGTCGCCTTCCAGTTTTTCTACGCTGCCGTTGGCTTTAAGGACAAGGGCAAACTCGTTGAAGGGATCCATATCCAGCAGGAGCTCTTCGCCGGGGATGGGGGTGGCTCCATCGTGCTTGATGCAGCAGAACATCAGCGGTGCAGAGGCTTCGCGTACCGGGCGTTTGGTGATTTCTACAGCTGCTGCTTTCTTGTTTTTGGCGGGTTTGGCCTTGCTCTTCGGCGTGGCAGATTCGTCCGCCTTGAGCATGACATAGGCAAAGGCGTTTTCGCCGGGCTCCAAGCAAGCGCCGTTGGCTATGTTGCCGTCGCCCTCGCTGTAGGCCTCACCAATTTTGGCAAAGAAGTTCTTTTCTTCCACTACGTCTTTTTTAGCAAAAAGCTGGCGCAGGTAGCAGTTGGCGGTGTCGCCCTGCAGCTCACCGAAAGCACCGGCCTTGTCTTGCAGTTTGTCTGCGGTGGTGTCGCAGGGGAATGCCTTGTTATCTTTGCTGAACTGGGTTAAAGCCTTGCCGATGTTGCTCATGTTGGTTTCGGCAGCCTGTTTGTCACCGGAGTTCATGAAGGCGAGGATGGCCCCATAACCCACGGCACCCAGCGCGCCCATGATGGCGATAACCACGAGGAGTTCCACCAATGTGAAACCTTTTTTGATGTGTTTTAAGCTTGTTTTCATGTGAAATTCGCGTTCTGTTGACACTTCCAGCTATAGCACGAAAAGCGGGCTATTGCAAGCTAAAATGTTGCTTTTATAAAAAAAGTGCGTGCAAAGTGCACATGTGTTGCATGACAAAGCATGTGTAAACAAATGCATTTGGTGCTTGCATTGTGTGGGCGAAACGGTACAATAACGCTGCTATGAGTTCGATATACGACCAGATTACGGCAGGTATGAAAGCTGCCATGTTGGGGAAAGATGCTTTGACCTTGGGTGCCTTGCGCAGTGTCAAGGCGGCGTTGCAGAATGCCCAGGTTGCTAAGGGGAATGCCCGCGAGTTGCTCTCCGAAAACGAGGCGCAGAATGTGGTGCGCAAGCAAATCAAACAACGCGAGGACGCCATTGCCATGTATCAGCAGGCGGCTCGCCCCGAGTTAGTGGAAAAAGAGCAGGCAGAGATGCGTGTGCTGGCTGCTTTGTTGCCCGCAGAGATGACCGAGGCCGAGATTTTGCCCGTGCTAGACGCAGTGATTGCCGAGTTGGGTGCTACCTCTAAAAAGGATATGGGCCGCGTGATGAAAGAGATGCAGGCTCGCACCGGGGGGCGTGCCCCGGGTAAGTTGTTATCTGCTTTGGTGGGGGCTCGCTTAGCTTAAGTATTCGGGTATGTTCTGTGCCGTTATAGTAGCTGCCGGCAGTTCTCGCCGAGCCGGGTTTGATAAATTGGCCGCCCATTTGGACGGCTCCCCGGTGTTACGGCGCAGTGTAGATGCCTTTGTGTCAGCCGGGTGCTCTGCCGTGGTGGTGGTGTGCCCGGAGCCGCGTTGGCGCGAAGTGGGTCTGGCAGACGCCGCGTTTCCCATCCCCGTGTTGCGTGCGGATGGCGGGGCAGAGCGCCAAGACTCTGTAGCGGCAGGTTTGGATGCTTTGCCGGCGGGTACTCGCTATGTAGCCGTGCACGACGGCGCGCGCCCGTTGATTACCCCGCAGGGGATTGCCGCTTGTTTGGCAGCTGCTCGCCAAACCGGTGCCGCCGCCTGTGCCCACCCCATTGTAGATACGTTGAAACGCGCCGATGCCGCTGCCTGCTCCCTGCCCGAGAAAGTGAGCCGCGATAACTTGTGGGGGATGGAAACACCCCAGATTTTTGACCTCGCCTTGCTGCGCCGTGCCTATGCCTGCGTGGCAGCGCAACATTTGGTGGTTACGGACGAGGTGTCTGTGCTGGAAGCCATCGGCGTGTCTACGCGTTTGGTGCAGGTGGGGGCAAATCTCAAAATAACGCTTCCCGGCGATTTGGAACTGGCAGAATTGATTTGGCGTAACCGCGCATGAGCCGTTTGACGGGCCAGGGAGTGTGGGTTGTCGGTACCGGTTTTTTAGGCCGCGAGCTGGCGGCTCTGTGCATGGCTGCAGGTGCGCGTGTTGTAACAATAGATACCGTGGCTGCGGCGGATGTTGCTGGCGATGCCGCCGACCCCGCTGTTTTGCATACGGCATATCAGCTTGTTGAACCCGGGTACATTTTTTGCTGCATGGCTACGCGTGGGGGAGATGCCGCTGCATATCGCCACTGCTATGCGGAGGTGGTGGCGGCTTTGCTGCGCGAAGCACCTGCGGCGCATGTGCTGTTTTGTTCTTCCGTATCGGTGTATGGTTCAGCCGTTGCGGCAGAGCTGACAGAGGCCGTGCCTGTAGCGCCCGTCGGCGAGCGCGCCCGCGTGTTGTTAGCTGCAGAGCAGGCAGTGCTGCAAGCCGGTGGTACCGTGGCGCGTTTGGCTGCCTTGTATGGCGAAAACCGTTGCGAGCTTCGGCGCCGTCATTTGGCGGGCGAACCGCAATTGCCCGGCACCCCCGGGCGTGTGCTCAATTATGTGCATGTGCAGGATGCGGCGTGCGCGCTGCTGCTGCTTGCAGAGCAGGGGGCTGCCGGAGTTTTTAATGTATGCGGTGCATCTTTTACCAAGGCTGCGGCTTATGCTGCTTTGGAGCGTATCAGCGGCGTGCCTGCCGGTGCCGAGGTGGCTGCACCCACCAAGCGCGGCGGTGTGTGCGTGCCGGTGTCGTCTGCTCGCTTGCGGGCATTGGGGTGGCAGCCTCGGCCGTTTTTTTTATAGGGAGAAACAATGCGCCCCGATTATTACCAGCTGCTGGATGTTGCGGAGTCTGCCGATGCCCGCGAGATTAAAGCCGCTTTTCGGCGGCAGGCTAAACGCCTGCACCCGGATGTCAACGCGGCAGATCCCTCCGCCGAAGAACGTTTTAAGGCCGTGCTGGAGGCCTATCGCGTGCTGGGCGAGGCAAAGAGCCGCGCCGAGTACGATGCGTGGTTGTTGCTGCATAAGCGTGTAGGGGCTGCGGCAGAGTTGGCTTCTATGCCGAGGCGCAGCAGCCGCATGTCGGTTCGGCATGCGTACGAGCGTAAGGCGCAACGGCAACAACGGCGTGCTTGGGCAGGTGCTTATGCGCGGGGGCGCAATACCCGCCGCATGCGCATGTTGCCAACCTTGGTAATTTCCCGCTGGTACATTGTTGTGGTGTATGCCTTGGCGTTATCCTTGTTTTTGCCTTGGGCGATTCGTTACGCCACATACGACCCCGCAAAAGAAGCGGCCGAGTATGCAGAACGGCAACGTGCCCGTGTGGCAGATGTAGCTGCCCGTGTCGCCACCGGCGAGGCAGATGCCTGTTACCGCTACGCCTTTATGTTGTATAAAGGCTCCGATGGCGTGCAGAAAGATGCAGAGGCGGCAATTCGCTATTGGCGCATGGCTGCCGTCAAGGGGCACCGCGGCGCCTTGCGGGCGTTGCAGCATTTAGGTGTCCCCGTTAGCGATGTGCCCCGAGGTGCCCCGTTTTGAGCCCCCCTGCCGCATGCTTTTTTGGGGAGGACTATGGGGTAGACTAATGAGACAGTGCATGCGCGGTTTACAACATTGTTGACGAGCCGCGCATCTCGGGGCATGATTTTAGGCATGTTGCATATAACAAATAATAGGGACTCGGTTAATTTTTGGTGGTAATATGAGCTCGTTCGGGCTAAAATCCGAGCCGGCGGAGAGGCTTGTCGAAGTTAACTGCTCTTGACAAACCGACTGGGGGTCGCTATGACAACGTTCCTTCTGTACTTCGTTTCAAGTTTGTGATAGATGTAGGAACGGAAACGCACATGTTTACTAACACAACAATACTATATAAGAAATTGTTCATATGGGTAACAGTAGTTTTTTTTGCAATGTTGCCTTGCTGTATGGAAAGAAACAATAATCTGAATGTTTCATCTTTTCGAGGACAAATAGATATTCTTTCTGAAAACGAAAGTGGGTATTTGTGTAGATTTCATATATATAATGATTTGGATGATAATATAGAATTACGTACTACCG
Organism: Akkermansiaceae bacterium; assembly: GCA_015062015.1. Taxonomy (GTDB): domain Bacteria; phylum Verrucomicrobiota; class Verrucomicrobiia; order Verrucomicrobiales; family Akkermansiaceae; genus Akkermansia. The sequence continues at coordinate 4,325 of SUVM01000019.1, read as the reverse complement.
GCTACAATGTTCGCTTAGCTTCTCCGGCAAGAATTCGCGTAACAAATGGAAATAGCGAACAAAGTAAATTTGCTGATGCCCCGGCTTCTTTACATATTCCTGCTCAACAAAGCTCATCATTTGAAATAAATATTGAGCTTTCAACTGAAGAAAAACTTCTTTTTCAGCAAGGAAAAATAATATTTGAGTATCCTATTGTTTCTTTTCGAAAGGGACATAGCCATTACGACTGTAACTCTATCGTATGGTTACCTTTTGAGGTGAGGACAGCCGGACAAAAGCTATAATAAGATTTTTATGATTTTTGATTCCTGTCGCGCCGATATTCCTTTGATTATGCGGTGTTGAAAGAGGCTATTGTACGCTCCTTTGAACGCCGTACGACCAAAGTTGAGGAGTATACCATTCTTATGTCGGAGAACTTTCTCACTACTTAGGTCTATCTAAAAACCATGAGTTTTATCATACATCGTTGGTAAATTGAATAGCATGTGGATAATCACTGGTGTTTTCATAATGTATAATCAAAAAACGACTTTTGAACGGTTGATTTAAATGATAAACATAATACTCCCCATAGTACGATGCAGAAGACAAGTACGCGGATATCATCCGCCTTCCCTTGCTTGCTTTTCAAAAAAATGTGAAAAAACATACTAAAAAAGTATCAAAAATGTGAAAATTATCATCAAAAAAAGCACAAAAAATGTGAAAAACGATTGACAACTCATTAAAAAATCATTATTTTACGTAAAAAACACAAACGTATGCAGTCCGAGGTGTATTTGAGACGTAAGATAGATGCTTTTCTGGATGTCTGGAAAGCAGCGCCGGAACGTAAGCCCCTCATTGTCCGGGGGGCCAGACAGGTCGGCAAAACAGAAGCAATCACGCAATTCGCCAAGCGGCAGTACAAGCACGTTGTGTATGTGAATTTTGTGGAATCACCCCATTACATGGGCATTACCGCCGATGGTTACGCGGTGGAAGATATTGTGCGCCTGTTGTCGAGAATGAATCCGGATTTCCGCTTTGATAAGGGGCAAACTCTTATCTTTTTTGACGAGGTTCAGGAGTTTCCGGAAATCACGACCGCGCTCAAGTTCTTCCATATCGATGGCCGATACGATGTGATATGCAGCGGATCGCTCCTTGGGGTGCAGTATTCCCGCATCGAAAGTCATAGCGTGGGACACAAGCAGGATTATGAGATGCGATCCTTTGATTTTGAGGAGTACCTGTGGGCACGTGGATACCGGGCTGATGCTGTGGATGACATGCTGGGGCATCTCCTGCGCGAGGAGCCTTTCAGTAATGCCGAATTGGAACGTTATTTTTCTCTGTTTCTGGATTATGTGATTCTGGGCGGAATGCCGGCGGTCATCAGTGCATTTGTGCGGAGTGGCACTTTTGAAGAAACAGCAGAGCTTCAGCAGCAGTTGCTTCGGGATTATCGCGAGGATATCCGCAAATATGCCTCCGGGCTGGATAAAGCCAAAATCCTTGCCGTGTTCAATCAGGTGCCGCCCCAGCTGGCAAAGGAAAACAAGAAGTTCCAGCTTACCAAAGTTGCAAAAAACGCCCGCTCTCGTGAATACTTCGGTTGCGTGGAGTGGCTGCTGGATTCCGGACTGCTGTCGATTTGCTATTGCCTGCATTATCCGGAGCTGCCCTTGAAAGGAAATTTTGCTCCGGATAAATATAAGCTCTATGTGGCAGACACCGGTTTGCTGCTTGCCATGCTCGATGAAGAATCGCGCGAAGATTTGCTGCGCAACAAGAACCTGGGCATCTATAAGGGAGCCTTGTATGAAAATTTTGTGGCAGAAGCCTTATCCAAAAGCGGCTATGATTTGTTCTATTACCGTAAGGACGATTCAACCCTTGAAATGGACTTCTTTGTCCGCACCTCAGATGATCTGATACCTGTCGAGGTCAAAGCTGGTAACACGGTGTCGAAATCGTTACGCAAGTTGGTGGAATCAGAAAAATATGATGCTATTCACTCCGGCATCAAACTAGCACATGCCAATATCGGTCGTTCAGACACATTCCTCACCATCCCCTATTTCTGCGCTTTCCTGCTGAAACGCTATCTGAAAGCACGTCAGGAGAGCGCCATACGCAACGAATAGCCCGCAAGGAAGAAGGAGCTACCACCCGCGATCGCAACGAGCAGATAGGAGGACACAAGGCATGATGTACGATGCTGAAGACAAATACGCAGATATCATTCATCTGCCCCACCATGTATCCCGGAAACACCCGCAGATGAGCATGGCTGATCGCGCTGCCCATTCTTCCCCTTTGCTGCACTCACGGGACATGATGCCGCAATCGCCGAAGCCGCCCGCCTCACAGACGAGCGACCTATTCCGGATGAATCCGTAAAGCAGGAAATCTCTAATCTCCCTCAACTGGCATCAACCGATTCCAACCTTGTCCTGAATATCGTTTACTTCGTCCCGGACACCCGCAAGACCGGCGGCACCTACATGGAAATCACCGGGCGAGTCAAGAAGCTTATACCTCACTGTTGTTTCTTTTTTAGTGCCATGAATACGTTTGCTCGCTCTTCTACAAAGTATCAAATGATAGAGGATTATTACTTCTCCCTACCTCTGATACCTTTAGGAGCCGATTAAGCAAGATATCTTCCAAATACTCCGTCCGGGTATAATGATAAAGAGGGATGTATTCCATACACAAATCAACTATCTTAATTTACGCCGCAATCCACCCATAGCCTTGAATAGCCATGTCGATGAAGTGATTGAGCAACAGTCTGATTTTTGATTCGAATGACGGCACATCGTAGCTTGTTGGCAAATCTGCGTCCAAGGAGTCCTCTATGGCTGTCTTGACTTTCAGCATAGGCTGTTCATCCTTGTACCAGTCTACTACCAGCAGCTCGTCGCGATGCTCGGTCAGTTTCTTATACAGGTTCTTAGCGGCCAGCTTTACCTTCTGTTCTTCCGCCTTGGTGAGTGTACGTCCGCGTGTCAGCAGATCGTACAGTTCCAGTTCCTCTTCTGTAAGCTCCTCTGTATTGGCTCGTTGCTGTTCTTTCTGCAAGTCCTCCAGGAGCTTAATCAGCTGCTCGTAGTAGTCCTCATTTTCGGAAGCACCGGCATTGTAGCGGTCAATGATATTCCTGAACCGATTGGAGAACGAATCACGGGTACAGTTGCGGGAAAGCATGTCCTGCAATGTTTTTTCGAGAAATGCCTTGAGATTATCGATTTCGATGGCCTTATACTCTGCCCGCTTAATCTCCTTGCGCAGCTCCTCTGCATCAATCTTGGAAAGGTCGATAACCTTGGTGCCGTGTATACCGCATTTCAGTTGATCTTCAGCCTTATCAGAGGTCACGCTGTAATCTAGCACCGTTGCCATGCGCTGCTTTGCCCGGCGGATTTTCTCGTCGTCTATACGATTCACCATCAGCCCGTGCAGGTACGCCAACGGAAGATATTTGCTGTTCTCCCAATGCCGCTCAAATATTTCAGGCTTGGAAGCATCATGCAGGTTGTTCATCGCATTGGTGATAACCTTGAATTTCTCCTTGTAGTTATCATTTGACACAATGACATCGTATGCCCGGCGTAAGGCATCCAGCTGCTCAAACGTGCCGCTTTCGCCTATAATGGCATCCAGCGATATGCCTATCGACTCTAAGAAAGCATCCCCCTCGCCAATGCATTCATCCAGATACCCGATGAGCGCGTCCACATCCTTGGCGGGCATCATGGTATCATCATCGGGCACCGCATAATCGGCCAAGGCACGCTTCATGTGCATAAACACATTCACATAGTCCACAATAATGCCACAGGGTTTGCCCGGGTATACACGGTTCGCCCGGGCTATGGCCTGCATGAGCGTGTGCGACTTCATCGGCTTGTCCAGATACAGCGTGGAAAGGTTCTTCACGTCAAAGCCGGTGAGCCACATGGCACAAACAAACACCAGATGCAGCTTGTCGTGGGGATCTTTGTATCTGTCCTCAATGTCCTTGCCGTCCGCTGTGATTTCCTCCATCTTTGCACGATGCATGGTAATATCCAGCCCCTTGGCAGCAAATTTTTCGACCTCTCCTTCTTCCTTGGAGATGACCACCGCCATCTCCACGTTGTTCATGTAGTCAAGAATCGTAGAGAACTTGTCTTTCTCTTCTTTTGTCTTGGCGGCATTACGCTCAGCCATGATGGCTTTCTTCTCCTCTGCCCAGTAATGCTGCACCTTGTTGTACATGTTCACGGCGGTGTATTTATCCACCGATACCACCATGCCCTTGCCAAGGAATCCACGGCGGGGAAAATGAC
>SUVM01000018.1 GCA_015062015.1 Akkermansiaceae bacterium | reverse complement strand
TTTCTACCAGTTGGCGTACTACGGGGGTGGCTCCGACTCCATGCAGGGCTGCTTGCATATAGCGGTCTGTAATGATGGCTGTTTGCTCGAATTGCTGGTTATTAATCCACTCAAAAAGCGGTAAAACATTTTGATGCTCGGCCATGGCTGCCACGCATACTGCAAAAATAATACTGTTTTGGTTTACTTGCGGATTCCAACCTTGCGTTTTAAGCCATTCCAGCAAAGCAATTCGTTCTTCCGCAGTATGATTGAGGACGGTGAGCGTTTCGCTCCATATAATTTCCTGCGCTAAGCAAAACTCTGTATCAAAATCTGCATGGCGGGCACTGGTAGCGGGGTTCTCCCCTTTAGAGATAAAGAGCTTAACGGCATCCAAGTCGTCTACAATCGCGGCATACCGTGCAAGCGTATCGGGGGCATCGGCGGTGCCGAAAGTGGCATTCACCTCTCCTGTGGCAATAACTTGGTGCAAATAACAAATAAACGGGTATAAATCTTCTTTTGCATGGTTGGCAAAAGGCTGTTTATCATAAAAATGAGAGAATTTGGCGGCAAAACTTTTGATGCATTGCACCTCCGCCTCGGTCCATGACTCATGGAAATCCGGCAGGGGCAATAGATTGCGCTTTTGAGATGCCAAAACAGCGGCAGCTTCGGTTTGAGAGGTAGCCGGTGTGGCATGAAGCGGCAAGGCAAACACCGGCAGGAATAAATAATGCAATTTCATGATAAAACGGGCGTTAATCTTCGTGTATTAAGGCATCTTGCAGCTTTGCGGAGCCGTAACAAGGTGGTTGCACCTCCTCTGTGAGATAGTGCATAATGCGGTCGCAGATATGTGCCTGCACCTCAAATCGAGGCGATACGTTGAAAAGGTCCTTTTCGTGAATGCGGGATAGGGCGGCTCTTTGCATTACCTCCTGCATTTGCAGATGAATGCGTACAATATGCGGGGCTGCTGCATCCGCTGTATCTTTATCGTATACAAGGCTGATAACCCCTAACCATTGATTAAGCAGAGGAATGAGCTCTCTCGTTGTAGTGGCCAGAGCCGGCATTACATCCGGGTCCGCAGCCATATCCATATTCTCTAATACATCACAAACATCTTGCAGCCCTTCCACTAACCGGGCAGAGCCATAATAATGAGCATCCCTCAAGGCTAAATCGCCCCATGTGTTAAGCAATTTGCCGATGCGTGGGCGCGTTTCCACCAAATAAACCATACGCAGTTTGCGCGCAGCTTGTTCCGTCTCGGGCTCCGGCACTTTGGCAACGGCTTGCGACCATGTAAACATGAAGGGCTTGAAACTCTCCAAAATACCGGCTGCAATTTCGGCGTCTTCCGGGCTGTCTACCTCTTGTAAGGCAAGGGTTATTTGGTCAAACATTGTCCACATTTCGTGCAGCAAGGCCATGTGCTGCGCAATCTCGGGCATATCCTCGGGGGATATTCGTGGAATGATCGGCTCCAGTGCGATGCTGAGTGCCTCGGAACCAAAACAGCCGGTGGCTTCCAATAATACCCGGTCAAACTCATCGATGTGGATCTGCTCTGCCGTTTTTCCCTGCATCAGCCGAGCTACCTTTGGTGCAATGGCATCTGCACCGGAGCGATCTGCCACATACATTAGCAGCGGAGATAATGTAACACTATCCCCGGCGGGTTCCGTCTCTGCCGCAGCCATCATAGCCAGCAGACTCAGCATGCTGATGCCTGAAAAGTTTTTCATAATCCGTATACCGCACCATCGGTATGCTAACATTATGCGCGAATATGCAGAATTGTCAAGCTAAGGTTCAGTCTTAGCAGGTTGTTTTGGCGTATTTTGAAAAAATCTGTCCATTTTTCAGCTTGTTGTCTGTATTTTGCCTTGAAATATCGTACAAAAGACGTTAAAATACCCTCGCCGTGGGTGTAACCATGCGGCATCTGTTCATTTTCCAAACAACAACATACATCAACTATATGGCTAAACTGACTGTACGCGACCTCGACGTTGCCGGTAAGGAAGTCCTTATGCGTGTGGACTTTAACGTCCCCATGAAGGACGGCGTAATCACCAACGATGCTCGTATCGTTGCCGCTCTGCCCACCATCAAGTACTTGCTCGACAACGGTGCTCGTCTTGTTCTTTGCTCTCACCTCGGTCGCCCCGAAGGTACCGGTTATCAGGCAGAGTTCTCTCTGAAAGCTGCTGCCGAATGCCTTGCCGGCCACTTGGGTAAGCCTGTAGCCTTTGTGCCTGAAACCATCGGTGACGCGGCAACTGCTGCTCGCGCTGCTCTGCAAGACGGCGACGTGCTGCTGCTGGACAACGTGCGTTTCGACAAGAAAGAGAAGAAGAACGACCCCGAGTTTGCAAAGGCCTTGCTTGGCAATGCTAAGCTTTATGTAAACGATGCATTCGGTTCCGCTCACCGCGCTCACGCCTCCACCGAGGGTGTAACACATTATGCCGAGAAGAGTGCCATGGGTTTCCTTATCGAGCACGAGCTTGAGTACCTCGAGGGCAAACTCGAGACTCCTGCTCAGCCCTTCGTCGTGATTATGGGCGGTGCCAAGGTTTCCGACAAGATTCAGGTGCTCTCCAAGCTCATGGAGAAGAGCCAGACCTTCATCATCGGCGGGGCTATGGCCAACACCTTCCTTGCTGCCCAGGGCAAGAACGTAGGCAACTCCAAGATTGAGGCCGACAAGCTTGACCTTGCTAACGAGATTCTTGCCGATGCCGCTTCCAAGGGCGTGAAGTTCGTATTGCCGGCAGACACCCGCTACTCTTTCAAGTTTGAGGAGGGGGCAGAGACATGCTGCACTGCTCCTTGGGAAGAGGGCGGCGAAATCCCCGAGGGTGGCATGGGTATCGACATTGGCGACAAAGCCATCGAAGAGTTCTGCAACATCATCCGTGGTGCCAAGACGGTTCTTTGGAACGGTCCGCTGGGCGTATTCGAGCTGGATTCCTTTGCCCAGGGTACCAAGGCTATCGCTGAGTGCTTGGCAGAGTCCGATTGCATCTCCATCGTTGGCGGTGGTGACTCCGTAACGGCGGCCAAGAAGTTTAAGGTAGCAGATAAGCTTTCTTTCTGCTCCACCGGCGGCGGTGCTTCTTTGGAGCTGCTCGAGGGCAAGATTTTGCCCGGCATCGGCTCTCTGAGCGAGAAGTAATCTTTACGCTTTTCTTTGCAAAATACGGCGGGTTCGCAATGAACCCGCCTTTTTTATTGACAGAAAATGACCGTTAAGGCTATATTAATACAGCAATGAAACGGCTCCTTATTTTTACAACCCTTACCTTAGCAAATCCACTTGTATTTGCAAACGCAGGTGAAATATGCAGCATCCCTAAAGAACTGAATGGCAAGAAATTGCATTTCAGCTATTCTCCGGCATACAAAATGACACCTCTCCTAATTGATTTAGGGCAAAACAGCAAGACCTTAAACGGCAGCTATACAGCAGACGGAGAGCGAGGCCCCTATACGATTAGCTACCGCGCCGATACGCAAAATAAAACGGCAAAACTTCTTATCAACGGTAAAAATGATATCGGAACCATTGACTTAAAGTTTGAGGGCGATACCGTTGGAACGGCGCACATGAAATGGAATAAAATTGACTATTACCATCTCACGTTTCGCATGCAAGATTCTACCGCCGCACATCATACCTTACAGCGTATGGATGACCCTGTAGGCGATGTAGTGCCGCAATCTCTTGCCGGTAAAAAAGTTGTCATTCATTTCCCGGGAGCTATAGAAAAGCATTTTTCTCAGGAGACGGAGAGCCCTGTCTGGCAGCCATGCGCAGCCGCCCCCCTTGTCATACAATTTCCTGCCACGGGGAATTCGTATCAGGTGCCTACGGGTATCCGGCTTGAAAATCTTGCGCCGGAGATATACTCCGCCTATGCCGTCTGTTATGAGCCTATTGGTACGGCGGCCTGCATCGAAGTTCGCGGACCGGTGATATTTATCATCGAATTGGATTTTGCGGATTCTTCATCCGGGCTTGCCCATGTGGAGGCGAATTTTCGAGAGGGGTACGGGTGGGAGGCCAAAGGTGCCGTTTTTTCTATCATGCCGGCAGATACTCCGGTGGGCGATATCGAGCTGCCGGACGTGAAAATTCCGGCAGAGGCAGATGCTGAACTGACAGATTTAATTATCGAGCTATCGCATCGGCAGTACCATACAGCGGTTGAGCAGCTATACCGGCGCCGTCTTTTATCTGCCCTGAAATCCATTCGTGACGGCGGTGATGTTAACACGGTAATACCGCAGGCTAACGGCACTACCGCCCTGCACAATGCCTGCGGGCTCAGCCACGCGGAAATAGTGCAATGGCTCGTAGACCATGGGGCGAATCTTTCTGCCAAAACCGCCAAAGGTGCTTCGGTGGAAGACTGCATAGGCGGCCCCAATGCTAAAGCAATCCGTGCAATTCTTCGCAAAGCCCGAGCATCAAAAAAATAGGCAGATTCGCCACTCTTTGGAAGGGCTGACTCAAACATTGCTTTACAAACGGCAGCAAATGTGCTAGTTTTCGTTTTTCCACCAGCAGAGAAATACCATGAATCAGTTACTTTCCATTGAAGAATTGACAGGCGAGCAAATTTGCGAATTACTTGCTTTGGGGCACAAGCTTAAGGCAGAGCGCGGTGCACACACATGTTTGCCGCTTGCCGGCCAAACATGGGCCCTGATTTTCTCTAAGTCTTCCACGAGAACCCGCGTTTCGTTCGAGGTTGGTATTTCCGAGTTGGGGGGGCGCCCGATGTTCCTCTCTACCAGGGATATACAGCTGGGGCGCGGCGAACCCATCAAAGACACAGCGCGTGTATTGGGGCGCATGATTCACGGGGCGATTATTCGCACTTACGGGCAAGATGAAGTGGTGGATTTTGCCCGCTACTCCGGTTTGCCCACCATTAATGCTCTTACGGACCAAGAGCACCCTTGCCAAATTTTGGCAGACCTCATGACGCTGGAGGAGCAATACGGCCCCGGCTCCTGGAAGAATATGAAAATCGCCTTCCTGGGCGATGTGGATAACAACATGGGGCGCTCTTGGATGTGGGCTGCCAAGCACCTTGGCTTTACACTGGCGCTGGCCGGCCCGCAACATGCTCTGCCCAAGCAGGAAACCTTATCGGCCCTCAATTGCAGCGGCATTATCTGCACCACAGATGCTGAAGAAGCCGTCCGGGATGCGATGGTCATTAACACCGATACATGGATTTCCATGGGGCAAGAGGCAGAAAAAGGCACCAAGGAGCAGGCGTTCTTCCCCTACCAAGTCAATGCCGAGTTGTTGAAGTTGGCTGCCCCGGGGCACAGTGTATTCCATTGTTTGCCCGCCTACCGTGGTTACGAAATTACCGATGAAGTGTTAGAGGCTCATGCCCCGGTCATCTTTACCGAGGCAGAGAACCGACTGCATGCTCAAAAAGCCGTTCTATACACTCTTGCAACATCTTCCAAGTAAAACAATCCATGAGCTACAATCAACGCATCGACGAGCTGTTGGACGATATGTCCGTCTTTGAAGATTGGACGGAAAAGTACGAGTTTATTATTTCCTTGGGGCGCAAATTGCCCCCTATGCCCGACAAATTCCGCAAGCCCGCCAACCTGATAAAAGGTTGCCAAAGTAAAGTATGGGTGGGTACCGAGCTTACGGATGGCAAAATGAACATTTTGGCAGACAGCGATTCCCTCATTACCAAAGGGCTTATTGCTCTGTTTATTCGCTTGCTTTCCGGGCTTACACCGGCAGAAATTCAGGCCGCCGACCTGCATCGTTTGGATGAATGCGGGCTAAAAGAACACTTGGCATCCACGCGCGCCAATGCGCTTTCCACCATGGCGGCCACAATTCGCAAAGCAGCAGCTGCTTTGGTTGCCGATAATTAGTTTTGTGGCAAGACCATGCACTCCCTGGCTCAAAGAATTGCGGCGCGTACTGCCCGGTTGCCATGGGCAACGGATGCATACCGTATTATAGACGGTACTCTTTGGCCCGGTGTGTTTGTGGATGCCTTGGCGGACCGCATCCTCGTTTCCGTGCGAGACACCGCACTACCCCGTGCCCTGTTGCAGCAGCTCATGGCAACGGGGCTGCCGGTCTACCTCAAAACCTTGGATAACGATGTAAAGGCGGCACCGCAACATATTTGCGGCCCGGAGGCCGAGCTGCGTTTTCCGATTACTGAAAACGGTATTCGCTACATCATGGATATGGCAGCCGGCTATTCCCAAGGCATCTTTCTGGATCAACGGGATAACCGTTTGGAGGTCAGAAACCGTTGTACCCAAGGCATGCGTTTGCTCAATACCTTTTCCTATACCGGGGCTTTCTCCGTTTGTGCGGCTATGGCCGGGGCTGTTACCACCACGCTCGATTTAGCACAGCCCTGCCTTACCTGGTGTCGTGAAAACATGCTCCTCAACGGCATAGAGGCAGACCGCCACTACTTTTGCAAGGGTGACACCCTGCACTGGCTGGAGCGCTTTGCCAAGCAAGCCCGTACGTTCGATGCCATTGTGTTGGATCCCCCCACTTTTTCCCGCGATGCTAAGGGTAAAATTTGGCGTGTGGAAAAAGATTACGGTAAGCTGGTAGCAAAAGCCATGGCGTGCCTTGCCCCGGGCGGGTGGATTCTTTGCACCACGAACTGTCGCAAGGTGTCTGCAACCGATTTCAGAAAACTTGTTGCTTCCGGGGCTCCCTCTGCTAAGCTCTCTACCTCTCCTATGCCTTTCGATTTTGACGGAGAACCCTACCTTAAAACAATTTGGGTGCAAAATTGACTTTTTTTAGCCTTTCGCATAGCGTTTGTACGGTGCCCTATATGTAGTGCAATACCCCGAAAAAAAACGATACCGGAAACACCAAGGCTTCAAGCGTTTGTATGGCATCTGTTAGCTTTCGGGGATAAATGACAAATACTCCAAAAACACAATATATTGTGGTGCGATGTTTTGATTTGTCCAATATTTAGAAAATTTTAAGAAAAGATTTTTTATGCTGAAAGAGCGTTTCTTGCTAATTTTAGCTTGCATTGGTGTATAAAAAATGGTAAATTTCGGCAGTTAGCACATACCGGCACCGGTATAGGCAGACAACCATGCCGGGGACGCATCACCCATCCCGGCCGTACAACTTCATCACTTAAACACAATCCGCTCTCACAGTCATGCCCCAAATCATTAAGCGCAACGGAAAACGCGAACGCTTCGAGGCCTATAAGGTACAACAGGCTATCGAAAAGGCCTATCATGCCTCTCAGGAAGAATATAATCCCTTGGTCTATGCCAACGTGTTAGATGCCCTCAAAAAGGAGGAATATCTTCCCGTAGAGAAAGTTCAGGACCTGATTGAGCGGGAATTGATGAAAGCCGGGGCGTACGAAACGGCACGCAACTTCATCAAATACCGTTTCCTGCACAAGTTGCAGCGCGAGCAGATTGCCGGTGTCTACCAAGGCAATACATGGGTGGATTGCAAACAAACGATAGAAGAATACATCGGCAATACAGACTGGCGCATTAAGGCTAACTCTAACACCACATACTCCAACGCGGGGTTGGTAAACAACACAGCCGGCAAGGTTATTGCCAACTATTGGCTCGACCAAGTGTACACCCCGGAGGAAGGTGCTGCCCACCGCAACGGCGATTACCATATTCATGACTTGGACTGCCTTACCGGTTATTGCGCGGGATGGAGCTTGCGCAACCTCCTGAACGAAGGCTTCAACGGTGTGCGCAGCCGTGTTAACAGCCGCCCGCCGCGCCACTTCCGCGAGGCTCTGGGGCAGATGGCCAATTTCTTGGGAATTTTGCAGAGCGAGTGGGCCGGTGCCCAGGCCTTCAGCTCGTTTGATACATATCTGTCTCCGTACCTGTTCTTTGACCAGCTGCCTTACAAAGCCGTTAAGAAAGCCCTGCGCAACTTTGTCTACAATCTTAATGTACCGTCTCGTTGGGGGCAAAGCCCCTTCACCAACGTCACTATCGATTGGACTGTCCCGCGCGACCTGCGAGAGCAGCCGCCCTTCTCCGGCGGGGCTCACATCTTTGAAAACGTGCAGGACGAAAAACTGCTTGCCATCGCCAGAGAACGTGGTGTAGAGTCTCTTACCGACCTCACATACAAGCACTTCCAGCCGGAAATGAGCGTCATTCAGCGTGCATTCTACGAAGTGCTTACCGAGGGCGACAGCACCGGCCAGCCCTTCACCTTCCCCATCCCCACCGTTAACATTACAGAGGATTTCGACTGGGAGGGCGAGAACGTACCCTTGTTGTTCGAGAACGCCGCTAAGATTGGTTCCTCGTACTTCCAGAACTTCATCGGCTCCCAATATAAGTACGATGAAAACGGCAACCGAGTTATCGACGAAGAAGCCTATAAGCCGGATGCCGTGCGCTCCATGTGCTGCCGTTTGCAACTGGATTTGCGAGAGCTGCTTAAACGCGGCGGCGGCTTGTTCGGCTCTGCGGAAATGACCGGCTCCATCGGCGTTGTTACCATCAACATGGCACGTTTGGGTTACCTGTACAAAGGCAACAAAAACCTGCTCTACACCAAATTGGGTGAGTTAATGGACTTGGCCAAGGATACGCTGGAGAAGAAGCGCGTCTTTATTAACCAGCTCTACCAGCGCGGTCTTTATCCCTACACCAAGCGCTACCTGCCGCACCTGCGCAACCACTTCTCCACCATCGGTCTCAACGGTATCAACGAAATGCTCCGCAACTTCTCTGCCGATACCCTTAATACCGCCAACCCCGAGGGTATTGCCTTTGCAGAAGAAGTTCTGCACTTCATGCGCGAGCGCATCCGTGGCTACCAGGAGGAAACCGGCAACTTGTACAACCTTGAAGCGACCCCTGCCGAGGGTACCACCCACCGCTTCGCCCGCGAGGACCTTAAGCGTTACCCGGATATTATCCAATCCGGTACGCCCGGCCACCGTTACTATACCAACAGCTCCCAGCTGCCGGCCGGTTACACGCACGACCTCTTCAAAGCCCTCAAGATGCAAGACAAGCTGCAATGCTGCTACACCGGCGGCACGGTATTCCATATGTACATGAGCGAGGCTATCTCCACCCCCGAGGCCTGCCGCGACATCGTACGCAAAGTGCTTACCAACTTCAAGATGCCCTACATCACCGTTACCCCGCTCTTCTCTGTGTGCGACAAGCACGGTTACCTTAAAGGCCGCCACGATTATTGCCCGCTTTGCGATGAAGAGCTTCTTGCAAAAGCACGCGCCGAAGAGCAACCTGAGCTTCCTCTGTTCTGATTGAACGCCCCCAACACATAACATTCATACCAACATTATGAGCGATACAGAAATCAAACCCGTAGTTAAATCCGACGAGCAAATCCTCGCCGAGCACGAATCTGAACGCACCAAATGCACTGTTTATACCCGCGTCATGGGCTACCACCGTCCTGTGGAAACCTTTAATGCCGGCAAGCAGGGTGAGTTTGAGGAACGCGCCCACTTCGAGGAACCCGGCTGTGGTTGCGGCTGCGATGCTATCCTTAAATAACCGGTCGTTTACCGCATAAATCACCCGCAACGGAGCCTGTGCTTACTGTGGCTATTGTGCCCGTTGCGGGATTTTTATACCTATAGTTTCCTTGCTTTCAGCCATGCGTCGCCACCCGGTGGATATTACCCCGCTTACTTTTTTGGACTATCCTAAAAAAGCCGCATGCATTATGTGGTTTACCGGCTGTAATTTGCGCTGTCCCTACTGTTATAACCCGGAGCTGGTACTGGGGCATAGCCGCACCCAAGTGGACGAAATGGCATTTTTGCGGGAGCGACAAGGCTTTTTGGATGCCGTGGTGCTTTCCGGCGGAGAAATTACGCTTCAACCGCACCTGCGCGAGCTCTGCGAGGATATCAAATCCCTTGGCTACCTCATTAAAATAGATACCAACGGCTCCAACCCCGACGTTGTGCAAGAGCTTATCAAACATAAGCTCATAGACTATGTGTCCATGGACCACAAAATGCCTTGCAATCGCTCGTGGAATCTCCCCAACGGCACCCCGCTTTTTAAGCAATTTTCCCGCACGTTAAGCATTTTACTTAATAGCAAAGTTCCCTTTGAAGTGCGTACCACGGTGCACCCTGCCTTGCTGGACGAGGCAGACATCATCCGCATGGTTCGGGAGTGCGATACGTTGGGCTATAAAGGTACCTATTACCTACAATATTTCTTTAACGGCGGTCCCACGTTAGGCAACATTGCCCCGCCTACGCGCCGTTACGACCGAGAGCTGCTCGATCGGCATGCACCTCTCGCTATCGGCTATCGCAATTTCCCTGAAGACCGTGGCAAATATTAGCCGATTTTCGTTTTTTTTTGCGCTACAGCAGCTCTCCGCGAGCACGGAGGTCTGCATTAATGGCCTCGAGGATATCGAGCTCGGGGCGGAAGTTAGCATCGTGGTGAGAGGAGCGTATCAGCGGACCGCTGGCCACATGGCGGAATCCTTTGCCGAGTGCCACTTCGCGTAATTCGTCAAACGTATCGGGGTGAATATAGTCTATAACGGGCAAGTGTTTAGCAGAGGGGCGCAGGTACTGCCCCATGGTGAGTACGGTAACGCCATGCTCGCGCAGGTCATCCATGGTGCGCTCAATTTCCTCCCGCGTTTCACCGAGCCCGAGCATGATGCCGCTCTTGGTAACAACCATGCCGGGCGCAAGCTCTAAGGCACGCTTCAACACGGCTAAGGATTGGCGGTATTTAGCCCGGAAGCGGACAATGGGCGACAAGCGTTCCACGGTTTCCAAATTGTGGTTGAAGATGTGCGGACGGGCATTCATGACAGCGGCGATGGATTCTTCCTTGCCGTTGAAATCGGACGTGAGCACCTCGATAATCGTTTGTGGGCTGCTCGTGCGAATCTCACGAATAATGGCAGCAATGTGGTTTGCCGCACCATCCTTAAGGTCGTCGCGTGTCACCATCGTTACAACAGTGTGGTTGAGTTTCATGCGGCGCACGGCATCGGCTATTTTGGCCGGTTCTTCGGGATCCAGCGGTTTGGGGCGTGCCGTGCGCGTGGCGCAAAACCCGCAGGCACGGGTGCAAACATCGCCGCAAGCCATGAAGGTAGCGGTGCCGTGGCTCCAGCATTCCCCTCGGTTGGGGCACATGGCTTCCTCGCACACCGTGACAAGTGAGTTGCCCTTTACCAAATCGTTAACATGCTTAAAAGCCTGCCCTTTGGGCAATTTTACTTTCAGCCAGGAAGGTTTGCGTGCGCGTTCGTCTGCCATAACGGGCAGAGGTTATGCACCAAAATAGCCTAAAAATCAAGCAAAATATCCTATTTGGGGGCATTTTGAATACGAATAGCGGTTAAAAGTAAAGCAGAAGGCTTGCAAAACGATAAAAAACATGTAGAATGAGTGCGGATACCCCGGTATCCTGCTCCCGGAGGCGGTAAGGAAGCCGCAGGAAATAGACGGGAAAGGCAGTGAGAATCTGCCGCTGTGCCGCAACCGTGTTGTTTGCCGTAGGGTAAGCTCAGTCGGAATGCCGGCCGAGGAGCAAGTCTTAACCGCTCGGCGTCACACCGAGAACAGACAACAAATATATCCATGAAAT
This sequence comes from Akkermansiaceae bacterium, assembly GCA_015062015.1. GTDB lineage: Bacteria > Verrucomicrobiota > Verrucomicrobiia > Verrucomicrobiales > Akkermansiaceae > Akkermansia. Next base: position 10,761 of record SUVM01000018.1, on the reverse strand, counting down.
ACAAACATATGGCCACCCCTTGTGTGGCTTACACTTTTGTACCTGTGCTTTGTGCCACAGGTTGGGCACTTGCCGATGTGCAGGAGACAGAACTGCCGCCTATTACCGTATCTGCCCACCGTGGGCTTGCTATACCCTATGACCAAACCGGGGTAGCCGTAGAAGTGGTGGAGATTGATAAAATGAAAGAGGAAAGCATTTTTTCCGTATCCGAAGCACTTACCACCCTACCGGGTGTGTATGTACTACCCGGAGGCGGCGGCAACCAACAAGGCAATACCTCTCAAGTGGTGATTCGCGGTATGAGCTCAGACAAGTATACCACTACCATGATAGATGGTATGCGTTTATCTTCCAACGGCGGCGATGCACTTGTTACGTCTAATGTGGTGGGTAAGTACAATTTGCTTTCGTTAGGCAAATTAGAAGTTGTAAAAGGTTGCCAAGGAGCCGTGTATGGCGGTGGCGCCGTGGGTGGCGTTATTTATATGGAAACGCCGGAGGGTAAAGGCGTGCCGAGCGTTACTCTTTTTAATGAAGCAGGAAGTCACAACAGCTGCAATAGTCAAATCTCTACCCAAGGCAGAGCGCAGAATTGGGCGTGGTACTTAAGCACCGGGTATACCCGCACGGATAACGATGTGGAAACGGCAGACGGCCGGCACTCTGCAGAACGTAATGCCTTTGAACACGAGCGATGGAATGAAGCACTGCGCTTGGATTACTATGCTGATAAGGATAACCAACTGACGATAACATACCGCCGGGAGGACTCCGAATACGGCTATGATAGTATGGACCCCTGGTGGCCGAGTTACAATAATTACCGCTTTCGTAGTAATTTGCTGACAACGAGATGGCAAACGCAATTAAACGAACAATGGGCATCTTCCCTCATGTTTGGCTATTACGGTTTTGATGCTAAATTGGCAGCAGATTATTTGCAGAATATGCGTAACACGCAGCTGGAGTGGCGTAATTCTTACCGTTGGTGCAAACACCAAAGCACCACATTTGCCGTATCGTGGAATCGCAATGATTATGATTGTTACAGCGGAGGCACCACAAAAAATCAATACCGTAACTTGGAAAATGTGTTGGGCGTGGCCATAGAGCACATCATCACCCCAAACGATGCTTGGGATGTTTCTTTTGCAGGCAGAGTGGATTACAGCAACGTGTTTGATACGCTTACCTGCATGCGCGTTGCTGCCGGTTACCGTTTTAATGACAATAACACGCGCGCTTTTGCCTCTTTAGGCACAGGGTATCGTGCGCCTTCCTCTTTTCAGCGTAGTACGGCCGTGTTCGACTACTTCGGGTACCGCTATGCGGGGAACCCGCATTTGGAGCATGAGCAAAGTATCAGTGCCGAAGCAGGCATTGAGCACGCGTTAACAGACCGGCATTTATTGCGTGTCTGCTTTTTCCGGGAAAAATTGGATCACGCCATCGATACGCTTCCGGAGGGCGATGGTGCCGTGCACCGATATGTCAATATGCCCGGTCATTGGAACACTACAGGGGCTGAAATCTCTTTGAGCGGAACGCTGGAAACAACTTGGAATACACAATATAAAGTTTCCTGGACTTATGCCCGCCCTAAAACGGCAAATGGCACGCAAATTCCCTCTTCGGTGCGTCAGGTATGGCAGGCAGATATACACACCACCCCGATAGAGGGCTTTACAACCGGATTCGGGCTTACGGGGGCTGTGGGGCGCAGCCATTATGCCTCTGCCCCATACTCCCGATGGGATAATTATTACAACCTGCGTTGGTATGCCAAATACCGTGTCAACGAGAAGCTGCAATTGCATGTCGGTGTGGAGAATTTGACAAACCAAAAGTATATCACCGAGGGGCATTATCAGGATATTAATGCCTCGTTCATCTCTGCCGGCATAGGTGTACATGCGGGCTGCACCATTACGTTCTGATGAATAAGTGGCGAATTATTATTGTGGCGGCAGCAGTTGTGCTGGGCGGGCTATACGCTTTGGCACGGCTTGCGTTGCAGGCAAATAGCACTGCGGAAGTGCCGGTGGTGGCAGTAGAGCAGCCACCGGCCCCTTACCCTGCGGATTTTGAAGCTCAGCTAGGCCGTTTGACCCATATTGCGGTTTCCTTGCATACCGAGGGAGAGCTACCCCGCCGGATTCCGTGGCAAACGGCTGAGAGCTTCCCGAATATCGGTTCTCCGCAGGCGCAAAAAGGCGGGTGCTTGCGGGTAAGCAATGTAGGCCCCTACCCTGCAAACTTTTTAGCATTCGGCAGCCCAAGTCCGCAATTTTTTCATTATAACCTGTTTGATTGTATAGAAGTACCATTGGTGCGCGAGCATCCGCAAACCGGGCAAACCATCCCCGGACTGGCAAATGCCTGGGCGAGTTACGATGGTATGTTATGGTTTCGGTTAGACAGCAGAGCCCGCTATTCTAACGGCCGCCCGGTGCGGGCTGCAGACTTTGCGCTTAGCATATTGCTGAGGCACCGAACCGGGGATGCTGCAATAGGGCATTTTGCAGAAGAACTGCATGTTTACGGCGATGCTGTGCTTGCGGTTCGTCCCAAACAGATGTCGTATGCAGCGCATCTGCGGGCTGCTGCTTATTTGCGCCCAGCAGAACCGGGGTTTTACCGAGAATTCGGCGCAGATTATACAACACGATACGCGCAGCGCATTCCCCCGACTACCGGGGCATATACCGTCCGCAAAACACGGCGCGGACGCCTTATTTGTTTGAGCCGCAATCCGCATTGGTGGGCAAGAGATATTAAAGGGTTCCGGTTTACGCACAATGCAGATACCATTGAACATCATTTTTTAACAGACGAAGCGCAAGCATGGGAGCTGTTTTTGCGTGGTAAATTGGATATGATGCAAACGCGCAACATTGTAGCATGGCAAGATAAACTAAGGCAGGCGGATGCGCGGATTATCCTCCACCGTTTCACTTTGCGGTACCCTATGCCTCCCTATGGCATAGCGTTGAATGCCGAACAATTACCGAATATCTATTTGCGGCGCGGGCTTTTACATGCCATGGATATGCAAAAGGCCATGAATGTGATTTTTCGTGGCGAGGCAGAGCAATTACCCCGATTTGCCTCCGGCTATAACATGCCGGAGTCTGCCCCCCTGTGTTACGCGTATTCCCCGCAAGCAGCGGAACAATGTTTTCTTGCAGCGGGCTATACCCACAGAGGTAAAGATGGTATATGGCAAAAGGCAGACGGCACGCGGCTTTCCGTGCGGTTGGCATTTAGCCCGTCAGAGAAAATCAGCACCTTAGTTGCCCTGCTGGCACAAAGTGCCGCCCGCTGTGGTGCAGAAATCATCGCAGACCCCCGGCCCTGGCAAAACTGTGCCTCACTGGTACAGGATAAGCGGCATCACATGTTATTTTGGGCAACAGTGGCAGCGCGCCCCTTGCCCGATTATAGGAGCGCCTTCCATTCATCCTCTACAGGTGTTAATGCGCCGTTTTGTTTGCAACACCCGCCCATGGATGCTGCCATAGAGGCTCTGGAAACGGCTGCAACACAACAGCAGGTTTCTGCTGCTTGTGCAGAGGTGGAGCAATTGATACAGCACTTGGCTATTTGGCTGCCGGGATGGATGGAAAACCAAGTGAATGTAGCGGCGTGGCCCCATGTTCAATTGCCCCGGGCAGATTATGCTGTTTACGATGTCGTAGATGCACATACCCTTTGGATAACCCCTTAATCTGCTATGGCTCTTCATATCCGCCACCGTATAAATGAGGCTCCCATACGAAGGGTGCTTTTGAGCATTATCTGTACGGTGGCGATAGGTGCCTTCGCGGCATGGCTATTACCCACTCCACCCCCTTTGCAGACACGCGGCAGCAAGATGCTGCGTATGGTGCAGACGGCAGCAGAAAACGTTGCCGGGCCACCCCCCATGCAGTTGATAGACCTTCCCCCTGTCAATGCACCTCTGTTGACGGATTTTTTTGAACTGCGGCCGCCTTTACCCCCGCAAAACATCCATCTGCCGCTCGAAATGCCGACTATTTGTGCCATAGATGGCCTCTCGCCTTGCACAGAGCAGGAATTGATGCCCGCCCCTGATTGTTTACAGGCTCAAGAAGCGCAAAGCCCCGTACCGGTAGCTCGTGCTGTCGGCAGCAAACCCCAAGCATCTGTTTACACACCGCCGCAATATATTTCCGCCCCGCAACCGGAATATCCTGCGGAATTACAACGCCGTAGAATTGCGGGGGAAGTGCGCGTGCGCATTCATGTGGATGCATCGGGTAAAGCCCACGCTGTGGATATTTTAGCATCTCCGCATCCAAAGCTCAGTCAAGCCGTGCAATACGCGGTCTTGAATTTCTGGCGTTTTCGCGCTGCCACTCAAGGCAAAAAATCTATAGCCTCTACCGTTGTCACCTCTGTCTTGTTTGAATTGTAAGAGGCGCAAATTGCAAAAAAAAACGCATTAACATTCATTTGAAGCTTGACGCATGGTGGCTGAAGTGTTAGATTACGAAGTGCAACATGAAAAGTTTTTTACATAAGTTGACAGCCGCAGCAATGATGTTGGGTGGAGTGGCAAGTGCAAGTGAACATGGGCATGCAGAGCTTTCGAGCGATGCGCCGATATTGTGGGAAATTCCCTTGTGGCCGGGGCAAGTGCTGCATGTTTCCAATTCTTTGGTTATGTTTGCCATTGCCATTTTGATTATTACGCTTTTATTGCGATTAGCCTCCCGCAATATGAAGCGCATACCGGGCAAACTGCAAAATTTTGTTGAATGGATATTTGAAACGTTGTATAACTTTGTAGAAGGCCTTACGGGCAAGAAACTTGCTAAAAAATATTTCTGGTATTTTGCCACGGTTTTCCTGTTTATTTTGGTAAGCAACTACTTGGGTTTGTTGCCGGGTGTGGGTTCCGTCACTTACGAGGGTAAACCTTTATTCCGTGGTGCTAATGCGGATTTCAACGTCACTATCTTCCTTGGTTTCTCGTACGCCATCCTGTGGTTTGTATGGGTGATGAAAGAGCAGGGGCCTTGGCACTTCCTGACCCATACTTTCGGTCCTAAAGGCGGGCTTACCGGGTTTTTGAAATATGCCCTGTTGCCCATTTTCTTCTTTGTAGGGCTTATAGAAATCCTTTCCATCTGCGTGCGTCCGGTAGCGTTGGCAGCACGTCTTTTCGGTAATATTTTTGCAGGAGAATCTATCTTGGAACAAATGGGGGCTATCGGCTGGTTTGCCATGCTGCCGTTTATGTTCTTGGAGGTAATCGTCGGTTTCGTACAGGCATTGGTGTTCCTGATGCTGACGGCCATCTTCCTTAAAACCCAATTAGGGGGCGATGAGGAAGAAGAAGCCGCCCATTAAGTCTCCCCTCGCAAATCCCCCTTCCCGTTGTGCCGAATCATGCAGAAAAGTCGTGACGGCAGACGGAAGCCAATAACAACAAACAACATAACATCATTATGGATATCACAACACTCGCAGAAGCTGTAACACAAACAGCTGTTAACCTGAAGCCCCTCGCCTCCGGTCTGGCCGTTCTCGGTGCCGGCCTTGGTATTGGCTGCATCGGCATGAAAGCCGCCGAATCCACCGGCCGCAACCCTGCCTCCTTCGGTAAAGTTCTTACCATCTCCATTCTTCTTGCCGCTCTTATCGAAGGTGTGGCATTCGTAGCTATCTTCATGGGCTAACCCCCATTACGGGCTGCGCTGCGGAGAACAGCGCAGCCCCTTTACAAAAGCTTTTCTCCCGTCCCCTTTCAACACTATTATCATTAATCATATGTTTCAACCGGTACTAGCAGCCAACTTAGAGGAATTAGCAGGCAAATTCGGCTTGCATTCTGACGTATTCATTGCCCACACCATAGCTTTTGTTGTTTTGGTGATTGTTGTTGTTAAGTTCGGGCTCAAGCCCATTATGCAACAGCTGGAAGAACGCCGCAACCGCATAGAAGAAGCCGAGGCCATGCATGCTCGCAGCGAGAAAGAACTGGCAGAAGTGAAGGCCACCGGAGAACAAATACTGGCAGATGCTCACGCCACCGGCAAAGAACAAATTGAGCATGCCCGCCAAACGGCTGCCAAATTACAGGCAGAACTCAGCGATAAAGCCTCTGCAGAAGCGCGTGCCATTATTGACAATGCCAAACAGCAGGCAGAAATGGATACCCAGCGCGAGAAAGATGCCCTCAAAAACGAATTTGCTAAGCTGGTGGCTCAGGCAACAGCCAAAGTTACCGGTAAAGTGCTTAGCGAGGCAGACCACCGCGCCATCAATGCGGAAGCTATCAATCAGCTCTGATTTTCCCCCTCCCCCTTTCTCACATACAGGAACGGCACGCTTATGAAAATAACCAAAGAAGCACAGGCACAGGCAAGACGCCTTATGAGACTTTGCATTGGCCCGGACGGCTTACTGCAAGAGGACGTAGTGCGCCGTGTTGCTGCTACCATAGAAACCGAAAAACCGCGTAACTACATGGGTATTTTGCGTGCCTTTGCAGAATTGGTGCGTTTGGAGGTAGCACGCCATACTGCTACGATTACAAGTGCTATTCCGCTCACCGAGACAGAAAAACAGGCCATTTGCGCCAAATTGGATGCACGCACCCCCGGGTTACGCTACGAATGGTTAGTAAACCCGGCTCTCATTGCCGGCATTGTCATAAAAATCGGCGATGATGTGGTGGATGCGTCTGTTCTCTCAAAAATCAACCGTCTTTCCGCAATTTCACTTTAAGCTTTCTCTTTCTTCTTCAACTTTTTAAATCTATATCACCGGCATATGAGTAACATCGTACAAGAACTCGAAGCACAAATCCGCAACGCCTCCACCGCTGCTGTCAGCGAAAACGTAGGCACCATTAAAGCCCTTGGCGACGGCGTAGCCCGTATCGAGGGGCTCAGCAACGCCATGCTCAACGAAATGATTGAGTTCCCCGGCGGTGTCATGGGGTTGGCCATGAACCTCGAAGAACACGAGGTCGGTGCCGTGCTTATCGGCAATGGCAATGGCCTTAAGGAAGGCGATACCTGTAAGACTACCGGACGCTTGTTGCAGGTACCCGTTGGCCCCGGCTTGCTTGGCCGTGTTGTTGATACGTTGGGTAATCCCTTAGATGGTAAAGGCCCCATCAGTGCCGCAGCTTATTATCCTGTAGAGAAGATTGCCTCCGGCATTATCTCCCGTCAAGGTGTGAACCAGCCGGTACAAACCGGCATTCTCCCCATTGATGCCATGATACCTATTGGCCGTGGCCAGCGTGAGCTCATCATCGGCGACCGCTCCACCGGTAAAACGGCTATTGCAACCGATACCATGATTTCTCAAGCTCGCCAAAACAAATTGGCAGAGGAAGGGAAATTGCCCGGGCATCGTCCTCTTTACAGCATTTATGTGGCTATTGGTCAAAAACGTGCCACTATTTCCCGCTTGGTTGCTAAGCTGGAGGAAAGTGGGGCTATGCCTTACAGCATTATCGTTGTAGCCTCGGCATCCGACAGTGCCGCCATGCAATACCTTGCCCCCTATGCCGGTTGTGCTATGGGCGAGTACTTTATGGACCAAGGGCAAGATGCTCTTATCGTGTACGATGACCTCTCCAAACACGCTGTGGCTTATCGCCAAGTGTCGCTGATTTTGCGCCGTCCGTCCGGTCGCGAAGCATACCCCGGCGATGTATTCTACCTGCACAGCCGCTTGCTGGAGCGCGCCGCACGCATCAATGCCGAAGGCGGTCGAAAGGGTGGTTCTCTTACCGCCCTGCCCATCATCGAGACTCAAGCGGGCGACGTTTCTGCCTACATTCCCACAAACGTCATTTCCATTACCGACGGACAGATTTTCCTTGATACAGACTTGTTCTACCAAGGTGTTCGCCCGGCCATCAACGTGGGTATTTCCGTAAGCCGCGTGGGTTCCTCTGCGCAGACCAAGATTGTGAAGAAGCTCGCCGGTTCCGTCAAGCTGGACCTTGCCCAGTTCGAAGAACTTCAGGCTTTCGCCCAGTTTGGCTCGGATTTGGATGCCAACACCAAGGCTAAACTTGAGCGTGGTCGCCGTATTGTGGAGCTCTTCAAGCAAGGCCAGTACGACCCCAAGAGCCTCAGCATTGAAGTAATAGACCTTTATGCTATTCAGAAAGGCTACTTGGATGACGTGCCTGTAGACAAAGTGCAGCAGGTGGTGCGCGAGATGGAAGACGATGCGCGCACCACACATCCGGAGTTGTTGGCGGCCATTGAAACGGAAAAAGCCCTTACCGACTCTATCGACGAGCAACTTAAGCAGTTTATGACTGCTTTCAAATCCCGCATGACGAAGTAATTTACCCGCTATGGCAAGTCTCAGAGACATTAAACGCCGCATTAAGTCGGTACGCAACACATCGCAGATTACTAAAGCGATGCAGATGGTTGCGTCTGCCAAAATGCGGCGCGCCCAAGAGCTCGCGTTAAAGGGGCGCACCTACATGAGTGCCTTGGCCAACGTGCTTAAACACTTGCAGGACACCTTGGCAGATGGTGCGGCATCCCCCTTGATGGAGGAACGCGCAGACGGCAAAAAACTTATTATTGTTGTGAGCACGGATCGCGGCTTGTGCGGCGGTCTTAACTCCAATCTGTTTAAGGAGGTGCTGTTGAAGTGTGATGCCGATGCCGACTATTTAACTGTCGGCACCAAGCTCAATTCTCAATTAGTGCGGTGCGGGCGCAAGCTTGTTGCCACATTCACCATTGGAGATACGGTAGAAGAGGCTGAGCTGAAGCCGATTTTCCAACTGGTGCGAAAAGGCTTTACAGATGGCACTTATAACCGAGTGGAAGTCATTTACCAAAAGTTTGTTAATGTGATGGTTCAACGGCCGGATGTTATCAAACTTCTTCCGCTCTCGCAGGAGGATTTGATGAAAGTAGCCGGGCAGGATGCCATTGAAGACGAAACAAACCCCAACTTCTTGCTCGAGCCGGATCCTAAAACCCTACTTAATGCCATTCTTCCGCTCTATTTCGGCCATCAGCTCGTACAAATGATTCTCGAAGGCAAGGCTAGTGAGCAGTCTGCACGCATGGTGGCAATGAAAGCCGCTACGGAAAACGCCAAAACCCTCATCGGCGAGCTTACTCTCGAATATAACAAAGCACGCCAAACCCAAATCACCAACGAGCTTCTCGAAATTACCACGGCTATGAAAGCTATGGAGTAAGCCCCAAGCACTTAATCATTTTCAAAAATTACAACTCTTAATATCTCCCCATTATGAACACAGGTAAAATCGTGCAGATTATCGGCGCCGTGGTAGACGTCGATTTCTCCCAGTCCGAAATGCCCGCCATTTACAACGCTCTTACCGTAGAGTACGAGGTAGACGGCAAGCCCAATAAATTGGTGCTCGAAGTAGAGCAACACCTTACAGATGGCTGGGCTCGCACCGTTGCAATGAGCTCCACAGACGGTCTTAAGCGCGGCATGACCGTTATCGACACCGGAGCCCCTATCTCCGTGCCCGTTGGTCCCAAGGTGTTGGGGCGTATCTTTAACGTATTGGGCGAAACCGTGGATGAAAAGGGACAGCTCGATGATGTCAAGCGTTACCCGATTCATCGCGATGCACCTTCGCTGGAAGAACAAGCCACTTCCTCCGAAGTGCTTGAATCCGGTATTAAGGTAATTGACCTTATTTGCCCCTTCCTCAAGGGTGGTAAAGCCGGTTCTTTCGGTGGTGCCGGTGTAGGCAAGACGGTGCTCATTATGGAGCTTATCAATAACATTGCAAAAGCTCACTCCGGTTTGTCCGTGTTCGCCGGCGTGGGCGAGCGTACCCGCGAAGGTAATGACTTCTATATGGAAATGAGTGAGTCCGGTGTTATCGACCAAGCTAACCCCGAAAACTCTAAGGTAGCTCTCGTTTACGGCCAGATGAACGAGCCGCCCGGTGCTCGTCTTCGCGTGGCATTGTCTGCCCTTTCCATGTCCGAGTATTTCCGCGATGAAGAAAACCGCGACGTGCTTCTGTTCGTAGACAACATCTTCCGTTTCTCCCAAGCCGGTTCCGAGGTGTCGGCCTTGCTTGGCCGCACGCCTTCCGCCGTGGGTTACCAGCCTAACCTTGCAGAAGAAATGGCAGGCCTGCAAGAGCGTATTACCTCCACCAAGAAAGGCTCCATCACCTCCATGCAGGCTGTATATGTGCCGGCAGACGACCTGACGGACCCCGCCCCGGCCACCACATTCTCGCACTTGGATTCTACCGTGGTGCTTGAGCGTGCTCTTGCGGCTCAGGGTATTTACCCGGCTGTGGATCCGTTGGCTTCCACCTCCAAAGCTTTGGCACCGGAGCTGGTGGGCGAAGAGCACTATCGCGTTGCTCGCGGTGTTCAGCAGACGCTGCAACGCTATAAGGACTTGCAGGATATGATTGCCATTCTCGGTATGGATGAGCTCTCCGAGCAAGACAAGCTTACCGTAAGCCGAGCCCGTAAGATTCAGCGCTTCCTCTCCCAGCCTTTCAGCGTGGCAGAAGTATTCACCGGCATCAAAGGGCAATACGTACCTGTTGCCGAGACCGTACGCGGCTTTGCCGAAATTCTGGACGGCAAGTGGGACTCCGTGCCCGAGGGTAACTTCTACATGAAAGGCGGTATTGATACCGTAGAAAAAGCCTGATAAACTATGGCACTCTATCTCAAAATCATCACGCCCATGCGCACCGCGGTAGATACCGAGGTAAGCAGCATTTTA
>SUVM01000017.1 GCA_015062015.1 Akkermansiaceae bacterium | reverse complement strand
GAGGAGGTTAGCTGCATCCATGCTGCTATCTCCCCCTGCGCCGGCACCCACCAGCGTGTGAAGCTCGTCAATAAAAAGAATAATGCCGCCGTTGGAGGCTGTTACTTCTTTGATGAAGGCTTTGAGACGCTCCTCAAACTCGCCTCGGTATTTGGCCCCGGCTAACATAGAGCCGATGTTGAGGCTTACCAAACGTTTTCCTTTCATGCTTTCCGGTACGTCGCCATCTACTATGCGGCGGGCCAGTCCCTCGGCAATGGCGGTTTTACCAACGCCGGGTTCGCCGATGAGAACGGGGTTGTTTTTCGTGCGTCGAGAAAGTATTTGCAGAACACGCCGAATCTCGCTATCTCGCCCTATGACGGGGTCGATTTTGCCCTGAGCGGCGCGTTGCGTCAAATCGGTTCCGTATTTCTCCAATGTTTCAAATTTTTGTTCGGGGTCGGCATCAGTCACGCGTTGGTTGCCGCGTACTTCCTTGAGGGCTTCCAGGTATTTTGCGCGGGTTAATCCCACGCTTTCCAATACGCGCCGCATGTCTTTATCTGCCTCCATGATACCCAGTACCACATGCTCTACGCTCAGGTACTCGTCCTTCAGGCGTTCGCGCTGCTTATCTGCTTCTGTCAGACAGCGATCCAGCTCCGGCCCTATCCCCGGGCTTTGTGCAACGGCTCCTGTTTGCTTCGGTAGCTTTTGCAACTCCCGGTTCAGTACGCTTTTCAGAGAGGCCGGCTCTACGCCTGCGCGTTTCAGCACAGAGCGCAATACCCCGCCTTCTTGCTCGGCCAGCACCAACAGCAACTCCGCAGGGTAAATTTGTGCTCTCCCCCCGCTTTGTGCCTCCTTTTGTGCCGCTTGTAAGCCTTCCAGTAATTTTGTTGTCAGTTTATTATTCATCTTGTAGATTCTGACACCCCGGCCCGGTAAAATGTTCAAAAATAATTATGCGAAGTTGTAGATGTGCCCATAATGTACCAAAATGGTATTTTGAGTTGCTGCGAGATGGCGTATCTGTTATAGTAGAGACGCGATGGAGACGGATACGGAATTGATGTATGTCGATACCTGTTTTTTGATGCAGGCAAAAGGCAGGGAATATATTGCAGCAGGGAAGGGGCGATGCCGGGTGATAGTTTCTGTGAAGCGCGAGTTGCTCCGATTATCTGCCCGGAATCTTGCTGCCCGAGAGGCATGTTTGTTTTGCGAGAAAGAGCCCGCGCCGGTAGAATTTGCACCTCTTTTGCCGGAGGAGCGCGACATTGAAAAAACACTGAAGCCCGGAGAAAGCGTATCGGCGGATTCTGTATTCAGACGTATTGCTATACAATGCGAATCTTTGGGGAAAAGTGTGCGTTTTCTAACGGCTGATACGGCATTGGCCGGTGTGTTGAGCCTATATCGTGGCGTATGTGTAACCTTTTTTGCGGCACAGGATAACAGCGTGGTGGATTGGGATACCTATCGGCGGAAAAATATCAACCGAACGCAACAGGAACTTCTTCTTTGGATGGCCGGAAAAGATGTGGTGCTGGCGGCATCTTGTCTTACATCGCCCCATCTCATGCAGTTTTTGAGGAATATAAAAGAGGCCGGGCTGCCGCATGCCGATTTGCCTCTGCTTCATAAAATCTCTCAGGAAAGCGCAACGGAAAACGGTCATCTCACACGGCTGGCACTTTCTTGGTTAGCGGATGCTTCTTTGGTGCGCCATGTATCTTGCGAGGCAGAATACGGCTCGGAAGCAGCATTGTTTGACGCTGTGTATTATGCCAGAACATCCGGCAGACCCATTTGTATACTGGTTGCAGATTGGGCATTGGCAGATAGGTATAACGCCGCCGGCCGCGCTGCCGAAATGTTGCCCGATAGCGTGTGCTTTTGTAATTTGAATGTGTGGGGGTTCCCTGTGCCTTTGCATAAAGACTGGCGTTTGCTGAGAAAAGAAGAACAACTGAACCCCAGTATTCCCTTATTACCACCTTCTGTTGCAAAAGTGGATGATATTTCGACTTTAATACCATTGATACAGAATGAACATATGGCAGAGGTGCAAGCTTTTGTAGGAGATTGTCCGCATAAATTGGCCTCGGCCTTGTTAATTGCGCGGCGTTGGGGAAAGCGTGAGATATTGCGTATGCTTATGGCAAAAGTGGACCGGTTGCCTGCGTTGTGTTTGAACGCATGGTTTAAAGAACATAAAAAAAGCCCGGCTCGCCTTAGCCATGAAGCTTTGCTGGAAGATGATGAATATTATGCATGCTTGCGTCTTGTTATCGAACGTACGGAAGAGGTGGCGTCTGCTCAAAACAGCATTGCGATATTAATTCATTTGGCTCGGCAGGGAATTGGCAAATCCGCCCAACGTGCTCGGGTACTTTTGGGGGAATTGCGCCGGCGTGGTGCGGCAGTCGCGGATAAAGACGTGGCGCCTATTAACATTTTTCAACCCAAATATGTGGCTGCCATAGAGAAAAACTATCTTGAAAGACTGACATCTATCATAAAATCCGCCAAAATGGCAGAAATTCCCGCCCTCTTGGCAGAGATGGCTACTGTGGAGGAATTTCCGGTATTGCATGCATTAGCCATTAAAATCGCCCGTCGTCAAAATCGCCCGGGTGTGGTAACATTGCTGTTAAAGAATTGTGAAGCTCTGCCCGCCTATTGTTTTGAGCATTGGTTTACCCGCAGCTCATCTTATGCAGATTCTCCCCGTGCTCACGATTTGCTGCTCCGTAAATCTTTTTTTGATATCACCAAACGCATCATTTCTCTAAGCCCCAATCTTCAATCATGCCGGGCTTCCATGCAAACGCTTCGCAATCTGTCCCGCGACACAGACCCCACCATCCGCTCTCGCGCCCTTGAGCTCATTCAATTTGCCACTGCCAAAAATGCACCGGCTGTTAAATAATAGGGAATTTCTAATTAGCGATTGATTTTTATAATTTTTTTAATCAGCGTAACCGTTTTTTGTTAATTTGTAAGTATTCAAGCAACAGCCTTGGTTTAATCTTCGCTACACGGCAAGGCCGTTGGTTAAATGCTTATTTACTAAGTATGTCAATAATATTGTTAATGAATATATTTTCAGTGAAATTATCATTGTAATGCTGAAATGCAAAATTTCCCATTTCTTGAACAAGGTGTGGATGTTGAATAAATTGCTCCATTGCAGTAGCAAGAGCCGTGGCATTTTGTCGTTCGATAAGAACTCCGTTTTTTTTGTTGAGAATCATATCTGGTATGGCACCTTCATGGGTTGATATAATAGGTAAGCGGTGTTTCATCCCTTCCAGAATAACTAGAGGAAAACATTCATTGTGATAAAAAGTAGGAAAAACCATGACATCGCTTGCTTTGTAAATTGACTCTTTATCTGTTCCAAATATTGGGCCATAATACTTTGTAACATCTTGTAGTTGTTTGCTGTTGATTATTTTTTGCAATACTTGAGCAGTTAGTGTTTTTGTTTCTGCGCCAACAAGATGACAGAGAAAGGGAAGCTGTTTTTCCTTAAGTTTATAACAGGCATCTAAGAGAACAAGGATTCCTTTTTCTTCAATTAGATTGCTTATGAATAAAAAATTTATCATGTTTTAAATCCCATTGGGACAGATGCGAATTTGTTCTTTTTTTACAATAGATGAAATATCATCGTACAGTCGTTCGGATAGAAGGATAACGGTGGAATTTTTATACACGATACTGAAAAGAAAATGGTATAAAGGTTTCTTCACATAAGCGGACATGCCTTTGTTATGTTGATGTATAATTATTTTACAATGAAAAAGTTTACACAAAAGTACAAATGGAGCATCTTTTAGAAAAGGAATTCCATGGCATGTTATGGTTAAATAACATGAATCGGGACGAAAGAATATTAAATGTTTTAATGTCTTAAAAAAGGAGAATGTCAATCTCCCAATTTTTCGTATGGAAGATAAGAAGGAATATTGGGTAATCTCACTTGCTTTTCTTGAAGCCGACAAATTTACATATTTGCAGCAAAAAAAATCATTGATTTTTGCTGAGTTATGAATTTGTTGGCTTACCATGCTTAATCCATGCACCGGTGGGGGGAGATGCATGATAAAAAGAATCTTTTTTTTCATAGCGTTAATTACCAATCCTGTTTCCAATCCACGTCGATGCGGATGGTGTTGCCTTTTTTGTCGGTGTAGTTAACGTAGCCGTTTTGGACGCCGAATTTGAAGACTTCCATGGTGACTTTGACGTCGAAGCAGCAATAGCGGGCGATGTCGAGCATTTTTTGCGGGTCACGGGATTTTTCGTATTCGGCCCACCATTTGAGGGCATCGAGACCTTCGGCTGTTTTGGAGTTGCCGAGGGTGACGGATGCGACGGAGTCTAGTTTGAGGCGGTGGCCGATGCGCGAGGTGAGGTCGGAGCAGATATCCAAGTTGCGTGTGCGGTCAATGAGCGACCAGAAGGAGAAGGCTTGCAGAACCTGATAGTCGAAGCCGACATGGTTGTACCCCACGACTAAATCTGCGCTGCAGAGTTCGTCAATAAGGTCTGCCACTTGTTCTTCTGTGTAAATATGGTAGGCGTTATCTTTGGTGGAGAATGTGACGCCGACGGACATGCCCATTTTAGAGGCTTCGTGCCAGCCGCCTACTTGTGCTGCGGAGCGTCGGGTTTCCAAATCGAAGTAGACGATATTTTTCATAACACGTTGGCGGGTAAAGTTCTGCGGAGTCCCTCGTAGAGCATGATGGCGACGGAGGTGGAGAGGTTGAGTGAGCGTGCGTGTTGGCCGGGCATGGGGATGCGTAACGCAGTTTCGGGGTGCGCGTTAATCCAGCGTTCGGGGAGCCCTTTGGATTCCGGGCCAAATACCAGGTAGTCGCCGTCCTGTAAGGGCAGGGTGGGCTCCCAGATGGAGTGTGAGGCTTTGGTGGAAAGATACCAAAACCGCGCGCCGGGGGCGGCTGCGGCTTCTAAAGCATCCAGAGAGTCCCACAGGTGTAGGTCCACATGGGACCAGTAATCGAGGCCGGTGCGTCGCACATGTTTTTCGTCTAAACTGAAGCCGAGGGGTTTAATGAGGTGCAACCGGGAGTTTGTGGCGACGGCAAGGCGACCGGCGGCACCGGTGTTGTGAGGGATTTCGGGGTGAAAAAGGACGATGTGAAACATAGCCAAGTCATTATTTAGCCCCACGCCCGAAGATAACAGCGGGAATGGTGCGCAGAATGAGTATGAAATCTGTCCATAAACTCCAGTTGTCGATGTATTTAAGGTCTTTATTGACCATGAAACTGAATCCTTCGCTGTTGCTGCGCCCCTCTACCTGCCAGTAGCAGGTAAGGCCGGGTTTGACGCTCAAACGGCGGCGTTGAGAGTATTCCGGAAATTCTTTGGTTTCGTATACCGGCAGGGGGCGAGGACCTACGATGCTCATGTCTCCCAGCAAGATGTTAAGCAATTGGGGTAATTCATCGATGGAGAATTTGCGGATAAAATGCCCGAATTTGAAGATGCGGGGGTCGTTGGTGAGTTTGAAGATGGGGCCTTCCATTTCGTTGCCGTATTTCTCTTTTACTTCGGCTAATCGAGCCTCGGCATCAGCATACATGGAGCGGAATTTCCACATGTAGAAGGGGCGCCCATACAGGCCGGAGCGTTGTTGGCGGAAGAAGATGGGGCCTTTGGGGTCGCTGAGTTTGATGCCAATGGCCGCCAAAAGCCACAGCGGAGAGGAGATGATGATGGCAAGAGCCGCCATTACGCGATCGAACACGCTTTTAAACAAGCGAGCCCAAGAATAAACCGGGGTGGATGTCATGATGAGTGCTCGGCGATCGCCGATTTCGCTCACCCCGGCTTTCATGTTGACCGGGTGGGTATCTTTCAGGTCGATATAGATGTCGATACCTTGCAGCTCGCAGCGGCTGATGGTTTCTGCATTAGCGTGGTAGGCTTCCAGACCGCCCAGCAGGATAAGGCGGTCTACATGGTTTTCTTCGATAAGCTGCTGTACGGTATCTTGCGGTGTAGAGGGAGATACCGTGCCGGCGATGCTGAAACTGCGCTTCCAGAAATCGGGCATGTTCTCCCAGCGGTCTTTCAAATCTGCCCCGTTACCAACCAGCAATGCGGCACGGAGGCGCTTTCTGCCGGTTGTCGTATTCAGTAACAGTAAGCGGATGAGGTAGAAGCGGAGGAAAAGTGCTATAGGAATCAATACAATGCTTACCAAAATGATGTGATTCATAAATACGGAGCTTTCCCCGTTTTTGCTCAGCTGATAAATGCCCATCATGCACAGATAATAGAACATGAAGGTGAAGAGTTGTTTAATGGCTGTGTTGATGCGTTGCAGACAGTCTCTGTGGTAAAAGCCGACCAAGCGCAGCAGGAACGGTACACCCACAATGGCTGCTCCGGCCATGAACGGGCTGGCGGTTATGGGATTAAAATTTTCTGTAACGGTCCATCCGAATACCGGTGCAAGCAGGTTGGTGATATCCGGCGCAATGTAGGCGCAGGTCAGCGCTAGTAACAGGTCGCCAATCGGGGTGAGTAGAGAAATGAGATTTTTGCCTCGGGTCATATGCTTGGAAAAGGTGGTGAGCGTTATGTGAAGGGACTGTTATGCCGTGGTAACGATGCTGCGAATACGGGCGCGCTCAAAATCTGCCGGGCATACGGTGCACAGTACCTTGTCGCCGGGGCGGAGGCGCTCCCGCAAATGTTCTTCTTTTTTCTGAACAAAGGCAACGGTTGTTTTACCATTGGGCATGGTTGCATGAAAGGCCGTGGGGGCAAAACGCTCCGTAATCGTGCAGATGCAGTCAATATATTGAGAGGGATAAGAGGTGTTCATGCGCGGATTCAGAAGGGAAGGGGGATGAGTTGTTTGCCGGTGTTAATGCCGTCTGTGTATATTTTTTCGGCTGTGTCCAGCAGACCGGGTGCGGGGGAGGTGGTTTCCGTTTCTGCGGAAGGGGCATCGGGCGTGGGCTCTTGTTCTTTTTTGTCGGTCAAAATGCCCATTCCTTTACCTAAGAGGTCTTTGGCTGCTCTCAGTGTAGTCCCCAGTTCGGTGAGGCGTTTGATGCGTGGGGTAAAGTCTTCCTGCGGGGCAGAGGTAGTGCCGCTCAGGTTAATGGTAATGCGGATAAAGTCCGCATCGGCATCATCCTTAAACAGATGTTGAAGGAGCAGGCCCGCCTTTTCCTGTATGCCGTCGCCCGCCAGTTGCCCGATGAACTCGCTGATGATTGCCTTGCGCAGCCCGATGTGGAGTGAGCCGTGCAGACGCGAGTCCTGCTCGATGATGACATGCCCCTGTATGCGCAGGTTATCCTCCATGGCATGAATGACGATGTTGTCAAACAACCATGCGTTTTTGATATAGGCGTTCGAGTAGGGGAAGGTGATTTGAAAATCTGCTTTGTTGATTTTTACCAACTTGAATTTCTTTTCCACATAGTCCAACGCGGCTTGTTGGTGCGGAAAACGCATCGCGAGGTCTTTTCTGTCCTTGCTGCCCAAATAGGCCATAATGTAGCTTAATGCTTTGAATTGACCTTTTTTGAGGGAGAAGTCGCCGGATGCTTTATGGATAACACGGCGTTTGCCGGAGATGGAAAAATCTGCGGAGAACTCACCGACAAGGTTGTTTTTGAGAGATTCGGAGGCTAAGAGGCGGTGGATGTCGGCATTGCCTACGCTCAGGGAGGCATTCCACTTTTTGTTTTGGGTGTCAAAACTTCCCTCAGCGTTCATGTTGCCCCGGTTGAGGGCGAGTTGACCGTCTTTCAGGCTGATGACACCGTCTGCGTACACTACATCGGCCTGCCGAATGCTGCATTTTGCCAAGTAAGAGTGAGAGGTAGCCAACGTGCCATCTTGCAGGTGCAACTGCCATTTGTCGATGTTGCCGTCCAGAGGCACAGCGGTGAATGTGGTGCCGCTGATGCTGTAAATGCCGGGGCTTTTCTTTTTGTCGCTGCGGCGGAATGTAAGCTTGGCGTTAGCTTTTGCGCATTCTACTTTGTCTATGCCGAAGGTGTTAGGAGTAAAGTTTTTCCAGAACGAGCTGCTGTCATCGTCATCTTTTATCGGGAAGGGTGGTTCTTTGAGGGTGTCCAGCTGAACGTCCAGACTGTTAATGGCGAGGTGAGTGGCGTGGAAGTAGCGGTTCCACAGGTCACTGCGCACAATTTCTGCAGTAATGTCCGATACTGCTGCCTTTTTCAGAATTTGGGTGCCCTTGTATTGAATTTCGGGGAGGCTGAAGGTGGAGCCGTCGATGCGGAGGTTGGCGGGGATGGTGACTTCTGCCTTCGTTTTGCTGCTTAAATCATCTGCCAGGGACTCACGAAAACTATCGCCCTGCAGCCATTGTACCAGCCAGTAAAGCCCGAGGATAGCCAGCAAAATAAGAGCCGCAGCTATGCTGCCGCCCCATATAAAAAAGCAGCGAAGGCGATTTACCTTTCTAACTGTTCTTTTTCTGCCGATAATGCGGGCTCTTCTTTTGCGTCTGGCCATAACTGCGCGGAATTATGCCATATGTTAAGCCGTCGTTCAAGCAAATTTACTGCTTGGGCACGATTCCCTGTTATTTTTAAGCCGGGTTTGGAGCTAAAATATGATAAATCCGCGCGTGTGGAAAAATAAAGTGTTGACAGTTCGGGGGAAATTTGTTTAACTGGATGCGATAACTTCATACGACATTTTTTCTTATGAAAGCTTCCACTCTCATACTTGCAGTTGTTTGCGCAGTAGGTTTTACCTCCTGCTGCTGCCAGACTCAGTCTATGCCTCCGCTGCGTCCTATGCCCACAGGTGAGTGCTGCGGGCAAGAGACACCTTTGCCTGCCGTGACGGAGCCCACCAAGGCTCTTCCCGTTACAGAGGGTAAGTAAGCAGGTAATGCGCGCCGGAGCAATCGGGCTCTGCTGCAAGCTGCGTCTGTTTTTATAATTTCAGGGTCGCACCCGTTGCCGGGTGTGGCCTTTTTTGCTTGTTTGCGGGTATTGTTTTTGCTAGGATGAGGTTGATGAAAAGCATGTTTTTTCTGATTGGGCTGGCATGGGGGGCGGTTGCAGCTCCTCAGCCGGGGCAGGTGCAAGTGGTGGAGGGTGTGCCGCAACACGAGGTAACGGGGTATACGCCTCCGGCAGATGGTACAGTGTTGCAGGCAGCACCCCGCCACATTATTTTAATGATTGGGGATGGGATGAGCACAGAGCACATTGCCGCAGCGTGGGTATGCAACGGTGGTAAATTGAATATGGATTCTCTGCCTTATACCGGCTGGTGCCGTACTTTTTCCGCCAATAGGCTTATTACGGATTCCGCTGCTGCCGGTACGGCATTGGCTTGCGGGGCAAAAACTAACAATGGCATGCTGGGGATAACGCCTGCCGGGCAGGTGTTGCCTTCGCTTTGCGTGCGCCTGTCTGCCCCGCCGTACGGTAAACAATGCGGGCTGGTTGTTACCAAGACTATTACAGATGCCACACCCGCTGCTTTTTATGCCCATGTTCCCGGCCGCAAATTAACCTCTGTTATAGCTCAGCAGTTAGAGCAAGCCGGGCTGCGTTATCTTGCCGGTGGCGGTAAGGGGGCATTTTCTGCTGCGCGCCTGGAGAAAATGAAGTCTGCGCCCGGTGCCGTGGTGTCGTTGTGTGCGGAGGGCGATTGCCCCTATGCTGCAGAGCGTGGTAACATGCTGGAAGAGGAAACACACCGTGCCTTGGCTTGTTTGGAAGCGGCTCCGCAGGGCTTTTTTCTCATGATAGAGGGCTCTAAAATCGACTCCGCCTCGCACGATACGCATTTGGGCCGTGCCGTGGAAGAAGTGTTGGATTTTGACCGCGCTCTCGGGGTCGTGCTGCGGTGGATGCAAAAACACCCCGACACCTTGTTGATAGTGACGGCCGACCACCAAACCGGCGGCTTGGTGATACTGGACGGCAACGTGGCAGCCGGGCGCGTGAAAGCCTCTTTTGCCACCTCCGCCCATACAGGAATTGTCGTGCCGGTGTTGGCAGCCGGGGCTCGTGCCTGCCTTTTTTCCGGGGTGATGGATAACACGCAAATCCCCGCCCGCATCATGCAGGCTGTGGAAAAATAACCTCGTTTCTTGTAGAAAAATACCCATTTTGCAAATTCTTGCTTGCCAAATCCGAAAAATTAGGTTAAATAGTAAACGTTAATTTTGCATAAACCGCATTTTTTACTATTATGAAATCAACGATCGCTCGATTCGGTATTCGTGCTCTCTCCTTCGGAGCTGTAGCTATGGCCTCTATGTCCACTGTGCTTGCCGCTGAAGCAGAAGGCGGTGGCAAAGAGGAATCCGCTCTTGATAAGTGGGTTATTGATGGTGGTTGGACGATGATTCCCCTCGTCATCCTCCTCGGTATTGCCATTTTCTTGGTGGTGTACTGCTTGATGTCTGTTAATAAGAACAAGTTCTGCCCGGATGAGCTCCGTGGCCAGCTTATTACCCTCATGGGCGAGTGCCGCGTGCGCACCGCTATCGACCTTGCTACCAACAGCCCCACCTATCTTGGCCGCTTGGTTGCTTACTCCCTCCCCAACATCGATGCCACACGCCCCGAGGACCTCGGTAAAGAAGGTGTGGAAGATGCCGTGGCCGACTTCGCTAACAACGAACGCGCCAAAACCATGTTCGCCATCGACATTCTGGCTCTGGTAGGTTCCATCGCTCCGTCCATCGGTCTGTTCGGTACCATTCAGGGTATGGTGGGCGCCTTCGGTACTCTTGCTTCTTCCGGCCAGGCAGACCCCTCTGACCTTGCTAAAGACATTTCCGTGGCACTTCTTACCACTTTCTGGGGGTTGATTATTTCCATTCTTGCTATCCCGGCTTTCTTCTTCATCAAGAAGCATGCCCAGAAGCTTGAGGCCGATTGCGTGAACACCGTGGCCGAAATGATGAACACCTCCATCAACGTCATCAATGCCGAGGCTCAGCTTGCCCGCATCCCCGAAGGTTTCGGCGGTGAGGAAGGCGAGTATGCCGAAGGCGCAGAGGGCGAGTACTACGCAGAAGAGGCTCAGGTGTAATGTGCCTATGATTTTGGGTCTGTCGACTCGGGGAGCACTTCCCGGTCGGCAGACATAAACCCTACAACTTTTATTATTCACTATGGGTAAAAAAGTTAAACAACCGGACGATGATTATGGGAAGGTGAACCTTTCCCCGATGATTGACTGCTGTTTCTTGCTGTTGATTTTCTTCGTTGTCAACGCTACGGCACTTACCGTTTCCAAAGACCCGAGTGTAACGATGCCGCAAGCCGTGGATCCTACGGATTTGGAGGATGCTAAAGGCTGTATCGTTATCAACGTTTTCGCGCCCGAGGAAATGGAAAAAGAGCTCAGTAGCGATCAAGAATCTATCCGCAAGGGGGCTCAGGCTCGCTTGGATAAGATGGCCAAGACATACAAAGCTTCCAATAAGCCCAACGAGAGCATTCACTATGGCGTAACCGGTGGCGAAGACGGCGGTAAGCCCGAGGCTTATTCCGAAAGCGACCTTAAAGGTAAAAATAAGGATACAAATCCCCTTTCTAAGTTCGTTAAGAAGGAAAAGGAGCGATGGGAAGGGCTGAAGAATCCGCCTGAAAAGATTCGCATCTACATTCGCGCAGATTCTCGCGCCAGCTGGGAGCGTACGTTCCGCGCTATCGAGGCGGCCAACATGGCCGGTGTGCCCGATATCGTCTTCGGTTCTGTACCTGCAAAAGATAAGTAAACCTTAACCAGGATTAATATACAACAATGGCAAGACGTAAACAAGTTCAGACGGAGGAGCAGGGGGAACCGGAGATGGAAATCTCGTCCATGATTGACTGCTGCTTCTTGTTGCTGATTTACTTCCTCGTGGCAACATCTCTGGTGAGTGAAAAGAAGTTTGATATGAATCTTCCGGCTTCTTCCAACGCTACATCCTCCAGCGATAACAAGCCCTTTAATATTAATGTGGCAGAGAATAATTCCGTGATGATGGAAGACGACTCCGGTACCGCCACTCCAATGGCTCCGGCTTCTCAGCTTACATTAAGACCCGGCGATCCCGGCTATTACGAAGAGCGTAATTTGGCAGAATTGGCAGAGTACCTCATCAAGCTTAATCCGCCGGATGCCCCGGAGGAGGATAAAAAACCGGTTATTTTGACGGCTCATCCTAATGCGAAGCATCAGCGCGTCATGGATGTTATGGCTGCTTTATCCAAGGCCAAAATTACTTCGGTTGCCGTTAAGATGTCCACCGTTGGTGGTGCCGAGTAATCCGAACCGAGCACTTCCGATTGAAAAAATCTAACCCGGGGGAGGTAGGGCGCGAGAGTCACTGCCCTCCCTCCCCCGAAATCTCTCTTACAATAGGCAATTTTTCATTTAAATCATTCCGTTATGTTCAAGTATTCAACAGTAGTATCCGTAATGGCCTTGGCGGCGGTGAGCGCTCCGTATGTGTGCCAAGCGCAGGATCCGGCCGGTAAGTTCAAAGTTATCGGCCAGAAAGCAGCCGCCGGTAAAACCGATGAAGCACTGAAAATGTGCGATGAGATGTTGGCTTATTTTGGCAAGAAATCTCGTGCGGCACAGCAGTATTCGTTCTACGAACCGTTCTTTGTCTGGAAAAAAGGCGAGATTTTGCGTGCAGCTAAGCGCTACGATGAGGCCTATAAAGTATACAAACAACTTTCTGAGAATCAAGCCTATCAGGACGACGCTCAGCGCAAGCGCGCTAAAGAGCGTAAGCTTAACAACGGCGAGGGGTATGACCCTTACCTGACCGCCAGTATTTACTTTATGGGTATGTGCAAGTACCAGCAGGGTGTGGGCGATGCCAAGAGCAAGCTGGAGCCCAATCCGGCAGCGTTTGAGGAGGCTATCCCTGCACTCGAATCATACTTGGCGATATACGAAAAAGGCAAAATTTCCAAATTGGAGAAAGCCCTTAAATTGGATGGGCAGATATGCTTCATGCTGATGCAGTCTTACATTTTGAAGCCGAAAGCAGACTTCAAGTCGGCCGCCAAGTATTTGGAGAAGGGGAAAACCTGCAAGGGCGCGCTTCCGGATGACATGGCCATGGCCGGTTTGGCAACGGTGATTAATGTTGCGATGAAGAACCCGGAAGCCATTAGCTGGGTGCGCGACATCATTGTCAATAATCCGCAGAGCTACAGCTTAGGTCCTGTGCGTATGGCCCGCCACGGTACGGCTTTCTTCAACCCCGCCAATAACTGCCAAAAGATGTTTAAGGAGAATTTGGTAAAGGGGACGGATAAGCAAGCCATGAAACAGGCCAACGACAGCGCACGCTCTGCTATGGCATTGTTGGGCATGGTGCCGAATATGGACGAAACGATTGCCGCTTTGCAGCAGATGGGCTCTGTGTTGGGCGAGGGTAAAGTTACCGTTACGGACAATGGCGGTGCCAAGTACAACTCCGACAACTGCCGTAAGTTGGTGAGCAACTACGAGAAGCTTATCAAAGATAATAGCCAGTTGGATGCTTTTGCCACACAGATTGCCGCCAGCATTGCCTACGAGTACGGTTCTCAGCGTTTGGCACGCGGTGGTTTCCATATCCTGTGTGATCGCTACCCCAACCTGAAGCAAAAGGGTAAAGATGGCTCCGCGAAGGAGCTTGGCGAAAGCTTCCGCCAATCTTATGCTCAGCTTTGCCGTGCTACCGGAGACGAAGAAACAGCTTTGGCTATAGAGGCTAAGCTCGATAAATCCAAGATTGGCGAGGACGGCGCTCTCTCCTTAGCCATCAACCGAATGGTGCAGGCACAGAAGGAGAAACGCTGGGAGGACGTCATTACCCACTGTCAGGAAATCGCGGCAAATCCCAAGCTGGACAAGGCTTCTGCCAACTATGCGCAGATTATGTCTTCCCAACTCAGCGCGTTGTTTGCGTTGAAAAAATATACGGATGTCATCACATTGGGTGAGTCTATTTTGGCAGACAACGTGTATGCCAACGCTCAGGGCTTGCCCCCGGAGAAGAAGACGATGGCAGATAGAGTACTGCGTTACCAAATGGCCAGTTCCTGCTACAGCCTGATTTTGGCAAAGGATGCAAAGAGCACCGAGTATACCACGAAGTTGCTTTCCATATTGGAGAACTACGAGAAGCAGTACAAAGATGCCGATCCTACCGACAACCTGTTGCCGCACATGTACAGCTTTGCTCTTAATGCCGTCTTGAGACGCCCGAGTGCAGACGAGGCAGCACTTGCGGCCAACATGACAGATGGTAAGAAGTATTGCGAGGACTTCTTGGCTCACAAGTTTACGGAGAACGGGCAAGACCACGCGCTTACCGCCACCATGTATACCGTATGGGCTAACTTGGTGTTTAACCTGAAAGAGAAAGATAACTTTGACAAGGCCTTTAAGTACCTGCAAAAAGCTTGCGAAGTGGCATTGAAACGCCCGGATGGTGCCGGTAAGCTTAATGCCGCCGAGGCTCTTAACAAGATTGCTATCAATTGGCAAAATTATCAAGTAGCAGAGAAGACCCCCGAGGCTAAGAAAGCGCGCGAAGCGTTGCGTGACCAAAGCTATGCCGACTTCTGGGAGAAGGTGGATAAAGATATGGAGACCAACCGCTACGCCCTCCAGATGTGCCGTTTGGAGCTGGGTACGGTAAAGGGCTTTGCTAAGTCTGCCGACAAGAACCTTAAGAAGCGTTACGACGATGCTGTTGCCAGAACGAGAACCATTATCGCCCGCGAATCTGCTGTGGCTCACAAAGCCGGTAAGATTAACCCGGACGTCCCGGAAACGATAGCACACCTCTTGGCTGCCTCTCAGGACAAGCTCTCAGAGATTGCGACAATGCAAAAAGCTATTCCTGCAGACGACCTCTTCACCCAGGCTGCACTGGATATCGAGAAAGTGAATAACGAAAACGCCAAAGATGCCGCTAAGCGCCAAGCGGAGTTTGTGAAGCTGGCAGACAAGTACGAGCCGGCCGTGATCTACAACAAAGGCTGCTACGAAGTGGGCTCTGCCCTGTTGAACGAACGCCGTTACGATAAATCCATGGGCTATTTCGATGCCGCCATCGAGCGTGGTGGTAAAGATACCGACTGGAACCGCTTGGGTAAGGCTAAAGCCTTGGCGGGTAGCGGCAATACAGCCGAGGCCGATAAATTGTATGATTATTTGGCCGAGCACGGTACGGACCGCAAGGTGCTTGCCGAAGCTCTCTACGGTAAGGTGGAGGCTGCCTATAAGTCCAGAAACTGGCAGCTGCTGCTCAAGTACTCCGAGGGGTACCTCAAGGGGGCATCCGGCACCAACGAGGCTCGCAACGCCACGATGTGGCGTGCCGAAGCGTTGGAGAACACCGGCAAGATCGACGAAGCTATCACCACATACTTCAACCTTTACCGCAGCAATGTGGGTAAGGTCAGCGTGTCTGCCCCGGCCTGCCGCAATATGATGCGCTTGTTGGCTGCTCGCGATAAAGGTGGTTACGAGTATGCCGGTAACGGTGTTCATAAGCATGGCGATAAGTGGACCGCTTGGAGCCGAGGCGATGCGTATGTAAACATGCTTAAGGGCAATTTTGATAAAATGTCGACCGAAGATAAGGAAGCCTTCCAAAACGTAGAGGCAGACGTTAACGCCCTCAAGTCCGACCCGAAGGTCAAGGCCGAAACCGCTGCCGAAGCCGCTCAGCGTGCCAAGTTCGCCAAGTAATGAATCTTAACCACTTTTTTACATAAAATGAACATTCGTAACATTGTATCCGTTGCACTTCTTACCGGCTTGGGGTTAGGCATCTCTGCCTTGGCTCAGGAGGATAAAAAGCCCACCCTCACGGCCATGGCTGTGCAAAAGGGTAAAACCGATAAACCTAAAGCTATGGGGCATATCGTCGCTTCCCACAAAGCCGGGACGATTATGCGCCAAAAAGATGCTGATACGACCGTGGAGATAGTTATCGATAAAGCCTTCAGCACATTCTATGTGCTGACTCCGAATGCGCTTCAAGATGCTCTCAGCGAATATGCAGCAGAGGATTTTACCACGGCTCGCAAGAAATTGCACAACGTGCGTAAGCAATTGGCTAATTGGCGTGGTATCCCCGAGGGACCCTTCATCCGTGCCTACCGTGCAGAGCTGGAGTGCGCGGTGCGCCAGCTGGATTTTGAGGGAGCTGCGCAGGTAGCCAAAGAGTTCCCGGGGGATGTAAAAAAAATCCTGACTCCGCAAGACGAAGCCATGATAAAGGCCGTGGAGATGTTGGGAGCATCCCTCAAAAATGGTGCAGCCGCCCCGGACAAGTTTGAGGAAGCCGTACTCAAATACCTTAAAGAGCACGATGCCAAGGCCATTACTCCTTTTGTTTACGGGATGATGTATTATGCCATTGGTCGTGCGTACGAGGGGTCTTTGCCGCAGGAGGAAGTTGCCGCGCATGCCATTACCGATGCCAACAAGGCAAAGGCTAACAAAGCCGTCAACGCTTATTGCATAGCCGGTATGAGCACCCATGGTGCTAAAATGGAGCTGCCCATAGATGCCATGATGCGTGCACAGTGCCTGCTGTGGTCCATGCCCGGCGTGCAGGACGAGGTGAAGAAGTACGGCAAACTGACCTCTCCCAGCAAGTTTAAGGCGGCTACGCCTAAC
This sequence comes from Akkermansiaceae bacterium, assembly GCA_015062015.1. Classification (GTDB taxonomy): domain Bacteria; phylum Verrucomicrobiota; class Verrucomicrobiia; order Verrucomicrobiales; family Akkermansiaceae; genus Akkermansia. Next base: position 6,084 of record SUVM01000017.1, on the reverse strand, counting down.
TTCCAGGATGCCGTTGCTCTGGCTTATATTTTGGTGAACGTGTACGGGGTGGACCCCGCCTCATCCAAAATTATTTCCGCCGCTGCAGAGCTTTACTGCAACACCAAGGCTAAATAATCAGCACTTATAATTCCGAGATGGGGGGCGGAGGTCTTGCATAACAGCCTCCGCCCTTTTTTCTTTACAATGATTTCTTATTGATTAATATTATGCAAGACATGTTAGTGAGGCTTTTCGAGCTGCCGGATGGCGCACCGCTTCGTAAAGCCGTAGCAGAGCAGGGTATTACCATTCGGCGTTGCCACCCGTTTGAAGCACATATTTTAGAGGATTGGGTAGGCCGCCATTTCAGCACGCGCTGGGTTTGCGAGTGCCGCGTTGCCATGGCTCACCAGCCTTCCGGTTGTTTTGTGGCTGTGAAAGATGCCGCCATTATCGGCTTTGCTTGTATAGATGCCACCGCTAAGGGTTTTATCGGCCCCATGGGTGTATCTGAGGCAGCGCGTGGTTGTGGCGTAGGCAAAGCCCTTATGATTACCGCTTTTGAACAAATGTACGCCTTGGGTTATGCCTATGCAATTATAGGCGGAGCCGGCCCGGTGGAGCTTTATAAGCGTTGGGTCAACGCCACCCCGATTGAAAACCGAACCATGGGCATTTACGAAGGGATTTTACCCAACCCGCAATAATTTGTTTTGTGATGAAAGCGGCTGCACTTTTTGCCATGGCAAGTTGTGCTTTTCTGAGCTCCTGCGATGATAAAAAAGCGGTTTCTTTCGCTTGCCCTGCTTCGGTAGAAGAGGCGTTGTAGAGCCCGAGTTCAGTTTGGCAGATACGGAGTGGAAGTATATGGAATTGCCATGCACCGAAAGAGCCTCTGCACCCGGTGATGAAGCTTTGGGAATTGGTGTGCGCGTTTACTTTGCGCGTTACCGGCGAAGCGAAGCATCAGCACTTTCCGGACGTTTTGTATGTACTCAACAAGTTGGGAGTTAAAACCGCGGCATTTACGCTTTTTGGGGGAAATTGAGCCGCCTTGCCGCCTAAACTGATAGTTAACGATACTTTTTTACGGGAAACAGCACACTTTACCTTGACATGTGCGTAAAATCCTGCTAATTTTAAAACGTAGCATATCTTATTCCTCCATGAAACATTTTCTCCTCATACCGACCTGTGCTCTTGTGGCAGTAGCAACGATGACGTCTTGCCAGAAAGAAGAGACATCCTGTCTGCAGCTGGTAGAACAGCTTACAGAGACGCTCGAAGGCGTTGTAGACTATGACACTGCAGAAGCCGCAGCCCCGCGCGTTGAAGCATTGATGAAGCGCTGGCAAAAAGCTGCCGGTCGCCCTGTGGCTCTTGGCTCCTCTTCCTTGGCAAACAGTGCCGGTGCTGCCGGGGATGGTGCAGAATATACCAAAGCCCTTATTGCTCTTGCGGACCAGATTGCACGCGTGCAGGCCAGTTACCCCGGTGCCGGCCGCGATACTGAGACGCGCTTGTTGGAGGGCGATGACCGTGAGATTGACCGCAACAAGCTGATGCAGCTTGTAGGTGCTAATATTAAGGAAGGCGAGGATGCCGGTAAAATGCAGCGCAGCACCACTGCTGCCGATGTTGCGGCCGGTACCAAATACGTCCAAGTCAATAAGGAAAACTCCGATTTTGAGAGCGATCCGTCCAGCAAATTGCCGGATGGTATCAAATCCTGCTATGGCAGCGATGCTTTGGCTGCCGCGCTTAAGATTCGCGAGCAACCGGATAAAACCATGTTTAAGTTTGATGGTGATGGCGACGTGATTGCCACCCCCGAAGTTGCAGAGGTGAAGACTGCCGCCCCGGCTGAGGGTGAGGGTGCAGAGGAGGCAACCGCAGAAGGCGAAGCCCCCGCAGATGCTGACACCGAGACACCTGCAGAGGATACGGAATCCGGTGATGAAACGGATGGCGAATCCGCTGACGAGGCAGATACATCTTCCTCCGACGATAGCATCGATTTCGGCGATGAGGATACCACATCTTCCGATGAAGAAACCGATACGGATGAAGAACCCGCCGCTGACGAGGAACCTGCAGCCGCTGACGAAGAACCAGCCTCTGACGAGGAACCCGCCGCTGACGAGGAACCCGCCGCTGACGAAGAACCCGCCGCTGACGAGGAACCCGCCTCCGATGAGGATGTGGCTGCCGATGAGGATGTGGCTGCCGATGAGGAAGAGACGTCTGAGGACGAAGATTCTTCCTCCGGCGAGGAAAGCACCGATGATGCCGGAGACGACTTAGGCTCCGATTTCGATTTCGGGCTGTAACGTCATTCCATCGTTTTCAATATTCGGCCGCAACCCGTAGCATAGTGGTTGCGGCCTTCTTTGTGTAAGCTATGACGGTAAGGTTTCAATTTCTTTGTGCCTATGACGGTACACCGTGGCGAGGCTGGCAAAGCCAAGCCGGTGGTGTAACCGTGCAAGATACCATAGAGGCGGCATTTGCTGCCATTTTGCGGCAACCGACGCGTATTTGCGGCTCCGGGAGAACAGATGCCGGGGTGCATGCTTGTGCGCAGTGTTTTCATGCAGATGTGCCGGCTGCCTGCCGCCTGAGCCCGGAGAATTGGGTGGCTGCGCTTAATGCGCATTTGCCGGCGTCGATACGCGTATTGCAGGCGGCACCGGCAGCGCCGGGGTTTCATGCGCGTTTCAGTGCCATAGGGAAGGTATATGAATATGTGCTGAGCACGGAGAAAGTGCTCAGCCCGTTTGACTGCGGGCGCGTATGGCACTGCCCGCATGGTATGGATATCGGGCTGCTGAGGCAGGCCTTGCTGGTGTATACCGGCGAGCACGATTTTCGGCGTTTTGCCGCCAAGCGCGGCAACGAGCCGGCCGAGCCGCCTGCAGATTACTTTGTGCGCACCATTTACAGTGCTACGGTAGCAGAGGAGCAGGGCGGGCATTTGTTGCGCCTCCGTTATCACGGCAACGGCTTTATGTACCGCATGGTGCGTTTGCTTACCGGTACGGCGCAAAAAGTTGCTGCCGGAAAAATGCAGCTCTCTGCGCTGCGAGAGATGTTGGCAAATCCCAATGGCGATAAAACGCGCCATTGTGCCCCGGCCGGCGGCTTGTATTTGCAGCAGGTGCTGTATGCAGAAAAGAGATGAGGCGCAGCCGCGTGCCCTCTGCCCGCCTGCACCTGCAAGAACCCCTGCCGCGCAGAGCGGGGCAGGGGTGGGTTTCAATTCAACCTTGCGGGTTGCGCGGATTACTTGGCGGCAGGGGCAGGGGCCGGGGCGGCTTTATCTGCAGCTGCATCCTTTTTCTCCTTCATGATTTGCTTGCAGCGTTCCATCCATGCTTTGGCCTTGGCCTCGTCTTTTTCCACCCCTTTGCCATAGGCATACATGTTGGCCAAAGCGCAGCAGGCAGAGGCATCTCCCGCCTCGGCTGCCTTCTCTAAGCCCGGTAAGGCCTTAGAGTACATTTCCTTAGCCTTGTCGGGGTCTTGCGGTACGTTGTTTACGCCGTTATCCGTAAGCCAGGCAATGGTGTATTGTGCAATGGGGTCGCCATTGGCGGCTTCTACGGTAATGGTTTCCACATCCAACCAGCATTCCTCGTCGCCACATGCGTTTTGGGCGTTGCACTTGGCCTCGCAACAGGCTTTGTCTGCCTCTGCCTGTGCGTTTTTGGCTTTGTCGTTACTTTCTGCTCCTATAGCAGCGGTGCTGCACAGAGCAATGGCACTGAATAATGCGATTTTCTTCATAGGCCTTTACTCTGCCTCTACCAAAAGACTTTTGCAATCCGAAAATCTATCTTTTAGCCTACCTGATTATCAGAGGGTTATAAAAATAATGAAAAAAAGTTGAAAAAAATCACGAATAAAGCTTGACCTGTGTGCGAAAAAATGGTAAGCTCTCCGTGCTTTACGTCCCCAGTGGGGACAATCTGGAGCCCAAAACGCTTCTGTAGCTCAGGGGTAGAGCGCATCCTTGGTAAGGATGAGGTCGCGGGTTCAAATCCCGCCAGAAGCTTGTTTCCGGCTCATGCAAGAATAAAAGCAGCCCAAACTAATCATTATTTTTAATTATGGCCAAAGAAGCATTCCAGCGCACCAAACCCCACGTGAACGTGGGTACAATCGGTCACGTTGACCATGGCAAGACTTCCCTTACCGCTGCAATTACCAAGGTTCTTGCAGAGCAGGGTAAGGCTGAATTCAAAGCTTACGACCAAATCGACGGCGCTCCCGAGGAGCGCGAGCGTGGTATCACCATTTCTACTGCTCACGTTGAGTACGAGACAGAGAATCGCCACTACGCTCACGTTGACTGCCCCGGTCACGCTGACTACGTTAAGAACATGATTACCGGTGCCGCTCAGATGGACGGTGCTATCCTTGTAGTTTCCGCCGCTGACGGTCCTATGCCGCAGACTCGCGAGCACATCTTGCTTGCTCGTCAGGTAGGTGTTCCCTACATCGTTGTGTTCATGAACAAGATGGATCTTGCTGACCCCGAGCTCGCTGAGCTTGTGGAGATGGAGATTCGTGACCTCCTTTCCTCTTACGAATTCCCGGGCGACGACATTCCGATCGTGATGGGTTCTGCTGTTAAGGCTCTCGAGGGTGATCCTGAGTACTCCGCTAAGATTCTCGAGCTCATGGCTGCTGTTGACGAGTACATCCCCACCCCCGAGCGTCCGACCGAGAAGCCCTTCCTTATGCCCGTTGAAGACGTGTTCTCTATCTCCGGCCGTGGTACGGTTGCTACCGGTCGTATCGAGCGCGGTATCATCAACAAGATGGAAGAAGTTGAAATCGTTGGTATCCGCCCGACTCAGAAGACTTCTGTAACCGACATCGAAATGTTCCGCAAGCTCCTCGATAAGGGTGAAGCCGGTGACAACGTGGGTCTGCTCCTTCGCGGTATCAAGAAGGAAGACATCGTTCGCGGTCAGGTTATCGCCAAGCCGGGTTCTGTAACTCCCCACACCGAGTTCGAGGCTGCTGTATACGTACTTTCCAAGGAAGAAGGTGGTCGTCACACCCCGTTCTTCACCAAGTATCGCCCGCAGTTCTACTTCCGCACGACGGACGTGACCGGCACCGTAACCCTTCAGGAAGGTGTTGACATGGTGATGCCCGGCGATAACGTAACGATCGACGTAGAGCTCATCACTCCGGTGGCCATGGAAGAGGGTATGCGTTTCGCTATCCGCGAAGGTGGTCGCACCGTTGGCGCCGGTAAGGTTGCCAAGATCAAGGCCTAATCTCGGGTCTTACCGAAAAATCATCAATTGGGTGCCTTGCCCTCCCGCAAGGCACCAAACGCCAAAAAAGGGAGCGCCCGAGGTAACAAAGGCGGGCGCTCCCCGGATGGCACAAAACAGAGCAAGGTAAAAGGGTATTAGCTCAATTGGTAGAGCAGCGGTCTCCAAAACCGCGTGTTGGGAGTTCGAGTCTCTCATACCCTGCTGACCTTCCTCTTTTTTTGTCTCAAAAAATAATCATAACTCCAATCGGCAATGTTCAAAAAGATTTCCCAGTATATTTCCAGTGTTAAGTCGGAGCTCAAGAAGTGCTCCTGGCCGTGGGAAAGTGATCCCAAAGTGACCGGGTTCAAAAAGTATCGCGAGTTATGGACATCCACAGTAACCGTCCTGATTGCTATGGTTCTGTTGGGTGGATATGTTGCTTTCTTTGATTTGATAATGCACAACGTGGTATCCGGTGCCGTGGCATGGTTGTCCGGCGGTTCCGTGAACTGATACCAGCGCCTCTGCAACCGAAACATTTTCCCCACCAGCTGCACGATATGTCTCGCCCGCTCGAAAGAAAATCCGCTATCAGTGCAAGACCCGTTCCTGCCCCCAAGGACCAGTGGTACGCCCTCCATGTGCTCTCTAACAAAGAGCGCCGCGCCGTAGAAAATCTCAAGCGTCTCTTCATGGAAGATGAAGAGATGGCTGCGCTTTTGCAAAGTGAGCCGCTTGTGCCCACGGAGAAGGTGGAAGAGGTGCGTAACGGCAAAAAGTATGTGCAGGAGCGTAAGCTGTACCCGGTTACGTTTACCTTAACTTT
>SUVM01000016.1 GCA_015062015.1 Akkermansiaceae bacterium | reverse complement strand
GATGAACTCGATGATTGCCCGCATCCAACTCAAAACCCGAGGACTACCTTCCGTTGATTATCTCCGCCTCAAACTCAGGCAGCTAACCTCCCCGTCATTCACGCGACTTTTTTGACGCAGTGCCGAAAATGGCACAAAACCCCATGCATGCCGTCAGCAGCATGCTGGAAAAAGCTATCGACACGGACTACTCCGACTTGAGCGATGAATACGCAGACTACAACGATGCCTTGAAGCCCATCCAGCGCAAAATGATTGACGACATCAAAGAGCTGACCGCCATACCACTACCTCAAAACAGTGATGAGCTGATGAGTTACGAACAGAAAATAGCCGATTCGATGCTTGATATCCGCAAAAAACACCAAGCAGACATAGACGCTATCAACCTGCGGCACCCCAATGCGGCTATTCTTTTCGATTCTCCCATAGGCGAAGAAACTTTACTGCTTAAGCTTCTGAAAAAAGAAATCAATCTCGAAAATATGATGATGCAAGAGGTAATCGCAACCCAAGACGTGCAACAGGCCGGTAAAAATGTTGCAAAAAAACTGCGAGAACTCGCAGATAAGCAATAAGCGCGGCACAGCGATTCAAAAAAGCCATCATTTATACAAGCGGGTGCATCCGGAGCGGGTGTGCCCGCTTGCTGTTTCTATCCCTTATCTCAAAAAGCGCACTCCCCCGCACCAAGCCCTCTGCCGGGTAGGCGTTTTGCCGCACAGGGGGGGGGAGGCTTTCTCTGCGTGGGGATACTTTGCTTGATAAACACCAAACAGCGGGATACCGATTCGTCAATCGATATCCCGCTGAAAACGGAAAAACCTGAAAGGGAACTCAGGCGATGGTAGCCACAGCCTTAGCGGCCTTGCTCTTGTAGTTAGCGGCGCGGTTGGCGGGTACAATGCCCTTCTTGGCGGCCTTGTCGATAGCGGAGGCGAATACGTTGTAAGCAGTTACAGCGGCCTCTTTGTCCTGACCGGTAACGGCCTCGGCAACCTTCTTGCGAAGGGTGCGAACGCGGGACATAACGGAACGGTTAATCGCGGTGCGAGCGATTGTCTGGCGAATGCGCTTCTTAGCGGACTGTGTGTGTGCCATAAGTAAAAATCAGTATGTGGTTTTTCGTTTTGGTGGGGGAGAGTTTACCCGATTCTTGCATAATGTCAAGACAATTCATGTTAAAAGTTGCATTTTTCCTGACATAATTTCCGAACCTAGGTAATTTTATCTGCATCAAGAAAGCCAAGAACCACAAAACAAAAAAACACCCAGAGCACACATGATACAAAATGATGCCGCAAGGCCATGATTTAGGCTTGCAGCAGAACGCAGAACATGTTAGGATAGGGGCATGAAGAAAATAACATTGACAGCAGCCGCTTTGGCAACGAGTTTAATGTGCGCCTGCTCCTCCGTTTCTCAACAAGGGAAAGAAGCAATAGAGCAAAATACCGCCTCTGCCGGCAATGCCACAGAGAAAGCAAGCTCAACACCAACGCAAAAAGAAGGCAATGTAGCCCCAACACAAGAGCAACAAACCACTGCTGCAGAGCTGCTTCAACAGCCGGAAACAGCCACCCCGGCTCTCGTACAACCGCTCTTCCCCACGCAAGAAGAACCCGCAGCCCTGCCAACAACTACCGGCTCCGGCATCCCCGGCCGCAGCGGCTTGCGCTTAGGTAAATTTGCCCCGCCCGAGGAAGCTGCCAGCACCGGCGAAGCAAAAGCCATAACCCCCAACTCTGCAGAGCAGCATGGGCTGCGCTCCCCCGCACTGCCCACCAAATTGCCGCTGGATGTCAACGGGCAAAGCAACAACCACAACGGTTTATGAGCCACAACACCCCCTCCGCACCACCTCGCAAGTTTGTGCCGGTACCCTTTGCGTACCATCAGGAAATCGAGCTGACGATTGAAAACCTCTCCAACCAAGGAGACGGTGTGGGCCGCGTCGATAATTGGGTGGTATTTGTGCCCTATACCCTGCCGGGCGAACGCGTGCGTGCCCGGGTATACCGTAACGACAAAAATTGCTCTTGTGCAGACTTGGTAGAGGTGCTTACCCCCTCCCCGGAGCGCGTACAGCCGCAATGCCCGGTATTCGGCTACTGCGGCGGCTGCCAATACCAACACCTTAACTACGAAGCCCAATTGAAATGGAAAACCGAGCAGGTGGCAGATTTATTGCGCCTGCAAGCAGGCTTACAACTCCCTGTAAAACCGGCAATTCCCTCCCCTGTTACCTACGGCTATCGCAGCAAAATCACCCCGCACTTCCACAAACCCAAAGATGCCAAAATCGGTAATATCGGTTTCCTGAAAGTCGGCTCTCGAAGCGAAGTGTGCGATATACGGCAATGCCCCATTGCCATGCAGCCGCTCAACGAGGCCCTGCCTTTGGTGCGCAAATCCGTACACCAAGCGGCAGCTCAATACAAACGCGGGGCCACCATCCTGATGCGCGTGAGCGAGGGCAGCGTTATAACCAACAACAACGCCATTTGCACCGAGCATGTGGGCGAGCTCACCTTCAACTTTCTGGCCGGCGATTTCTTCCAAAACAACCCCTACATCCTCCCCGCTTTCACCGGCTACGTTGCCGCACAAGCCTGTGCCGGCGGCGCGCGCTACTTGGTGGATGCCTACTGCGGCAGCGGGCTCTTTGCTCTTTCTCTGGCTCACCGATTTGAAAAAGTTCTGGGGGTGGAAGTAAGCGAAACCAGTGCCGACTGGGCACGCGCCAATGCCCGCAGCAACGGTATAGAACACGCATCATTTTTAGCCGCCAGTGCAGAAGCCATCTTTGAGCAGGTGGACTTCCCCGCAGACGAAACAGCCGTTGTCATAGACCCCCCGCGCAAAGGATGCGACCTCGTCTTCCTCAACCAGCTCTTTGCCTTTGCCCCCAAACGCGTTGTCTACGTCTCTTGCAACCCGGCCACCCAAATCCGCGACTTGGCAGAGTTCGACAAAGCCGGCTACAAAGTGGTAGAAGTACAACCGTTCGACCTCTTCCCGCAAACCAAACACCTAGAATGCGTGGCAACACTGGAAAAGCAATCATGACAGAACAGGCACAGGAACTCAACAAAAGGCTAGGCCGCAGCGCAGAAGATTATTTGGAAGCCATTGGGCTGCTGTGCCAACAGCACGGCGCAGCACAAGTGAGCGATATTGCCCAAATGCTGGGCGTTAAAAAACCCAGCGTTACGGCAGCCATGCGCCGCTTGGCAGAAGCTGGCCTGATAGACTACCACCAATATGCCCCCATTCAATTAACGGAAGCCGGGCACCATTACGCGGCGCGTGTGATAAGAGCCCACAACATCCTGCACCGTTTCATGATGGAAATAGCAGGTTTAGCCCCCGAGCGCGCAGACGAAGCCGCTTGCCTCATCGAGCATATCCTGACCTATGAAGAGATTACCGCCATGGGGGCTAAGCTGAATCCGCCCGTCAACATGCAGGAATGATGAACAAAACGCCAACCTGTGGTGTCTGACCTTTCAAAACCACACATCATGGAACGCAATCAATTAACTGTTACAAAAGCACTCATTATCATCTGCATTGTCGTCTACTTAGTCGGCATTGTACGGCAGGTGGAAATTGCCCCGGGCAAATATGAGCCCTACCTTACCCAAATCGGTTTTTACTCTTGGTACACCTGCTTTACAGAGGGCGAGATTTGGCGCATCATCTTCTACCAATTTTTACACGCCAACATAGGGCACCTCATCTTTAACATGTGGGCGCTCTACTTCTTTGGCCCCGCAATTGAGCAAATAATGGGGCCACGGCGTTTTTTGGTCTTTTACTTGGTATGCGGGGCTGCCGCCGCCCTGTTTTCATCCCTGCTGGGGTGCTGGCTGTTGCACGGCATATTCTGGCCCTATATAGGCATGGTAGGGGCCAGCGGCTCCATCTACGGGGTTATGATAGCCACAGCCTTTTTATACCCGGATGCCCGCATCAGCCTACTGTTTCCGCCGGTAACCCTCACCATGCGCAGCTTTGCGCTCATCATCCTCGGCATAGCAACAGTCGTCATCTTAGCCAACGGGCATAACGCCGGGGGAGAGGCCGGCCACTTGGGCGGAGCCATTATGGGGTTGCTCATCATGCTGGTATGGAAATGGAGAATCCGCAACCGTTACCGCCATTACAAATGATAGCCTTGTTCGACATGGATGGAACCCTCTTTGCGGGGGATTCTCAGCTACGCTTTTGCCGCCGGGTATTACAAAAGCATGGCTGGCGGCGCCTCTATTTGGCAGCCGTTGCCCCATGCGGCATCCTGCGCGCCTTGGGCATCTTTAACACAGAGCGCATGAAGCGAGCGTTCCTGGCCTATGCCTGGCATATGCCCACCCAACAGCTGCAGCAGCTCTGCCAAGACTTTGTGCAACAAGAAATCCTCCCGGCTCTCTACCCCCCCGTACTTGCAAAGCTACGCGCACACCAAGCCGCCGGGGATACCACCGTGCTTTGCTCTGCCTCGCCGGATTGGTGGACCCGCCTCGTAGGCCAAGCCCTTGGCTTTACCCACACCATTGGCACACCTACCGAACCATTCGAGCGCGTGCCGTTCATGCCCGCCATCCCGCCCCCGGGTAACAACAAAGGGGCTAATAAATTGATACGCCTTGCCGGCATTGGCATCACCCATGCCGATGTAGGCTATACAGACAGCGCGGCAGACCTCCCCATGCTCTCCATTTGCAGCCGTGCCGTACTGGTAAACCCCAAAGCCTCCTTTGTGGCACAAGTTCCCCAAGCGGAAGTACTCACCCCCCCAAAAAACCTCCCCAAAGCCTTTGCGCTACGTTGCGTACTAGGTATTTAATTTTTTAAGTTTAGCACATTAACGCTAAAAGTTTTTCTAACTCCTTGCATACAGACAAAGATGTGCTAATGTAGCAGGCATGAACACACCACTCGTTCCTGCACTGCGAGAGCTAGAAATACTGTTTCGCCCCTTTTTGCACCGCAAATTACCATTACGCGGCCGCGTCGTCATGAGCACAACAGAACCGCAAACAAGCGCCACAACAAAAGCCCCCGACCACGCCGCCCAATACTACCGGCAGCGCGCCCTACACGACATCGCCTTAGTCATTACCGAGGGGCTTGCCGTCAACACCCCGGCTGCCGGCACCACCGAGCAAGCTGCCGTTTTGGGCGATGGTAAATCCCTGCGCCTGTGGAAAAACGTATGCCGCGCTACACACTCAGTTGGTTGCAAAATAGCCGCGCGCCTATACCACGCCGGCATGGCACACCAACCGCAAAACCGTGCCGTTTCCCCCTCCGGCATCAACCCCATCAGCCTCCGAAAAGAAGGAGTCCCCCTCTCCAAACAAGCCATGGCAGACATCTCAACTGCCTTTGGCACAGCTGCCGCCAATGCTCGCGCAATCGGATTTGATGCCGTGGAAATCCAAGGCAACGGCGGTTTCCTGATCGAGCAATTTTTATGGCCGGACACCAACCACCGCCCCGATGAATACGGCGGCAGCCTCCCAGCGCGCGCACGATTTGCCTGCCAAGTTATCCAAGCTACACGCAAGGCCGTGGGGCGCAACTTCCCCATCATCTTCAAATTTTCGCAATGGAAAAGCGGGCAAGACACCCCCGCATTAACACAAAATGCGCACGAGCTTGCCGAGCTGCTACACATGCTCTGCGATGCCGGTGCAGACGTTTTTCACTGCTCGGCCACCCACTTTGCCCGCCCTGCCTTACCGGGCAACCCGCTTACACTTGCAGCATGGGTGCGGCTGCTTACCGGCAAACCCACCATCTGCACCGGCAACATCGGCAGCGCCACCCCCCAAAGCCACCTTTTCAACGGCCTTCTCCGTATGCTGCATGCCAACTCGGTGGACCTCATTGCCCTCAACCGCACCTTGCACCATTCGCCCAATTGGGCAACAGCTCTGCGCTCCGGCCAATAAGCATGCAGATACAAAGCAGCCGTACCGAATCATGCTCCGGTACGGCTGCAAAACACGTTTAACGGTGCCAATCAATAATAATAGCCACCGGATTTACGAGCCTTTTCCATTTCTTCTTGGTGGCGAGCCTCCTCGGCTTTACTCTCTGCCTCCCAGCGTGCCCTCATTTCCTCGCTCTTTTTGCGCCAGTATTCTTCTTGTTGCTTCAGCACCTTGGCGTCTCCCATCACAGTGACGCCAAGCTTAGCAAAGGCCTCACCCATTTCGATAATCTGAACCTTTGCACCCTTCGGCAACTTTTGCCAAACACGAAAATCGCTTCGAGTATCAAAACGGCGTTTCATTTCTTCCTTTACAACCTTCTGCAAAGACTTAATCGACGCATTTTCTTCCAAGTGATACTTCTTCAGGAACTCAAACTTGGCATCAGAATCCATATCCTCAACAGCTGACGTAATAGACTCAAGCTTCGGCACAACACAATCATGCAAAGCCTCAATGAGCTCCTCATCCGTAGCACTCTCATTCTCCTTAATGCAAGCCTTAACGTCATCCAACAAAGATTCCACATCGGAGCTGGCAGATTCTGACGGATCCGAGCAAGACGTGACACAAATAGCCGGCACAGCGGCTAATGCAGCATAAAACAACTTATTCATATCTCTATCAATCTATTATATTTTATTATAATGCACGGTCCAAATGCCGCAACCCGGAGGGGGACATACCGTACTCCTCTGCCACCTCCAACAAGGCAGGCAATGCAGCCGTCACAATCTCTTCGTCATCCAAGCCCATAGCTACACCAATTTTGCCAAAGGCAGCAGCTATCTCCACCATCTGAATACGGGTCTCATGCGACACCACCTTATCTATGGCATTAAATTGCTCGGCAACATCCTCGCCATTCCCAGCCTGCATACAAGCCTTAATTAAAGCTTTATCATCAATACCACGGGCAATAGCACCTTGTGCAACGCGCTTGATGAACGTACGCAAAGACTCGGATTTAATCACACCGCGCAACACGGCCTTACGTTCTGCATCTGTCAACTCCAACAAATCATCCACCAAACCGGGGGCTTCTCCGCATACGCAACCATGCAAATTATCAACAAACTCTTCGAGACTATCGCCTTCGCTTCGATGCACCACACGGGCTACATCTTCCAAAAAGTCCTCTACCTGCCCTTGAGCAGCTTCCTGAGGGTCTGAGCAAGACACCAAGCACATAGCCGGAGCCATAACTGCTGTTATAAAAAAACACTTGTTCATGTGTATCAATAAAATAATTAAAATTAAATGAAATGGCCTCTCGGCCATAACTACGGACTATTGTCTACCATATTTTCCATTTCATTTCAAGTAATTTTTGAGTTCAAAACAAAATATGCACGCATGTGAAGCTTCGCTTAATTTTTTTGCATTATTTTTCAATTTCGGCTTGACATTTCTCCTCTATTTTGATTTAATATCTGCACACCGACCGTTCAAATGCCAGCTTGGCGGAATTGGTAGACGCGCTCGACTCAAAATCGAGTTCGAAAGAGTGTGGGTTCGAGTCCCACAGCTGGTACTTCACAAAACCCGCCTATTAGGCGGGTTTAGTTGTATTTACTTGATTGACATAATTTTATTGAGCTTAATAACCCTATCACACCGCACGGAAACAGACCGTACAATCTACCTGCCCCATCCAACCCTATACGCGCCTCAATATCACACGCCAGCCGTTGGTACAAATCAAACCCACGCAAACCGATGTAGCGGGCATCCAGCCCGGCAACATCATTCCTCGGAACCCAAAAAAATGCAGGTGCGTGGCAAACCACGCACCCACAGGAAATATTGCTCAGCTTAAGCTGAGAAGGACTTAGGCGATGGAGTCGCCCAGCTTCTTCATAGCCTCAGCGGCACGATTGGAGTAACCCCATTCGTTGTCGTACCAGCCGCAAACCTTAACCATGTTACCGCCAACAACGTAGGTGAAGCCGGCGTCAAAGATGCAGGAGTGGGGGTTGGAAACGATGTCTTGAAGAACGAGAGCCTCTTCGGAGTACTCAAGGATGCCCTTGAGCGGACCCTCGGCAGCTTCCTTCATGGCAGCGTTAACTTCCTCTACGGTTACGTCGCTCTTAAGCACGGCCACGAAGTCGGTAAGAGAACCGGTGGGGGTGGGAACGCGGAAAGAAGCACCGTTGAGCAGGCCCTTGAGCTGGGGAATCACCTCACCGATGGCCTTGGCAGCACCTGTGGTGGTGGGGATGATGTTGATAGCAGCAGCGCGCATACGGCGGGGATCGCTGTGCGGGAGGTCAAGGATGCGCTGGTCGTTGGTGTAGGAGTGGATGGTGCTCATCATGCCCTTCTCGATGCCCCACTTGTCGTTAAGAACCTTAACCATGGGGGAAAGGCAGTTGGTGGTGCAGGAAGCGTTGGAGACGATGTTGTGCTTCTCGGCATCGTACTCGTTGTCGTTGATGCCGATGCAGAACGTAAGGTCGGGGTTCTTGGCGGGAGCGGAGATAAGAACTTTCTTAGCACCGGCCTTGATGTGACCCTCAGCCTTCTCACGAGCGGTGAAGAGACCGGTGGACTCAAGCACAACGTCAACACCCAGCTCTGCCCAGGGAAGCTGATCCGGACCCAGCATACCGCCAACAATCTTGATGGCGTGGCCGTTTACAACGAGGTTATCACCGTCGATTTCGATGGTGCCGTTGAACTTGCCCTGCGTGGAGTCATACTTAAGCAGGTGAGCGGTGGTAGCAATGGGGGTAAGGTCGTGGATGGCAACAACCTTCTCGAGCTCGGTCTGGGACATGGCGCGGAGCACGTTGCGGCCGATGCGTCCGAAACCGTTAATAGCGTATTTAGCCATAATAGTAAGATATATTCTTTTAGTTGGTTGATTTTCCCGCCAAGCCACCCGGCCCAGCAAGGCAGGGGTATTCTACCCCCGATACGCGTTTGAGTCAACACAAATTTGATGCAAAAGGGCAAAAAAACACACAAAGAAGGTAAAAGACACCTTCGATTTATCGGCAAAAGAGCCTGAAAATGGCACAGTGTCTCTTGCGCGCGCGCATGTGCAAAAATAGAACGCAATTTTAGCTTGAAGAAAACAGCGCAAAGGAGTATGCTGGCGGGGCGCACGCCATGAATCCCGACTCAGACAACATCGCAACCACCGCCTCAGCCACACCACCGGCCACCCGACTTCCGCGCTACATCGGAATCGGGCTGGTTGTATTTTGCCTGTTTTCTGCCGCAGGGCTGTTAAGCTACAACCAAGCCGAAATGGGCTGGGCGTTTTTGAACCCGGCAGGACACGAAGCCGCCGAAGCCGTACCATGCAGCAATTACATGGGGGTGCCGGGCTTATATGTTGCCGGATTATTGCAAGCGTTGTTGGGTGGTGGTGCGCTGTATGCCGTATTGCTCTCCGCATGGGTAAGTGCAGGCATGGTGGCAGCCCCGCATATATCCCGCACCAAACAATGGATTACCTTGGGCGTGATGGTGCTGTGCGCTTGCATTTTTTTTGATTTACAAGAGTGGTTTTTGCAGGAATGGAAGCAGGAGCTGGCACTAAAATCTGCCGGTGGCGGCATAGGAGACCTGCTGGGCAGTTGTGTATTAGCCAAGCTGACGGGCGGGATGATAGCCGCCGTACTGGCCGTGTTGTTGCATGGCACGGCATTGGTGATATTCTCCCGAGTGCGCCCCCAAGCACTGGCTTGCCAAGCGGCAAAAGACGGCAAAGCCCTGGCATGCGGCATTGCTGCCGGATGTGTTGCCCTTTGGCGCTTGATACGCCGCACCCCGGCTACTCGCAAACCAACTGCCCCCACCCACCCGGAAGAGGAAGAAGAGCCCGGCGACTGGAAAGCAGATTACGGCGCAGAACCCCACCCGGCTACAACGGACTACCCACAACCCGGGGCAGCCCCGCTTCCGCAGGCACGCCCCGCCTACCCGGCCGCACAACCGCAG
Organism: Akkermansiaceae bacterium; assembly: GCA_015062015.1. Lineage (GTDB taxonomy): Bacteria > Verrucomicrobiota > Verrucomicrobiia > Verrucomicrobiales > Akkermansiaceae > Akkermansia. The sequence goes on along the minus strand of SUVM01000016.1, from coordinate 13,205 downwards.
GCACGCCCCCTTTCCCCCGCTATTACAGCGCAACAACAGGCTGCGGCAACAGCTATGCAGCAGCAACCGGTTATCCAAACTGCACCGCCCCCACTGCGGCCGTATACACCTACCCCCGCCCCGCAACCTGCACCCATCCCGGCAGCTCGCCAAGAGCCTCCGGCTCTTCGCCCTGCCCCTGCACCTGCACCGGCACCTGCACCCGCCCCCGAGCCGGAGCCGGAACCGGAACCGGTTTGGCAACCGCGTAAGTTGCCGGACATCGATGCACCACCCCTGCCCATGGATGAGCATGTAACGGCAACGGATTCTAAAATTGCAAGCCGCCCCGTGGTGCAGCAGCCCCCCACCGGGCGTGCCCGCAGACCGCAACAACAATTCAGCACAGGCGATAATTTGCTGGATCTTCTGCGCCCTATCGAAGAAACCATAGAGCGCCATTATGCCCCCACCCCCGCAGCAGCCCCGCAAGCCGCAGCTCAAGTGCCGGTAAATCCGCGCGTTCTCAACGATATGAAGCGCCACCTCCACCAACCGGTAGAGGATGACGATGAAGATGAAGAGGAAGAGGACCCCACCGGGGCCCAGCAGGTAGCACCGCCGCGCCAAGTGCCCGCACGCCGCCCCGGCAGCGGCCTGCCTCTACCCGCCCCCCGCCCGGCACCTACTTACAAGCCGACACCGCCCCCTACTGCTACACCCCAACCGCAGGCCCCCCCGGCTGCACATGCAGAAGAAAGCGCACGCCGCCCTGCAACGTTGCCGGAGGACACCCGCACCCATTTAGAGGACTACCCGCTGCCCCCGTACGACATGCTCAACTTTGTACCCATGGCAGACGAGGACAGCGAAGCCGCCGAAGCAGAGATGCGCGAAACGCAACAATGCATTATGGATACGCTTGCCACCTTCAAAATCAAGGTAGAGCCGGGGGATATCACCCGCGGTCCCAGTATCACCCGCTACGAGTTCTACCCGCCCCAAGGGCTTCACCTCAAGCGCATTACTAATTTGGAAAACAACCTCAAACTGGCAGCGCGGGCAAAATCCATCAACATACTGGCCCCCATTCCCGGCAAAAACACCATCGGTATCGAGCTGGAGAACGCCACCAAAGCCCCGGTGTTCCTGCGCGAACTTTTGCAGAGCGAGGCTTTCCACTCCCCCAAACTGCGTATTCCCGTTGCTTTGGGTAAAGACGTATACGGCAACCCCGTTATCGGTGATTTGGCAGCCATGCCCCATACCTTGGTAGCCGGTACCACGGGCTCCGGTAAATCCGTGTGTGTTAACAGCATGATACTCTCCATGCTCTATAAATTCCGCCCCGACGAGTTGCGCCTCATCTTGGTGGACCCCAAAGTGGTGGAAATGCAGCCCTACAAAAAGCTGCCGCACTTGGCTTGCCCCGTTGTAACCAATGCCGCCCGCGTCATTGGGGCTCTGCGCTGGGCCGTCAACGAAATGGAGCATCGCTACAAGCTCTTCAGTAAGATTGGCGTACGCAACTTTGAGGACTTCAACAACCGCCCGGAGGACTACGAACCCGAGCCCGATGAAGACGAAATTGCAGAAGACCTTGCCCCTGCCCTGCCCGCAGGCTACGATGCGGCAGATGCCATTGTGCGCGACATCGAGGACTCCCAAGGGATTGAAGACATGGAAGACGAAGACCCGCAAGGCGAATTCGACTTCGAGCAAGAGGAACGCATCCCCGCCAAGCTTCCCTACATCGTCATTATTATTGATGAGCTGGCAGACCTCATGATGCAGGTAAAAGAAGACCTGGAAAACAACATCGCAAGACTCACCCAAAAAGCCCGCGCTGCCGGCATTCACTTAGTGGCCGCCACCCAAACCCCGCGCGCCAACGTCATCACCGGCATCATCAAAGCCAACATCCCCAGCCGCCTCGCTTTCAAGGTTGCCAGCCCGCTGGATAGCCGCGTGATTCTTGATAGCAATGGTGCAGAAAACCTGCTGGGTAAAGGCGACTTCCTCTTCCTGCCCCCGGGCGGCATCACCAAGATGACCCGCGCCCAAGGTGCCTTTGTCAGCGACCCGGAAATCGCCTCCATCGTCAAATTCTGCGCAGCCCACGCCAAACAAAACTTTGTGCAGGGGGTAACGGCAGAAATGAACAATGCCGACGGCTCCGCCGCTACCGGCGGCGACAACGGCGGCCGACTCGGCGGCAACGGCATGAGCGATGAAGATGCCGAGCTCTACACGCGCTGCGTACAACTTGTCATTACAGAACGCAAGGCCAGCACCTCCCTGCTGCAACGCCGCTTCAGCATCGGTTACGGCCGAGCCGCTAAGATTATGGACATGATGGAAAAACGCGGTGTTATTGCCCCCGCCTCCGGCAATACCTCCCGCCCGCGAGAGGTATTGATTGAAGCCCCGCAATAGCATTTGCCCGGTCCACAGCCGCCAAGCCCCCAACTTTTCAGCATACAAGCTCAGCACTTGTCAAACCGATGGGCAAACGGAAGAATCGGCAGGCGTTGGCAGTGGTAATGGCCGCAATGTGGGCGGGGGTCACCCCGCGAAGTTGGGCAATTTTGTCTACAACATAGCGGGTGCGCCCCGGTATGTTGGTAATGCCGCGGAACGGAGCCGGGGAAAGGAACGGGGAGTCTGTTTCCACCATAAAACGATCCTCCGGGCACCACGCCGCAACAGCCTGAATATCCTCCGTTTTATTAAACGTGAGCAAGCCGGTAAAGGAAATCAAGCCATCCAGCTCGGCAAAAATGCGTTCCGCCTGCTCTTGGTTGCCGATGAAGCAATGAAACACGGGGCGCACCTTGGGGAACTGCCGGGCAATGGCAAACGCATCCTCAAAAGAAGCAAGGCCTTTTTTGTCTCGGGTGTGCAGAGAGATATTAAGCCCCAAACTTTCCGCCAACGCAAAATGACGCTCCAAAAAGACACGCTGGCGGGCACGGTAGGCATCCTCCGTCCAACCATCGGGGGCGGGCCAATAATAATCTAAGCCGGTTTCGCCGATAGCCGCTTGGGGGTGGCTGCGGCACAATTCTTCCAAGAGCAGCAACTGCTCGTCTGCCACATTCGTCACATCACTGGGGTGCACAGCCAAACAAGAGGACACAAAATCCGGCATGGCGGCAGCGAGCTGCAACTGCGGCTCCCAATCCTCCGGCGCAGTACCTTGGGAAACACAATGCATCACCCCCAGCGCAACGGAGTCCGCACGCAACTGCTGCAAATCTTCATACTTACGAGACACCAAGTGACAATGCGTATCAATAATCATGGCGGGGGCTGTTGTAGCACAAGCCCGCGCTTTTGGCAAGTACAAAGCGATTTCTGCAAGTTATTGAATGTTGGGTGAGCCGGCGGCGTCTCTACCTGCATCATCCCTACTCCCCTTCCATGAAAAACAAAAACATCACTCGCTACACATACGAGAACACGGATTTCCTGGGCTGGCGCGTCAGTATTCAACGCTGCGGACGCATCATCACGCGCTATTTCTCCGACTTGCAATACGGCTCTGAAGAAGAGTCTTACCGCCAAGCCGTAGACTACCGAGACGAGGTATTCCACCAAATGGCACGCCACAAAGACGACCTACCGCAATATATGGATACCGAGCTGGAGCACTTGCAAGAGCTACTGCGCCAAAAAGAGCATGGGGCTACTGCGCATCCTGCTCTTCGGGGGCATCGGCGGTAGGTGTCAGTAGCGGCGCGAGCAATTGTTTCAGCCCGGCGCAACCATAATAATCCGCCTCTTGAATGCGGCAGAAAGAGATGGAAATTTGCTGAATCGTGCTCACCAGCTTTTTCTTAAGCTCCGGGGTTGTTTCGATATGGTTCCACAAATCCGTAGTGGCAACACGGTCATTCAGTGCGGCCAACCCCTTCAAATTAGCAGCCAAGGGCTCCACCGCAGCTGCGGCCGCGGCACTATCCGTCACCGTAGCCAGCAGCTGTGCCTGCTCTGCTAACCCGGACTCCAACAACGCTGCTACCTCTGCAAGTTCATCTGCACGGGCAACACAAACGGCAACAGCACTCAACGCAACAACGGCAACAGCTTTGTTCATACACGGAATTCTAGTAACGCAACAACGAATTGTCAAGCAGAATGAACGCTTTTAACACGGCTGCGGTAAATTTTTCTTGGCAAAGCCGCCGCAAAAGGTTAGAATGGGGTTGTAGAACCATCCCATTTTGCACACCATGTCTCAATCCATCCTTATTGTGATACCGGCTCGCTACGCCTCCACGCGTTTGCCCGGCAAGCCGCTTGTCAAAATTGCCGGCAAAGAAATGATACGCCGCGTAGCAGAAATTGCAGATTCCATTTGCCGCCACAACGACAACTGCTCTTACGTTGTCGCAACGGATGACACCCGAATCCTTGATTTTTGCACCGCTGCCTCCATCCCCGCCGTCATGACGGCAGAAACCTGCCGCAGCGGCACAGAGCGCTGCTGGGATGCCGTTAGCCAACAAAACACCCCACCCGCTTTCATCGTCAACCTGCAGGGGGACAACCCGCTTTGCCCGCCGTGGGTCATCCAACAACTCATCGACGAGTGGAAATCCACCCCCGGCGATATCTTTACCCCCTGCATCCATCTGGACTGGAACGAGTACGACCGCCTTGTGGAAAGCAAAAAAACCACCCCATACAGCGGCACCACCGTGCTGGTAGACAAAGACGGCTACGCCATGGCCTTCTCCAAAAGCACCATCCCCGCCATCCGTAAACCCGAAAAAGCCCGCGCCACCCTCGAAAAAAGCCCCGTACGCCGCCACGTCGGCCTGTACGCCTACACCCTCGGCGCGCTCAAAAATTACTTTGAGCTGCCGGAATCTGACTACGAAATGGGCAGCGTAGAAGGTTTGGAGCAAATGCGTTTCCTCTACAACGGGCTGCGAGTCAAGATGGTAGAAGTCAATTACCGTGGGCGCAAAACCACCAGCGGGGTAGACTCCCCGGAAGACATTGAGCGCGTGGAAGCCATCCTTGCCGAGTACGGTGAATATGAGCTCTGATACCGCCACAGGCCCCGCCAACCTCCCGCAGCACATTGCCATCATCATGGATGGCAATGGCCGCTGGGCAGAGCTCAACCGCGTCTCGCGCTCCAAAGGGCACGAGACCGGCGGCAAAACCGTGCAGCGCGTCATCGACCTCTGCTTGGAAAAACAAATCCCTTGGCTCACCCTCTACGCATTCTCCACAGAAAACTGGGGGCGCTCCAAAATTGAGGTAAATTACCTCATGAACATGCTTGCCAAGTTCCTCAAAGAACGCTTGCCCGAGCTTATGGCAAAAAATGTGCGTCTGCATGCCATTGGAGAGCTAGATATGCTGCCGGCCAAATGCCGCAAACGCCTTAACGAATGTATAGACAAAACCGCGGGCAACACGGCACTTAACGTGGTGCTGGCACTCTCTTACGGCTCTCGGCAGGAAATTACCGCCGCTGCCCGCCGCCTTGCCGAGCAAGTGCAACAAGGCACCCTACGCCCACAAGACATTACCCCGGAGCTGCTCGGCCAACACCTATACACCGCCGGCATGCCGGACCCCGACCTCCTGATCCGCACCAGCGGAGAAATGCGTATCTCTAACTACCTGCTCTGGCAAATCAGCTACGCAGAACTTTGGGTTACCGATGTGCTGTGGCCGGATTTCGACCGTGCGGACTTCGACGCCGCCCTGCAAAATTACGCCACCCGCCACCGCCGCTTCGGCAAACGTTAACAAGCTCTTTCCATAAGCAATCCGCAAGAAGCAAACCGTTGATTCATCTGCAATCGGCGGTTTATTTTTTACCCACGGAGTTTGCACTCGAACTGGCGGAATTGGATAGCCTCATACACGTCGTCATCAGTGAGGTGCTCGTGGCCGGCGAGGTCTGCAATGGTGCGGGCAACGCGCAAGATGCGGTCGAACGCACGGGCGGAGAGGGAGAATTGCTCTACGGCAGAAAGCAGCATTCCCTGCTGGGCGGGGGTTAAGGGGCAATATTGGCGCAACAAGCGGCCGGAAAGGCGGGCATTGCAGGCAATACCGGTGCCGGCATAGCGCTTTTGTTGGCGTTCTCTGGCGGCCATCACACGGGCACGAATGGTGGCACTGCTCTCTCCATCCGGTTTCTGCAACAAAGAGGCGGGGTCCACCGGCGGCACCTCTATCACCATATCGAAGCGGTCCAACAAGGGGCCGGAAATTTTGCGGCGGTAGCGCAACACATCCGCATAATGGCATTTACAATGGCGGCGGGGGTCTCCCAAGTAACCGCAGGGGCATGGATTCATCGCCGCCAGCAACATGAATGAGCAAGGAAAATCCAAACTCCCGGAGGCGCGGGAAATAGTCACCACACCGCTTTCCAACGGTTGGCGCAGGGTTTCCAACGTGCGGCGGTTAAACTCCGGCAACTCATCCAAAAACAACACACCGTTATGAGCCAAAGAAATTTCCCCCGGGGTAATGTTAGAGCCGCCGCCCATGAGGCCGACATCGGATATTGTGTGGTGGGGCGCACGGAACGGGCGGTTTTTGAGCAACCCGGAGCCACGGGGCAATAAACCGCATACCGAATGGATTTTGCCGGTAGTAAGTGCTTCCTCGTGCGACAATGGGGGCAAAATAGAAGGCAAGCGAGAGGCCAACATACTTTTGCCACTGCCGGGGCTACCGCTCATCAACAGGTTGTGGCCGCCGGCGGCGGCAATCTCCATAGCACGGCGGGCGTAGGGCTGGCCCTTTATATCTGCAAAATCGGGGCCGGGCTCGGCAGCCGGGGCCTCATCCACCGGGGAAACCGGGGAGAAACGCTCGCGCTCCAACAGCACATTCCATGCTTCTTTGAGGGACTCCACCGCATACACCTCTATGCCCTCCACCACGGCGGCCTCCTGAGCGTTTTCCTGAGATACCAGCAGGTACTTACGCCCTTCATCCCGCGCGGCAACCGCCTGCGACAATATACCACGCACGCCACGGACCTTACCATCCAACGCCAGCTCACCCACCATGCACCAGTCGTCCAAATGAATGGGAGTGCGGTACACAAATGGCTCGGGGATTTTCTCGATAGTTTTCTGGATATTGATTTCGAGGCCGATGGCGATAGGCAAATCAAAGCCGGGGCCTTGTTTTTTTACATCGGCCGGGGCAAGATTAACCGTCACTTTAATTTCTCCGGGGCAAAAAAAGTGGCTATTTTCCAGCGCAGAGGTCACGCGCTGCACACTCTCTCTTACGGCGGCATCGGGCAGGCCTACAATGTAATAGCGTGCGGCGTCTTTCAGCGGCACTACGTCCACTTCCACTTCAACGCCATAGCCGTCTATGCCATTAACGGCGGTAGAGTGTAATCTCGTAATCATGTCGGAGGAGGGGGGAGTGTGTGTATGTTGAGTGAGGGGTGCTTATTTTACGATAACTTTGGTACCTACATCCACCTTATCAAACAAGATGGCGCAAGGCTCCACCGGCAAGCGCACACAGCCGTGGGATTCTCCCTCGCGCTCGATAATGTTGCCCACATGCAAGCCTACCGCGCCGTTAAAGCGCAGCCAATACTCCATGAGTGTGCCCTTGTAATAGGCACCCGGCGGCGGCACCATGTCGGACGTCACATTGGTTTTCACCAGGTTATCCTCCGCATCCACAAAGCAGCCGTAGCGGGAAGAGCGGTGTTCCCGCTTTTTCTCGGTAATACGGAAAGTGCCTTTCGGGGTTTCGCTGCCGCCGACTCTGCCGGTGCACACCGGAAAATCCATCGCAATTTCGCCGTTGATAAAGAGGCGGCCTCTCTGCTCTTTGAGGAGGATAAGCACATAGGAATCCGCCGGGTCGGTACGTTCTATGGCAGAGCCGCGCCAGTAGTCTCGGGAGGTTCTGTAGCCGGGGCCGGAGATAAAATCCTCGAACGAGTAGCCCACTTTCTTGTTTTTAGCGGCTTCGTCCAGCTCATCGCCCAAGCGGTAGTAATAATCGGAAGTAGATTGACACGCCGCCGGCAACAAGGCAGCCAAGGCAAACAACAGGCAGGATTTGTTCATACGCATCAACTTTCTGCAACTTGGTAAGGCTCTAAGCGGGCGGCAAACTCGCGCGGCAAAATTGCGGTAACAATGGCGTCATTCCCCTCGTAATCCGTAGCCAGCACTTTGCCGTCTCGGTGCATAATGGCAATGATGCGGCTCTCTGCCAAGGGGATGCGGTAGGTGGCCGTAACCACGCGGTGAGAGAGCATCTCCACGCAAGCCGCCATCAGGGCATCCACCCCCTGCTCTTCCTTGACGCTGCAGCACAGGCAGGGACACGGCACTTTGGCAGAGAGTGCGGCTAAAATGTCGGCACGCTGTTCTTCGGGGATGAGGTCCGTCTTATTCCACACCACAACCATGGGTTTATCTGCGGCACCAAGCTCGGCAAGCACCTCGCAGGTGGTTTCGTAATGACGCAAGGCCTCGCGGTCGCTCGCATCCACCACCTGAATCAGGAAATCCGCCAACGTGGCTTCCTCCAGGGTGGATTTGAATGCCTCCACCAAGCGGTGCGGCAAGTTGCGAATAAATCCCACGGTGTCTGTAAGCACCAACGGTTGGCCGTCCGGCAATTCTATTCTGCGGCTGGTGGTATCTAAGGTGGCAAAGAGAATATTTTGAGCCAACACCCCTGCCCCGGTCACAAGATTTAACAGGGAAGACTTACCTGCGTTGGTATACCCCACTATTGCCGCAGAGGGAATCCCCTGACGATTGCGCTCTTTACGCTGCGTACCACGCTGGCGGCGCACAGCGTCCAATTCATCGCGAATAGCCTCGATGCGGTCGCGCGCCAAACGGCGGTCCACCTCGATTTGCTTTTCACCCTCACCACGGGCAGCGGCCCCGCCGCCTTTGCCACCGCCGGAGCCGCCGCGCTGGCGGTCCAGGTGTTTCCACATACCGGCCATACGAGGCAAAGCATATTGCATGCGTGCCAGGTCCACCTGCAACACGGCTTCTCGCGTACGAGCGCGTTGGGCAAAGATATCCAAAATCACCTCCTCGCGGTCCATCACCACCTCTTCCACCAATTCCTCCCACTCGCGCTGTTGGGAAGGCGCCAAAAGGTTATCAAAAATCACGCAATCGGCATTCAACTGTTTTGCCAAGGCTCGTATTTCCTCTGCTTTGCCGATACCGCAGAGGTATTTGGCCTGCATTTCGCGGATAAACTCCAAGCGCACCTCAGCAATGCCGATACCCAAGTTACGCACCAAGTCCTCCAACTCTGCCAACAAGGCCGCACGCTCCCGCCGAGACTCGCCGGGCATGCCTAAACCTACAAGCAAGGCACGCTCAAACTTCTCCGGTTTCTCTCTTATCTCGAAAGACATACATCAATCAAAGCTCTGAGATGATGAGGTAGGCACGTCTCGGAGGTAATCCCGATTGTAAGAGTTACACGAGCACTCGCCGCAGGCGCAGAGGGAAACAGCTGCCAGGGCGGCTAATACAGAAAGAGCTATCGTTTTCATACGGGCATTATTGAACATGATTATCAGCTAAATTGCAAGCAAATTCCGTGCTGCGGCACGGGTAAAAAGTGAGGCGAGGCACCGCATGCGGTAACTCGCCTCAAAAAAATCACCTCAGAACAAAAGGGATTATTGCTCAGCCGCCTTAGCAGCCTTGCGCGCAGCTTTGGCAGCGGCCTTGGCGGCTTTCTCTGCCATCTTTTGTTTTTCTTCTTCGGAGAGAATGCGGGGGAACACCGGGCTTGGAGCCTGCACGGTGTGGCCGTTTTGCAGAATTCCCCATGCAAGCGTTTGCGGGGTTAATGCAGCGGCATCCACCTGCAGCTGTGCCAAAATGCGGGCAGAAGCCTCCGGCAACACGCAACCCAGCAAGTAGCCAATGTGTACGCAGCTCTCCAGCAAGTGAGCCAAAACGCTTTGCAGCTCTGCCAAACGCGTTTCATCCTTAGCCAGCATAAAGGGCTGGGTTTTCTCGATAAAGGCGTTGCACTGCCCCACATGGGCATTAAGGGCGGCCAATGCCTCTGATGTGTTGTAACGGTTCATGAGCTCGACAAAACGAGCCTCGGTATCTGCCAAACTTTGGCGCAGCGCAACGGAGAGCTCGTCTGCAGCGGGGGTATCTGCCACCGTCACCACGCCGCCAAGGTAGCGCACGCACATATTAAGGGAGCGGTTGCAAAGGTTGCCTACATCGTTAGCAAGCTCTGTGTTGTAAAGCATCTTAAGGCGCTCGGGGTCGTAGTCGCTATCGTACCCCACCTTGGTATCGCGCACCAGGTAATAGCGCACGGCCTCGGCACCGAACACGTCGCACAAATCGTTGGGGTCCACAATATTACCAAGGGATTTGGAGATTTTCTCGCCCTTGATATTAAGCCACCCGTGCACCAGCAAACGCGGCATCTGTTCATCCGTAAAGCCCATGGCATGCAACATGCACAGCCAATAGATACCGTGTGCAGGCACCAAAATATCCTTGCCGATTACCTCGCACGCAGCCGGCCATAATTCAGAGAAGTCCGGCAGCCCGGAATTATCATCTGCCAGATAACCGGCAAAAGAAATATAGTTGATAAGCGCATCAAACCATACATAGGTCACAAAATCCGGGTCAAACGGCAGCGGAATCCCCCAGCTCAAGCGGTCCTTGGGGCGAGAAATGCACAAATCATTCGTTGCACGCTCGATAGCCATCAACAAATCCTGACGGCGGAACTCGGGCTGCACGCAATCGGGATGGGTTGTTACAAACTCCTTGAGCCAACCGATGTGAGCCGTGAGGTTGAAGTACCAATTTTCTTCCTCCAACTCTATCACCTGCCCCCACTCGGGACCAAAAGTGCCGTCCTCCCCGCGCTCCTTATCCGTTAAAAATTGCTCTTGGCGTACGGAATAAAAGCCTTTGTATGCCTTTTTGTACAGGCAGCCCTTATCTCGCAGGGCGGTAAGAATTTTTTGCACGCAGGTCTCGTGCCGGGGGTCGGTCGTGGCAGCCCAGCCATCGTATTGCAAGCCAAGCCGCTTCCAGAGGGCAATGAACTTCTCCGTAACAGCATCTGCATATTCTTGCGGAGAAATACCGGCTTCCTCGGCTTTTTGCTGCACTTTTTGCCCGTGCTGATCTACACCTGTCAAATAATACGTCGGCTCGCCGCACATTCGATGCCAACGAGCTAACACGTCCGCCAAGACCTTCTCATAAGCATGCCCGATGTGGGGAGAAGCATTCGTATAATCAATTGCTGTAGTAATGTAGAACATAGCGCGGCTATTGTACTACCTGCAACGGCGTCTTTCAAGGCTAAAGTCCGCACACTGACAGGAAAATAAGCGTTTGCAACCACACACAAGCAGCTGCAAACGCAAAAACGGCTATGTAGCCCCCCCTGCCGGTGCTCAATGCCGAATCCCCTTGCCGGCAAAAAACTTAAGCAATGCCCGAGCTGCAGGCGTATTGTGGCGGATATAATAGGCGTAGAGCGATGCGCCATCGAAACGGGATTTCAGGTTAGCTTTAGCCTTCACCAAGATCTCGGCAATCTTTACCGCCGTCTCGGGGGAATCATTCTCGCCCGCAGGAATCGCAAACAGGTAATCGCCCAAATACTTTTTCATGGTATCTGAGGCTTTAACGTCTGCCCCCTTGTTAATTGCCAGTTGCACCAAATCCGGCTCGCCCATACGCACCAACCAATACAAAAGGGTAGCACCTTTTTCTCCGACACCGCGATTAGGGCTTATGCCGCCCTCCAGCAAAACACGAATCACCTCTGCCGAATACCATTGCCACGCCAAATCCCAAGTACGGGCACGGGTAGCAATAGAGCGCGACACACCTTGCAACAATGCCAATCGCATCGCATTGTTATACGGCTCCCCATTCAAATAACAAAATGGGGTCACACGCGAAGAACCACCCCACACCCAGTCCGTCATATCGGCATCGGGATCCGCCCCATTTGCCAGCAACATCTTAACAATTTCCACACGGGCTCGGGCGGTCTCTGCCGTCATACCGCGTACACAAAGAGCCACCGGCGTATCCCCGGGAAAACCATAGCCCTCCCACCCCATCGGGCGCAAATTAACCTCGGCTCCGGCCTCTATCAACGCCTTCACCAACTCTACATCTGCATAATAACACGCTACCTGCAACGCTGTAAAACCGGCAGGAGAACCGGCATTGACATCTCCGGTTGCTGCCACATTTCGCAGCATTGCCGGGCACTGGATACTCCATAGCTCCCACCCCTTATAATTGAATTGAGACCGGTGACGCTCCTCGTAGCGCAACGTATCTTCAAACCCACGTTCCAAACGCTCTGCCAAGGCATTGCATGCTGCACTGTCTGCGGCATCCCACGCAGACACAGTAGATGCCACCATGGTCCCCAATACACAAGCTGCCCAAAATTGTTTAATATTCATATTGTTCTCAAAATCCGCCCTAAAAGGCTCTGTTGATATGCCCCACCCAATGTAGCAAATTTCTAACGTGTCGGCAACAAAAAAAGTTTCCTAATCACTATACGAAGGCCGAACTATAAAGTCGGCAGTTATCCGAAAAATCAGGATAACTGCCTTATGGCTTAAGCACCGAATTATACCCGGCTGCATGTTCAAAGGCTCCTGCCATTTCCTCTTGTTGCGCTGCCGGGATTCCCATATTCGTTGCAATGCTTCGCCAGCCTGATACAGCCCGGGCTATAGGAACAAGTAACTCCTTAGCCTCCCTGGGGCGTAAATAAAAAACATCCGCGTGATCACAGAGTAATTTGAGTGAAGCTGTATTATCTCCCTCCACGATATCCATGGACAAAGTATGTCCCTTGTCATGCTCCGGAGTGGGGTTGACATCAAACAGCGGAGCCAGTTGCCATCCCTTTCGTTCCAGACGAAGGAAACCATGATTCCGAGGATGATCATCTACATTGGTCACCATGATGCTCAGCGCTATACGGCACCACAGTTCTTTCAGGTCTGCCCGGGGATTTGCTGTATACTGGCTCATATACTCTGCCAGCTCTGCGTAAGAGTGAACCTCCCTGTCCTTTGCTTGCAGCATCGTCATAGCGGAAATGTAAGGCAGACGTGTACCACTGGGACTGCGATCAAAGCGGCGACTCAGAAATACACTCTTACCTCGTGCCGGGCGTTTGAGACTGAACTCCGG
>SUVM01000015.1 GCA_015062015.1 Akkermansiaceae bacterium | reverse complement strand
GGGATTGACACCCAGAGCACGAATCTTGTCAACCTTCTCGCGGCGCACGGCAATCAGTTCCTCCTCGGAGGAACCCGGAGCGGTATTAACAGTTTGTTCTTCTGACATAGCGCGCGCATTATACCCCTTTTTGCAAAAAAATCCAGCCTAAAATCACAGGCTGCCCCGTTTTTCCGCATAGAAGCAGCCTGTTATATGAATAAACCGAAAAGCAGCGTGTCTTACTGACACAAAAAGACACGCACAGTGCTGGAATGCGGCACGGGCGGATGCTACAATAAACGCGTGAAAAAGTGCCAATTTTGCGGAAAACGCGCAGCGATGCAGCTGACGCAGATATTAAACGGAAAAGTGACGGAGCTTATTCTGTGCGAGGAATGTGCCCGCAAGAAGGGCTTGTTTGACCCCCAATCGCTGAGTTTTGCGGAGCAATTTTTCCCGGAAGAGTTTAAGAAGAAGGTGGAAAATCTGGTAAAAGAACTGGCAAGCAACCCGTTACAAGAGGAAGAGCCGTTGCACAACCTCCCCACAGGGAGCGATGCGCTGACCCGCTGCCCCGTGTGCGATTTTACGCTGCAAACTTACCGCAAAACAGGCAGATTAGGCTGCCCGGATTGCTACAACGTATTTGCAGAGGAATTGCGCATGGAACAGATTGAAGACGAGACCGCCCCGATTGTGGCGGATGAATCCCCGGCACTCACCCGCAAGAAATTGGAACAACAACTGCAAGCCGCCATCGAGCAGGAAGATTATGAGCATGCCGCCAAGCTCCGCGACATGCTTAAAGAATTAAATTAACACACCGGATATGGGTAAAAAATTCAGCTCGTTGTTAAAGAAACAACCCGTGTGGTTTGCGCAGGCGGGGGATGGTGAGGAGGACATCATTTTAGGCACAATGGTACGCTCTGTGCGCAATGTGGCAGGGCACCGTTTCCCCGGGTGGAGCACAGCAGAAAACCGCAAAGCCGTGGCAGATTTATTGGTGCCGGCCGTCATGAATCTGCCCGGCAACAAAAGCACGGCATTCTGCGCAGAGGTAAAAGACCTCAGCTATGTGGAGCGACGCGTGCTGCTGGAGAGAAAGCAAATATCCCAATGCCTTGCAGCACGGCAAGACGGCTGCCACCTCATTATCAATGGCAAACAGGATGCCGTTTTTATGATTAACGAGGAAGAACACTTGGTGATGCACCTGTTTTCTCCCTACACGGATTATACGGAGCTCGTAAAAAAAGCCCGTAAAATCACTTCAACCTTAGAGAAAAACATTCCCTTTGCCCGCAGCAGCAATGGGGATTACCTTACCAGCATGCCTGTAGAAGCCGGTACCGGTATTCAGCTTTATACGCTGATGCACTTACCTGCGCTTAACTGCATGGGGATGATGCAACAAATCAGCCGCGGCTTAGAAAAGCTTATGCTCAATATCTCGCCCCTCTACCCCAATTTGAGGGACGATTCCGCAAACCTTTTCGTTATCTTTTCGCCTCCCATTCTGCAAGGAACGGAAGACGAGATGATTTCCCACTTAGACCTCACCTGTCTGACGCTCGAACGCCGGGAATTGGAGGTAAGATACAAGCTGCGTTCTCACCCGTACACCAACAACATACTTCCGGACATGGTAGGGCGCGCATACGGCTTGTGCCGCTATGCCGCACGGCTGGAATATACGGAGTTTCTGCATATTTTATCCATGTTGCGCTTTGGGGCTGTCGATGATTATATCCCCGTCCTGACGGATGATTACATTGACTTCCTGACGCAATTTTATATGCACGGAGCCCCATACCATATACAGTACATAACGGATAACGCGCAGATAGATATTGAACGCTGCCGCGTAATCCTCTGTCAAAAGATTTTAAAAAACTTCCATTCTCCCAGACACGACTCATATTATGAATAATTTTACCCCCAGAGCACAGCAAGTGCTTAACCTCGCCCGCCGAGAGGCAGATCGCTACCACCACAACTACATCGGGGCAGAGCATGTGTTGCTTGGCATGCTCAAACTCGGGCATGGTGTGGCAGTTACCGTCATCGAAAACGCCGGGGTGAACACCACCGAGCTGATACGCATGATAGAGGCATCTCTTGTGCCCGGTAATGCCCCGGGTAACGAAGGGAACCTGCCCTATACCCCCAGAGTGAAGCGCATTTTATCTCAGGCCGGAATCGAGGCCAGAGAATTAAAACACACCTACATAGGCACAGAGCATATTTTGCTGGCCATGCTCAACGACGACGGCGGCTTAGCACACGATGCGCTCATCTCCGTGGGGCTGACATACAAAGCTTCCAAAGAAAGCATCTTACGCGAGCTCGGACCTAATTTTAATACCGAGCCGGAAGCCCCGCAAGATGCCGATGCCCGCCATAACCGCCGCCCGGATGATGACGAGGACGATGTGAATGCCTTTTTGCATAACCGCCATAACAGCGATGCAAAAAAGGGAGGAAACACCCCTGCCCTTAACGCCTTTGGACGCGATTTAACCGCGCGTGCCGCCGCCGGAGAACTGGACCCCGTCATTGGGCGCCGTGAGGAAATAGAGCGCGTTATCCAAATCCTTTGCCGCCGCACGAAAAACAACCCCGTGCTGGTGGGAGAAGCCGGTGTAGGCAAAACGGCTATTGTGGAGGGGCTCTCGCTGATGATTGTTGCAGGCGATGTGCCGGAGTTTCTGCGCAACAAGAAAATCATCTCTCTGGATTTAGCGTTAATGCTGGCGGGTACCAAGTACCGCGGTCAGTTTGAGGAACGCCTTAAAACCGTGATGGAAGAGATACGGCGAGAGAAAAACGTCATCCTCTTTATCGACGAAATGCACACCCTTATCGGGGCAGGCTCTGCCGAGGGCACCATGGATGCCTCCAACATTATCAAACCCGCGCTTTCTCGCGGAGAAATGCAGGCAATCGGTGCCACTACGCTTAACGAATACCGCAAACACATCGAAAAAGACGGTGCTTTTGAGCGCAGATTCCAACAAGTACAGATTAAGGAACCCGGTGTGGAAGATACTATTGAGATACTGCGCGGCATAGCCCCAAAGTATGCGGAACACCACCATGTGGAGTACACAGATAAAGCACTGGAAGCTGCCGCCGGACTGGCAAAACGCTATCTTACCGGCAGATTTTTGCCCGATAAAGCCATCGATGTGATAGATGAGGCAGGCTCCCGCCTTTGCGTAGTGCGCATGACGCGTCCGCAAGAGCTCAAAGACAACGAGAAAGAACGCCGCGAGCTGGAAGAACAAAAGCAAAAAGCCGTTAAAAGCCAGGATTTTGAGCTGGCTGCCCAAATCCGCGATAAAATGGCAGAGCTTCAGAAAAACCTGGAGTCCGCCGTAGATGCATGGAAACAATCCATGAGCGGTAACTGCCAACAGGTGACA
This sequence comes from Akkermansiaceae bacterium, assembly GCA_015062015.1. Classification (GTDB taxonomy): domain Bacteria; phylum Verrucomicrobiota; class Verrucomicrobiia; order Verrucomicrobiales; family Akkermansiaceae; genus Akkermansia. The sequence continues at coordinate 20,054 of SUVM01000015.1, read as the reverse complement.
GAGGAGGACATTATGGCCGTTATCTCCAAATGGACGGGGATTCCGCTCTCTCGCATGGAAGAAAAAGAGACGGAAAAGCTGTTGCGTATGGAAGACGAGCTGAAGCATAAGGTGATAGGGCAAGATGAAGCGTGCTCTGCCATATCACGGGCATTGCGTCGCAGCCGTGCAGACATCAAAGATCCGCGCCGCCCCATAGGTTCCTTCCTGTTCATGGGACCCACGGGTGTAGGCAAAACATACTTAGCGCGCAACTTGGCAGAATTAATGTTCGGCACGCCCGAAGCTCTTATTCAAGTGGATATGAGCGAATACATGGAGAAACACAGCACCAGCCGTATGATTGGCTCTCCCCCGGGGTATGTAGGGCACGAGGACGGTGGCCAACTGACAGAGCAAGTGCGCCGCCGCCCCTACTCCGTCATTCTGTTTGACGAAGTGGAGAAAGCCCACCCGGATGTGATGAACCTGCTGCTGCAAGTGCTGGAGGAAGGTAGTCTTACGGATTCTTTGGGGCGCAAAGTCAGCTTCAGCAACACTATCATCATTCTTACCTCCAACGTTGGGGCCAGCCTCGCATCGCGACAGGGCAGAATGGGCTTTGGGGCTATTGGCAATGATGAAGCCGACTACGACACCATGAAAGAGCGCATCGGCGAGGCCGCTAAACAGCATTTCCGCCCGGAGTTCATCAACCGTTTCGACGAGCTGATTGTCTTCCGTATGCTGGAGCGTAAAGATTTGGAAAAGATTGTGGAGCTGGAGGCCATGAAGCTTATCAAACGCCTGCAACACAAACAAATAGCACTTACGCTCTCCCCGCAGGTTATCAGCATGCTGGTGGACAAAGGGTACGACCCGCAATACGGTGCCCGCCCGATGCGCCGCGCCATTGAGCGCTTACTGGAAGACCCCATTGCCGAAGCTATTTTGCGCGGCGACCTTAAAGAAGGCATCTGCGCACGCGCCATACGCCCGGAAGGGACGGACCGTATCGAGTTCGACACAGCGGCCCCGCTACCCGCTACGGTTAAGAAAAAGCCTGCTGCTACCCGCACCAAAAAAGCACCGGCAAAGCCCAAAGCAGAAACCGACCGCAAAAAGAAATAACGCCCCCGCCTCCTTATGAAGAAGAACGTTACCAAAAAGGTGGAATCCGTATCCGTAGCACGTTTTTACGAAAGCTACGGCCGCTCGCTGGAATTGCAACTCTGCAACAGCCCGCTGGGCATGTCTCGCCAAATCTTGCAACCAACACTCAACCGCCCGGGCTTGGCATTGGCCGGCTACTTCAGTTATTTTGCCCACGAACGCATCCAAGTATTCGGCGCGGCAGAAATGGCGTACATGACCACCATGGAGGGCATCCCCAGAGAAGAACGCATACGCCGCATTTTTTCGGAGAATGTACCGTGTTTGGTATTTACGCGCGGCGTAGAAGTACCGAGAGATGTCATGGAGCTGGCAGACGAATACTCGGTATGCGTCTTTCGCTCCCCCCTACCCACGGTAAAACTGGTAAACCGTGCCACCATTATTCTGGAAAACGAGTTTGCCGAAAGTACCACCCTGCATGGCTGCATGGTAGACGTTAACGGCGTTGGCGTGCTGATTACCGGCGACAGCGGTATTGGCAAGAGCGAAATTTCTCTCGGCTTGGTAGAGCGCGGGGCCTCTTTGGTGGCGGACGATATGGTGAAAGTCCGCAATATCAGCGGCGAGCTCATAGCCACTTCCCCCAAATTGAGCAGCGGCTTTATCGAGATTCGCGGCATTGGTATTATTAACGTAACCAACCTCTTTGGGCTTAAAGCATACCGCCGCCAAAAAAACATAGATTTGGTAATCAACCTTACCAACGGGCAAATGACGGAGATGGAGCGCTTGGGCATTGAACGCAAAAAAACAACCATATTAGGCGTGGATGTGGAACGCCTTAACCTACCCGTAGCCCCCGGCAGAGACATGACCCGCCTTGTGGAAGTAGCGGCACTGGGGCACTACCTGCGCGAAAGCGGTTACGATATGGCAGGCGAATTCAACAAGAGGCTCCACAAAGAAATTGCTATGCGTAGCTTAAATGTTAACACTCAAACAGATTAACGGCACTATGACCTCGCTTACCGATATTACGGCACTGCTGGACTCCGCACTCCGCATCAAAGATATCAAGGATGCCCCCGTTGCGCTTAACGGGCTTCAGGTAGAGAACAACGGCTGTGTTACCAAAGTGGCACTGGCCGTAGACGGCTCGCAAAAAACAATAGACGATGCCATTGCTGCCGGGGCAGATATGTTAGTATTGCACCATGGCATTTATTGGTGCGGATTACGCCCCATGACAGGCTGGTTTAAAAAGAAAATTGAAACGTGTCTGCGCCACAATTTGGCAATATACGGTGCCCACCTGCCCTTGGATTTGCACCCGCAGCTGGGCAATAATGCCGGCATTGCACAAGCCCTGGGCTTGCAGGATTGCACCCCGGAGGTAGATTACCACGGCACCCTCATCGGCATAGCCGGTACATTTAACGGCACGGTGGCCGAGCTTAAACAGCAATATGCCACCATCACCGGCAGTAACATTACAGGCTATATCTGCGATGCACATGCCCCGGCAGGGCGCATTGCCGTATGCTCCGGCGGTGCCGGAGACGTTATTTACCAGATGCACGAAAAAGGCTACAAGACTTATCTTACCGGCGAGGAAAACCATTGGGTCGTCAACGCCGCGCAGGATTTAGGCATCAACATTCTCTTTGCGGGGCATTATGCCACGGAAACATTCGGCGTAAAAGCCCTCGGCAAGTTGTTAGAGCAAACATTCCATTTGCCGACAGTCTTTATAGACAATCCAACCTACATGTAAGCCCATGCTCATTGTTGCAGAAGACGGTATCGGCATGCGTTTAGACCAGTTTTTGGCCGGTCAACTGCCGGAGCTTTCGCGCGCGCGCATTCAGGCTCTTATTAAAAGCGGAGAAATCACCGTCAACGGCAGAACAACTAAAGCCAAAACTCCCATAGAGCGCGGCATGCGTATCGAGGTATGCATACCCGAGCCGGAGCCCATGGAAGCCCAACCGCAGGATATTCCCTTATCCGTATTGTATGAGGATACCCATGTTATCGTTATCGATAAAGAAAGCGGCATGGTAGTACACCCTGCAGCCGGCAACCCGGACGGAACGTTGGTTAATGCCGTGCTGTATCATTGCGGGGATTTATCGGGCATTGGCGGCGTAGAGCGTCCGGGCATTGTTCACCGCTTGGATAAAGACACCAGCGGCTGCATCGTAGTGGCAAAAAATGATAAGGCGCACCTTTCTCTCACCACACAATTTGCAGAGCGCGACACCGCAAAAATATACTTAGCCATAGTACAGGGCTGCCCCAAAGAGCCGGAGGGAACCGTGTTTACCAACATTGGACGCCACCCGGTCAACCGCCTCAAAATGGCAGTTGTCAACCCGGGCTCCGGCAAACCGGCTATTACGGATTACCGTGTGCTCCACCACGATATGGCTACCGACAGCAGCTTGGTCATGTGTACCCTGCACACCGGCAGAACCCACCAAATACGCGTGCATATGCTGCATTTAGGGCACCCGCTTATAGGCGACCCCATTTATGCACACCCGCATAAGCAGAAAGCCAAACCGGGGCGACTCATGCTGCATGCATGGCGATTGGCCTTTAACCACCCGGCAGATGGCCACCGGGTAGCCATACAATCCCCCATACCGCCGGAATACACCCCGTGGATTCAGGCGGCAGAGCTGCCGGAATGGGCGGAATTGAACAATCAAGATTCTTGAAAGTAGAACATGTGCATGGTAAGACTATCTCGCACATGATGACACTCCCACATTCTCAAGCTCATACACCGGTAAACATAAGCGAAGCAGACATCAACAGCCTGCTCATCGAATTCGGAGAACTTGCAAAATCCGACAACGGCAGGAATCAAAGGCTCTTGCAGCTGATACGCAAAGTGCTATTTGCCGTTGCAAATGCCTCGAGCCAAGAGGAGGAGGAAAACGTAAGTTTTCGCTTTGCCGCCATGGCCAGTTTGAAGGCAAGAAGCCACAGGCGCCCGGCTACAATCACTGATCTTCGCTCCTACATCAACCGCATTTTGCAACACGCCGAATGGGCGGATACTAACATACGCCTTATTCGGCGCAAAGATTGCCGCCAACTCTTACAAAACCACTTCAGCACCAGCGGGCACATCTATGCCAAAGCAAAAGCCATTCTGCACAGTATTTTCAGCTATGCCTTGCGTAACGAATGGTGCGAGCGCAACCCGGTTTTCGGGTTAGATAACATCCATGTGCATGAAGAATGCATCGAAATTCTCAACGGCAAACAAATAGCCGCTTTGCTGCGTGCCATGGAAAACAAAGAGCTGCATTGCATGCAGGCTCCGGTGCGCCTGATGCTCTGGTGCGGCATCCGCCCCGGAGAAGTACAACGGCTTCGCTGGAGAGATATAGATTTTCGCGAAAATGAGGTCTATGTGGATGCACACAACAGCAAAACCGGCGGAGCGCGTGCCATACCCCTGCGCGGCGGTGCTCTCTGCATCAAATTGTTTCGGCAGTCGGACGACAAATTGATAGCCCCCCGTAACTGGAGCCGCGTGTGGGCAACACTTCGCAGACGCGCCGGGCTTCGCCACTGGCAAAAAGATGCCTTGCGCCACACCTTTGCCAGTTACCATCTGAAACGATTTCATAACCTGAATCTCCTACAAGAAGAAATGGGGCACAGAGACAGCACGCTTTTACGCACCCGATACCTCAACTTGCGTAACCTGACATCGCAAGCGGCTTACAAATTCTTTTGTTGCGACAAATTACCCGCGTATGCCGCGAAAGAGGATTGACCCACCCCGTTTGTCATGTAAAATACTGGGCAATCTTCATTATTCTTATGTCCGCTAATACACATCAATTTCAAACAGAAGTACGCCAGCTGCTCGATATCGTGATACACGCATTCTACAGCGATAAGGAAGTCTTTGTCAGAGAGCTCATCTCCAACGCATCGGATGCTTTGGAAAAGCTGCGCCTCAAACAACTGACCGGCGCAGCAATCGCAGACCCTCAACGAGACCTCTGCATCACTATCTCCACGGATAAGGATAAACACACGCTTACCATTGCAGACTCCGGTATCGGTATGACGGAAGAGGAAGTAGTGGAATACTTGGGTACCATTGCTCACTCCGGCACCAAGAAGTTTTTGGAAGCGATGAAAGAGTCCCAATCCGGCCCGCAGGACCTCATCGGCCAGTTTGGTGTAGGCTTTTACAGTGCCTTTATGGCAGCTGATAAGGTAGAAGTAACCACGCGCTCCTGGCAGCCGGATGCCAAACCTGTTGTTTGGGCCAGCACCGGGCAGGATAGCTACACCCTGGACTCCGCCCCGCAAGACACCCCGCGCGGCACCTCCATCTGCATTTACCTTAAAGAAGATGCTCACCGCTTTGCAGAGGAAAACAGCCTGCGTTACATCATCTCCAAATACAGCAACTTTGTCGGGTTCCCCATCAAGCTGGACGACGAACGCCTTAACACGGTGCAAGCCATTTGGATGAAGAACAAAAAAGACGTTACAGCAGAAGAGTACGAAGAGTTCTACAAATTCATCAACCATACGGATTCTGCCCCGCTGACGCACATGCACTTCAGCGCAGATGCACCTATCGTGCTCAACTCCGTGTTGTTTGTCCCGGCAGAGAACCCGGAGGCATTCGGCTTCGGCCGCTGCGAGCCTAATGTATCTTTATACTGCCACAAAGTGCTCATCGACAGCAAACCTGAGAATCTGCTGCCGGAGTGGCTACGTTTCCTCTCCGGCGTTGTAGACAGCGAAGATTTGCCGCTGAACATCTCTCGCGAGATGCTGCAGGACCACACCCTGCTGCGCCGTATCTCCGGCATTATTACCAAGCGCTTCATTAAACACTTGGAAACCATGGCTAAGGACGATGCCGACACCTACGAACAATTCTGGCAAAAATACAGCCGCTTCATCAAAGAAGGCATCTGCACCACTTGGGAGCACAAAGATGCTTTGGCTAAACTGCTGCGCTTCGAATCCACCTTCACCGAGGCCGGCAAACTCACCTCCTTTGCCGATTATGTCTCCCGCATGAAGGAGAACCAGAAGGACATCTATGTTCTTTACGGGGCATCCCGTGCTCAATTAGAGCACAGCCCGTATCTGGATGCCCTCACCGCCCGTGGGTTCGAGGTGTGCTTCCTTACCGACGGAGGTGACCAATTTGTGATGGACTCCCTCCACAAATTCGACGATAAGGAGATTAAATCCATCGACCGTGCTAATCTGGAGCTCCCCCCGCTGCAAAACCAACCGGACCGCCCCGGCTTGGACGAAAAACAAGGCAAAAAACTGACGGATTGGGTAAGCAGTGCCTTTGCAGACTCCTTCAGCAAAGTGAGCCTTAGCGAACGCGTTACCTCTGCACCCGCTATCGCTCTGCAAGGGGAAAATGACCTCTCGCCGGAGGTTAAAGCCTACCTCAAAGCAATGGGACAAACGGTACCGGAATCTCACCCGGAGATTGCGTTTAACCCGCACAGCCCGATTGTGCAACGCTTGGCCGAGCTGCAAACGGAAAACGAGGAAGTAGCCACCCTGCTGGCCGGGCAAATCATCAATACAGCTCTGCTGCGTGCCGGCATGCTCGACGATCCCGCCAAGTTGGCAGACAACTCTCAGGCTCTGTTGGAAAAACTCCTCAGCAAATAACACTTCCTCACTAACAACCTCCTTTTCAACAGCCGTCTGTTACGCTAAACGGGCGGCTGTTTTGCGTACCGAGCAAATAGATTCCGCCCGCAACACAAACCAAGTGCCAACAAAAAAGCTCCTCACCGGCAGGGGAGAAGCTTTTTTGTCGTACGTGAACCGGGACTCGAACCCGGGACCAATAGATTAAAAGTCTACTGCTCTACCGACTGAGCTATTCACGCATGTTTGAAGTGCCGTAAGACGGCGAGGAGATAATACACAGAGGCAAGCCGAATGTCAAGCATTTTTTTAGAAAAAGTGAAATATTTTTTAAGAAAGCTGTAATTTTAGGCAAGAATGACACAAATGCGTATTTTCAAGCTTGCCACAAGGAATCAATAAACGTAAAATACACGCGTTAGCGTTTACGCGCAGAAAACAGTCAGCAAAACACCGCCATGACCTTCCTCGAATTCATCCGCAAAAACCTGTTCATTGCCTTCATTGTGATTGTGGGCATCCTGTTGGGCCTTATCATGATGGACTACGGCGACTCCGGCAGCGCCTTTTCGCGTTCATACCGAGTCAAGATAAATGACACGCGATACAAGGTAGAAGAGTTAATGCCGTTGGCACAATCGGGATACCAATTACGCACCACGCACCCGGGCTTGTATCAGGTATGGGCCAGCTGCGGCAACCCGTCTCTGAGCGATGGCGAAAAACTGGCCGTCAACCGCTTGTTGGTACGCGAAATGGGCAAGGAGCTGGGCATTGCTCCCTCCGGCGAGCAGATAGACGCATATATTCGCGGGTTGGATTACTTTATCAAGGACGGTGAGTTCAACATGGAACAATACAAGCAAGTGGTGGGAGAACACAATGGCGAAATCAGCAAAGGCGGTGAAGCTGCTTTCCGCGAGCTGATTTCCGATATCATCACCTGGAACAACATCCACAATTATTTGGCCGCCGGCACCAAAGAAGACACCACCGCCTTGGAAAAAATATACTACGCCACGGCTCAAACCGTAAGCGGCATCGAAGCAAAAATTAAGCGAGCAGACATACCTGCCCCCGCAGAGCCCGATGCCGAGGCCATCAAAAAACACTGGGAAGCCACCAAAGCAAATTACACCACAGACGAGCAACGCGCCGTCACCGTCATCACCATCAATGCCGGAGAAGACCCTAATCTTAAGCTTGAAACACTGGCTAACAGCGTGTTAGAGGCTCTTGTTAAAACTCCGGATGTGGCTCCCATGCAAGCCATTCAAACAGGATTGGATGAGCAATACCGCCCGGATGGTGCCCTGGAAGATTACATCGAGATTACTCCCTGTGCGGCCTGCCCGCGCAACCATCTGCCCGCTATTCTTAAAGCCAATGTAGGTACCGCAGAACAACCCGCACTACTTGCGGATGCCGCATTCGATGCTTCGCGCACGACGGACAATATTCAGCGTTACAGCGAAGTGAAGTTTGATAGCAACGGCAACACGGCTTACATTGTGCGCATAGACGCTATTACGCCGCCTACCGAACTTTCCGAAGAAGCCGCCGCACCCGCCGCCAAGGAAAGCCTTATTAAGAAACTGAATGCTGAGGCACTTACCGCCCGTGCGGATGAAGTGTACAAGCAAATCAGCACGGCACTCTCCACAGGGGCAGACATGGCTACGGCCTTCAACACCGCTAAGGAAAGCGGGGCCGAAGTAACAGAGTTTGAGGCCATACCCATTACGGGTAACCGAGACTTTCTTAAAACCGGCACCGGCAAATTAGTAGAGCCCTACACCGTTGCCGAAGATACCGTCACGATTACCGGAATTACCAAAAAAACCGTTGCAGAGAACAAGAACGACCTCATGCGTCTTCAAAACACCGCAAACAGCATGTTGGCGCAGGAAATCATGATAGATTGGTTGCTCAACGCCAACAAATACTACAAAGTGACCTTAGCAGAGGAATAACCGTATTACTCCCCCCCCTTTTTTATATGAGCATGAGGCTAGGCAACATAAACCGACCTCATGCTTTTTTTTAACTGCTCAAAAGACTATGGCAACATTCCCCCCACAAACAAAATACATCATCGGTAACGAGGCGTGCGAGCGCTTTTGTTTCTACGGCATGAAAGCCATTCTGATGGTATACATGACGGATATACTCCTCATGAAAGAGAATTCCGCCCAGGAAATTCTGCACCTATTTAACGCCGTCATCTACATTTTACCGCTTGCCGGGGCTTGGTTAGCAGACCGCTTTTTAGGACGCTATAAAACCATATTTTTCATTTCGATTTTCTATTGCCTCGGCAATGCCGTGTTAGCTACCTCGGATTTAGCGGCAGACATCGAGAGTAAAAAAATGATACTCCTTGCAGGGTTATGCATTATAGCTATCGGCACGGGCGGCATCAAACCCTGTGTTTCCGCCTTTGTAGGCGACCAAGCACGCGGGTATGATTCGCAAACAATGACGCGGCTTTACTCGGCCTTCTATTGGTCCATCAACTTCGGGTCATTCTTCTCCATGATTATGATTCCCTTTGTGAGAGACAACTGGGGATACGGTATTGCCTTTGCGATTCCGGGCATTTTCATGGCAATTTCCACCATAATCTTCCGTTTAGGGCATAAGACCTATAACCATAAGGAGCCGATGGACCCGCACTTCTTCGCTATTATCCGTTGCCGTCTGTTCCGAGGCGCCAAGATTGCTTGCGAGCAATTCGGGGGGAGCCAAGTGGCCAAAGCCACCAACACCGTTATCAAAATAGCGGCATTTATTGTCATAGCCCCCGTCATTATAGCATTGGGAGCCTGTGCCTACAACGGCGCAGCGAATTTGGCAACACTGATGGATGGCTCTGAAAAGCAAATAAAGCTCTGCGGGCTTTTTGCCGCCACTCTCTATACCATAGCTATTGCCACTGCCGGGCTGAAATTGGCGGCTACCCTCAAACTGCGAAATTTTTTAGGTGCATTGGGCAACATGCTCTTCAGCCCCAAGGTGGTTACGGCTCAACTCTATTCTGCAGAAGAACGCCGAGATGCCCGCAACATGGTGCGCATCATCATCACCTTTGCGTTGGTTATCCCATTCTGGAGCTTGTTTGACCAAACGGCCTCCAGCTGGATTACGCAAGGCGAAAATATGAAAGCGATAGAATGCAATTTTTACGGACTTAAGTTAGACTTCGGGGCAGAAAAGATGCAGGGGCTCAATCCCCTGCTGGTTATGGTGCTCATACCCTTGCTTACCATCAAAGTATACCCTTACGTCAAGCAATTGGGCAAGCCCATGGTGCGTATGGGCATTGGTATGGTTTTAGCGGGTATCGCCTTCGGTTTGGTATGTCTTTTGCAAATTTTCATCGATAATGGCGCAGAGCTCTCTATCCTGTGGCAAGCTTTCCCCTACATAGTGCTTACCTTGGCAGAAATTCTGGTAAGCACCACCGGTTTGGAATACGCCTACACCGCAGCCGGCGAGAAGCTTAAGAGCACCGTTTCGAGTTTCTGGACGCTGACGGTGGCACTTGGTAACGTATTGGTTATCTGCATAACCAGCGTGATAGAAGGTGCCAGTGTAACCGCTTTCTCTCTGTACGGGGTGATGAGCATATGCGTGGGGCTGCTCTTCATGTATGTAACAAGCCGCCCGTGTATGAAACCGGAGCGCTGATTGCGCATCTTCTCTTTACCACCAAGGGTATGCAACACGAATTACCGGAAGATAACAGGCGCCCCCTCTGCGAACAAATTGTGCGCTATGTATGCTCCCACCCGGAGAATCGGCTGCGGGCGGAACAGCTCCTGCAATTCGTGCTGTCTACCAAGAAGTGCTTTGACAGAAGCAACCCTGCAGGCCATATCACCGGCTCTGCATGGTTGCTGAACCCCGCCGGGGATAAAGCCTTGCTTACCCTACACAAAAAGCTGCACATATGGGTACAACCCGGCGGCCATGCAGACGGCGATGCCGATGTACTGCATGTTGCCTGCCGGGAAGCAGAGGAAGAAAGCGGCATCTCCGGTATTACCGTACTTAACCCGGAGATATACGATATAGACATCCACACCATCCCCCCGCACACAGCAACGCAAACGCCGCAACACCTACACTACGATGTGCGCTACCTGCTGCAAGCCCCGCACGAGCACTTCCGGGTTTCGGACGAATCCGAAGCACTAGGGTGGTTTTCCCGCAACGATATGGAAGCCCTCACCCCGCCGGCCGATGAAGCAACCCTGCGGTTGGCTCATTTATGGCAAAATCCCCAATAAAGAGCCCCATTATTCCCGGTTGTGACACAAAACAAGCTTGACGACAGAATCAATATATCGCATGATACACATTGTGAATAGACTCTCGACCATTGGAACATTGCTTGCAACTGCCGCCGGGTTGGCCCTGACGGCCTGTAACCGCGAAGAATTGGAACAGCAATATACCCAAAGACTGCAACAGGATATCGAAAACCTTAAAAAGGGTAATAAAGAGCTAAAGGACAGCCTTAATGCCCATGGAGATACGGACCTCTCAAAATTAAAAGAAACCATTAAGGCTCTCGAAACAGAAAACCGCCAACTTTACGAAGAGGAAGTCAAGTTGCACACACGCTTTGACCAATTATGCAACGAGCTCGAAACGCATAACGCCCGCTTCGACGAGGTTGCCGCAGTTAAAGCTGAGCTGGATTTCGATTTCAACCAGGAAAAAGAAGCCGCCGAAAAGAAAAAGCAAGATATTAGCGTAAACCCATGAGCATTTCCACCCAAAACACCGACCCGGATGAGGAAAAATTTACCGATGTTGTCTACCCGGGAGAAAAATCGGCCCCACCCGTAGCCGTAATGCCCCCCCGCACCGCCGCAGAGCCTCAACGACGGGAAGAAAGCATGCCTACGGAAGAACATGCACCTACCCCAACACCGCAGCAGCCGGGCAATGGCAAACAGACCAAAGTCAACACCATCCTCAATGTACTGATACTGGTATGTTTTCTGCTGATACTGGGTCTTGGCACATTTTTTGTTGTACAAATGAAGAGCATCTATGTGCCGTCTCCGTACGAGCAAAGCAAGATGGAATACGAAAAGCTCTTACAAGAGAAAAATGAGCTGGAAGCGGACCGCAGCAAAATTGACCGCAGTGTGGAAGCTCGCGCCCTGTTAAACAAAATCTCTGCCCTGCAAAAGAGTGCTGAAGAAACGCGCACCCATATCGAAAAGATTCAGCAGGAAAACCAAGATTACGAGAAACGCATTACAGACAAAAAGCGCGACATCGATGCCGCGAAATTTGAGCTTCGGCGTACAAACCAGAAATATCGCAGAGAGGCTCTGGCTATCCTCACCAACCTGCCCATAGGCGATGTTATTAAACTTAACGACAAAGGGCAAGACGGAGAGGTAATTACCAACGCCATCATTGCTCGCGTTAATATGGGCGCCAAGAAGATAAAGCTTAAATCTGCAGATGGAGTCAATGTTAACTGGGATTTTGAGCGCATCAGCATCGAGGCTTTGCCCCGTTTGGTACAATACGCTATCGGAGAAGGAGAGTTGGTAAATCTGGATATACTGGACGATGCTACAACCGACAAGAAAAAAAAGCGTAAGCCCGTCATTGCCCGCCCGGAAACCCGGGTGTACGATCCCCAGCCCGGTGCCCCCGTCATCAGCAGCGGTCCCTCTGCCACTATCTCTGCGGATCCTACCATCGAACCCGAGCCACCCGCAACAGACACCGCACCTTGGGATGAACTCCCCATCCCCTGAACTGACGCAATTTTTTATACCATCTGCAAGCCCGAATACCCGTTATGGCTGTATTCGGGCTTGATTTTTATACGGATATCGGGGATACTACTGCACACATGAATATACTCAGACGAAATATCAGCCTGATGCTGGCCGTGCGGTATCTCAACCCGCTGCGCACAATGTTTTCCGTTATCACATTAATATGCCTTGGCGGTGTGGCTCTGGGTGTTATGGTACTCATCGTAGTGCTCTCTGTTATGGAAGGGCTCCAAAAGGAGATGGAGGAAAAAGGCTTTGCCCTACAACCTCATTATACTGCCACCTTGCACGATGCGGTAACCGGTGTGGCCAAACCCATTACGGAGGATGATTGTGACTGGTTGGCTGTACAGGAAGAATTAAAACAACTCCCCAATGTTGCCTCTGTTTACCCTCGCTTGGAAAGCATGGCTTTTATCCAAACAGACAAAAACCGCAGCACCACCCTTTCTTTCCGCGCTGTAGAAAGTGCAAACGAACAACAAATGCATCCGCTTAAAAGCATGCTCAAAGCCGGCAGCTTCGACCTCGGGCTAGACAATGCATGCGTTGTCTCATACAAAGTGGCTAAAGACTACAAAATTGAAGTAGGAGACAGACTGACCCTCACCCCGGTGAGCGCCAACATTGAGCAGATGGCAGAAATCATGCAGAAGATTGAGGGGGAACTTGTTACCCATACCGATGCTGATTTATTACCGGCACTCACCGAGCTGACGCAAGATGCCCGCCCATGTGAAGACGGCGTGCTCATCTCCGTAGAACGCAGAAACCGTGCCATATTGGCACTGTTACCCTATGTAGACATGGCAGAGGCAGAACGCCGGCGTTACTGCCGGCAGATACTGGGCAAAGACGAATTGAGTGAAAAAGAAAAAGCCGCACTCCAGCCCCAATTAAGAAAAATGCGCACCCGGGAGGCAGACCTCTGCGCAGACCTCTTCTCTGCGCTGTGCACCATGCAAGAGGCTATTCCTCAAAGCCAAGAGGAAATGGAACAATGGCAGCAACAGGTGGAGGCGCTCCGCCATATTAATAAGGACGAAGCCAATGGGCAAGAGCTGGAGGCCCTGCGCTCTCTCGTTGTACCGGTAGATTTAGATGTTATCGGCATTTATCAAACACCGGAAAACATGCCCGGACCGGATATTTATCTGCCCCTTAACGTGGCTCAGGAATCCGTGGGGTACAATGGCAACCACATCATGGGCATTTGCCTCCGACTCGAAAACCCGCATACCCCCGGCAATATTAAACAACAAATTTTAGACGCCATAGCCCGCAACATTCACCCCACGATTAACCAAGAAGACTTTGCAGACATGCCGGCAGTTGACGCGGTGGACTATTCTGCCCTGCAGGAGCAAACAGACGCTACCGTAACAGAAACCACCCTGCCGGAGCCCGAGCCTGCCGAGGCATCGGCACCTGCTGCCCACAACACCCCCGCCGTGAATAACGAAAGCGTCCCCCCCGCAAGCATTTGGAATGTCTCTACCTGGAAAGACACGCTGGAAGCGTGGTACAAACTCATAGCTAACGAGCGAGTCATGATGAGCTTTGTGCTCTCTATCATCACCCTGATTGCCAGTTTCTGTATCATGGCCGTTATGTTCACCATATCTCTGCAACGCAAGCGAGAAATCGCTGTACTGCAAGCACTGGGGGCAACACGCAAAAAGATTATCGGCATTTTTGCATGGCAAGGTATCATCATCGGTTTAGTAGGGGCCGGCATCGGCATTGAACTGGCATTACTGGTGCTGGATTACCGTTTAGAGATTCAGCAGGTGTTGGCCTCCGTCGGTTTAGATCCCTTCCCTATGGAAGCCCACGGCATCACCTTACCCGCTGTTTATAACGCAGATATTTTCGTAAAACAAGCCATCGTTGCCTTTATTATGGTAACCATTGCTTCTATTATCCCGGCCATCTTCGTTTCCCGTCAGGACCCGGCCAAAGCCCTCCGCTCTAACTAATTGCCACTTCCGCCGATATGGATATTTACTGGATTGAAAACAAACAACGCAAAGGTCCCATCACGGTGCCGGATATCATAGCCCGCATCCAAATGGGCGAGCTTACGCTCGACACCCCGGGCTGGCATAAAGGATGCGCTCAATGGATGCCCCTCAAAGAATTACCGGCACTGGCGGATTTTGTAGCTATTTTAGAGCAACCGGCTCCGGAAACACAGCCCCAAGGGCCGGAGCTCCCCCCATTCCCGCATCCTCAGCCGGAGCCCCCCGCTGCTGCTACGGAAGCAGCACCGGAGCCGTTCCGCATACCCCCGGTGCCGGAAGCGCTGATGGCTTCTCCCAAATTAGCCTTACGTCTTTTGGCACGCCTTACGGATTACGCCATATACACCACATTGGCCATGGGCATTATTTATATGCTCAACTTACCCTACAACCAGTATTTACTTTTCTCCAGTCCGTTTTTCTGGTTACCCGCCATATTGCTGGAAGCATATTTACTGAGCAAATATGGCACAACGCCGGGCAAAAAGTTATTGGGCATCCGCCTTGTCTTCATGATAGACCCCACACAAATGCCATACCGCATAGCACTTTCCCGCAGCTTTGGTGTATTTATACTGGGCATGGGGTGCATGCTGCCCATCTTCTGCCCTATCATGATGATTATTGCCGCTTGCATGTGCCGCAACAACGAACGCTCCCTGTGGGATAAGCGCGCTTTTACCCAACCCATTAAACAACCGTCCAGACCGCTCATTTTTCTCTGCATTGCGCTTCTCTTCATCTGCCTGCATCTTTGCGGTGTTTTCCTTGCTCCGTGGTTGCCCGATATGATTGAACAGCTCTCGCAGCAAGACCCCCAACTCGGCGAATGGCTGCAACACAACCTCCCCCGGCAATAATATTACCGCCGAGAGTATTTTTACCTAACTTTTTTTGACATAGTTAACATTTTTAATTGATTTAAAGACGTGAAGTGATATGATGTAGGCATGAAATTCACAACGTGCGCTATGTTGGTATCGGCGTGTGGAGCAAGTGTGCTATATGCTCAAATGCCGGGAAGAACAGAACATGTTCAGGTTGAAAAAGTTACATTAGGAATAGAGCGTATTACGCGCCGCAGTATCGGGCATATGGAGGCTATTAACTCCGTTGCCGTCAGTTCTGCCGTGGAGGGATATTTAATGCCATTGACAGCGCAAGACACACCGCTGCAAGAAGGCGCGGAAGTACAGAAAGGGCAAATCCTCTTCCGCATAGACCCCACCCGTTACCAAGCCACAGTACAGCAAAAAGAAGCGGCCTTGGAAGAAATACAGGCGCAGCTGGATTACGCAAGAGCAAGAAAAGCCCGCTACGAACGGCTTGCAAAAATCAATGCAACCTCCGAGGAAGAAGCAGAAAGTGCCAACGCACGCTACGAAGAGCTGATGGCTGCCGAATCCGAAGCAAAAGCCAACCTCGCCCGTGCTCAAAAGGATTTAGAAGACTGCACCATACGCGCAGAAATCACCGGGCACATCGGCCGCATTCAATTCTCCGATGGCAACTATATTAAAAAAGGCGATATTATTGCCACCATCAAACAGATGCATCCCATCTATGTGCGCTTCCCCCTCAGCCAGTATGATGTAAACGGCATTTTCCGCGGTCCCAAAGAAATAGGTAATGCTACCAAAGTTAAATTAACAACTGCCAATGGCAGAGAATACAGAGACACAGGCAAAATAGCCATTGTAGACAATATTTTGGCCGGAGATACGGATACATACACCCTTTGGGCAGAATTTCCCAATCCGCAAAAGATGCTCACCCCCAGGGGTATTGGAGCCATGAGTGTCTCTCTGTCGGATACGAGCCAAGTACCTCTGGTGCCCCTCACGGCCGTTCACTACGACGAAAACGGAGCCTACATCTACGTTATCGACGTTCATAAAGAAGAAACAACGAGCGAGGGCGCAATAACCAGAGTATTGGGAACCGTGCGCCGCGTCAATGTACCTGTTGGCTCTATTCAAGGCAGATTGCAAGCAGTTTACAGCGGTGTTTCGGAAAACAGCTTCGTTATATCCGACGGTGCGCACAAAGTGCGAGAGGGAGACAGCATTATCGGTATACCCGGCATCCATGCCGATACCGCCGAGCAAAGCAATTTCCTCTACCGTGAAGATGCCCCGATAAGCGTCTCTACTCAACAGGTTGTCACCATCCCCGACCCCACCGTGCTCACCTGCCCCGGGGCCCACATAGAAGCTATCAACCGAGTGGAATTACGCCCGCAGGTACAGGGAATTCTCAAAGTAGACGAGACGCTCCGCGAAGGCTACCCCGTCTCTGCCGGCAGTACGCTGTTCACCATCGACCCCTCACGCTACCAAGCAGAAGCAAACGCCATCCGCGCCAAGATTAAAGGCTTGGATATCCGCATAGAAGATGCCCTCAAAAAATACCAACGACAATGCGAGCTGCAAAAGAAAAATGCCACCAGCGACGATGACGTTGATTCCGCAAAAGCTATTTACGACGAATTGCTGGCCAAAAAGAAGGGCGCAGAGGCAGAACTGGTACTTGCCAACGACAACCTCAACCGCTGCAACATTACAGCCCCCATCAACGGCAAAGTAGGCCGCATCTTCTTCTCCGGCGGCAACTATATATCCGACACCAAAGCCCCGCTTGCAACCATTGTGCAACTCAGCCCGATATATGTACGCTTCTATTTAAGCGAGAATGAGTTGCTCTCTGCCTACGGCAACGCGGAAACCTTGCAAAGCGATGCAGAGGTAGAACTTGTAACCTCTGCCGGAACAGTATTCTCGGAAACCGGCAGCATCCGCTTCTGCGATAA
Organism: Akkermansiaceae bacterium; assembly: GCA_015062015.1. Taxonomy (GTDB): domain Bacteria; phylum Verrucomicrobiota; class Verrucomicrobiia; order Verrucomicrobiales; family Akkermansiaceae; genus Akkermansia. The sequence goes on along the minus strand of SUVM01000015.1, from coordinate 2,643 downwards.
CGTCATCAAAACCTCAACAGACACCCGCAACGTATGGGCCGTGTTCAACAACAATAATAAAGAGCTGCAGCCCGGCGGTGTTGTCAGCATTCGCGTTAAGCGCAAGCAGGATAAACATATTCCGGCGGTGCCGAGTAGTGCCATTCTGACAGATAGCAACGGCCACTACGTTTACGTAATGGAACACAACCGCGCCGTGGAAAAGCGAATCCTTTGCGGCACAACCGCAAAAGATTCCGGGCTCACCCCTGTCTTCCGTGGCATAGACAAAGACGACATCATCATCACCGGACCGTTAGCCGAACTTAAAGACGGCACACCGGTTAAAACCACTAACGCTGAAAACAAATAAATCTAAGCTCAACTCACCATGTTTTCACAATTTTTCATCAATCGCCCCAAGTTTGCGTTTGTAATCTCCATCCTCATGATGCTGGCAGGCTTTTTGTGCCTCTCCAAGATGCCGGTATCGGAGTATCCGGAGGTATCGCCGCCCACAATTTCTGTGCGCATGAGCTATGCCGGTGCCAGTGCCGAAGAATTGGCGCAGGTGGTGGCAGCCCCGGTGGAAGAGCAGCTCATCGGCATGGACGATTTGCTCTATTTCTCCTCCTCCTGCTCGAACGATGGCTCGTACTCTCTGACGCTCATCTTTGCCACCGGCACCGACGACGACACGGCCATGATAAACGTCTCCAATGCGATTAAAGCGGTGGAGTCCAAATTGCCGGACGATATTAAGAAAACGGGCTACCATGTCCGCAAACGCTCGGGCGATATGCTTTGTTTCCTTGCCTTTACCTGTGATGAGAACAAGATGGACATCTTGCAGCTCACCAACTGGATTCGCATGAATGTGAAAGACCAGTTGTCGCAGGTAGACGGCATATCCGAAGCGGATGTTATGATGAGCCGCAACTACTCGATGCGTGTATGGCTCAAACCGACGCGCATGAGCGCACTCAATATCACCCCTCAGGATGTTAACGAGGCGATTGCCGCACAGAATATTCAGGCAGCAGCAGGTTCCGTCGGTTCTCAGGATGAGCAATCTTATGCCACCTACAAAGTCACCGCAACCGGAAGACTTAAAACAGAAGAAGAATTCCGCAACATTATCGTAAAACGAGGCGAAGACGGCCACGTTACCAAACTGAGCGATATTGCCCACATCGAACTGGGAGCCGAAAACAACTCCGGTTACAGCCGCATGTCGTTTAAAGATGAAAACGGTAATTGGGTGACTCAAAATTCCGTAGGTATGCGTGTGATGCGCAACAACGATGCCAACGCCATGGCAACCGTTGCCGCCATGCAGAAAAAGATGAAAGAGCTCGAAGAGTTGATGCCCGAGGGTGTAACATGGAGCATGGGCTACGATCCCACCTTGGCCATTGAGGCAACCATGAAAGAAATTGCCGTGACGCTTGGTATAGCCCTCTTCCTGGTTATCCTTGTAACCTACCTTTTCCTACAGGATTGGCGCGCAACGCTCATCCCCGCGTTAGCAATTCCGGTATCGCTGTTGGGTGCTTTCGTCATCATGTATATACTGGGCTACACCGTCAACGTGCTGACGATGTTCGGGCTCATTCTTGTTATCGGGTCTCTGGTAGACGATGCCATTGTGGTGGTGGAAAACGTGATGCGCCTTATCGAAGAAGAAGGGCTTAGCCCCAAAGAAGCCACGATAAAAGGCATGAAACAGATTACCGGAGCCATCATTGCCACCACCTTGGTAACACTGGCGGTCTATGTACCCATTGCGTTCTACGGCGGCATGGTGGGTGTTATTTACACTCAATTCTCCGTTACCATGTGCGTGGCTCTGTGTATATCCACCTTCAACGCGCTTACCCTTTCTCCTGCGCTGTGCGCACTTATTCTTAAGCCTAAAGGTGCAGAAAAAAGCAAACTGGCCGGCTACATATTCGCGCCGTTCAACTGGGTTATGGAAAAGAGCAAGACGATTTATCTTGCCGGCTCTGCCGTATTAGTGCGGCATGCATGGTTAACCGTTTTGGTATTAGCGGCAGTATTGTTCGGCAACTACTGCTACTTCAACGGAGCCCCGAAATGGTGGGCAGATATGTTTGCCGGGGAGCAGGCCGCTACAGCCGGCCCGCAAGCCCAAAAACAGGCACTCAGCAAATTTGCCCCGGGCAACCTGCTTAACCCCGAGTTGATGAAAAGCTCTTTCATCCCCACGGAAGACAAGGGGGCCATCTTCTGTATCGTTAACATGGAAGGCACGGCTACCGCTAAGCAACGCACGGATAAAGTTATCTCCCAAATGGAGGAACGCATCAAAAAAATACCCGGTGTGCGCATGATTTCTGCGCAGAGTGGTTTCAGCTTTGCCTCCGGCTCGGGCGAAGGTAACGGCATGGTTATTGTACAGCTCGACCCATGGGACCAGCGTACAACCCCGGATTTGCAGGCATCTGCCATAGCGGTTAAAATCAATGCCGCCTGTGCAGACATCCCCGAGGCCTCCATCATGGCGATGACTCCGCCTGCCATTCAAGGCTTAGGGCTGTATGGCGGTGTATCCATGGTGCTGGAGGCCCGCGGCAGTGCCACACCCAAAGATATGGGCGATATGGTGAAAGAGGTAAGCCGCCGCCTCATGGCCCGGCAGGA
>SUVM01000149.1 GCA_015062015.1 Akkermansiaceae bacterium | reverse complement strand
GCAGAGGTGCGCCAGCCTTTCATTTCAAGAGCCGGTATAATGTTCATTCCAACCACATATTACCACAACTCTTGATGGTTGGCGCGCCTCAGTCCGTCATTCCGCGACTTTTTTGACGCAGTGCCCTATTTTTAACAAGAGCCCTTTCGCCCATGCTGTACGGTAGCAGTGATTTGGGCTTGACCAACGGGGGCGGAAACGGTATGCTTAATCTATGCAAGGATTGGAAATCATGGCTCCTGCGGGGTCCTATGAGTCATTGGCAGCGGCTCTGCGAGCCGGGGCGGATAGCGTATACTTCGGCGTGGGGATGTTCAACATGCGAGCACGCGCCAGTGCCAATTTTACAACGGAAGATTTACCCAAGGTGGCGCGCCTGTGCCATGCCTGCAAGGCCAAGGCGTACCTCACCTGCAATATTATTATTTACGATGAAGAGGTGGAGCCCATGCAAGAGTTGCTGCGGCAGGCCAAGGCGGCGGGTATAGACGCGGTGATTGCAGCGGATCTGGCCGTTATCTCCTACGCGCACAGCATCGGGCTGGAGGTGCACATCTCCGTACAAGCCAATGTTTGCAACCTGCCTGCCGTGCGGTTTTTCGCCGCCTATGCAGATGTGATGGTGCTGGCGCGCGAGCTGAAGCTCTCTCAAATACGCACCATTATAGAGGGCATCAAGAGAGAGGGCATCACCGGGCCGAGCGGCGAGTTGGTGCGTATAGAAATCTTTGCACACGGGGCTCTTTGCATTGGTGTCTCCGGCAAATGCGGCATGAGTTTAGCCGCCTACAACCACAGTGCCAACCGCGGCCAGTGTTTCCAACTTTGCCGCCGCACCTACCGCGTTACCGATACGGAGACCGGGTTTGAGATGGACATCGACAACCAATACATCATGTCTCCCAAAGATATTTGCACCATCCGCGTTATCGATCAACTGGTAGAGGCGGGGGTATCCGTCTTCAAATTAGAGGGGCGCGGGCGCTCGGAGGCCTACGTTTCCACCGTCACCTCGGTGTACAAAGAAGCCGTTACCTGCTGCGCCAAGGGAGAATGGGCCGCAGAGAAAGTGCAGGCGTGGGAGGCAGAGCTCTTGCGCGTCTTTAACCGCCAATTTTGGCACGGCGGGTACTACTTGGGCGAAGAATGGGAAACGTGGAGCGGGTGCTCTAACAGCTTAGCCTTAGAGCAACGCCACCACTTAGGCAGGGTTATGCGCTGGTACCCCAAAGCCAAGGTGGCAGAGATTCGGCTGGAAGCGCACCCCCTGCGTGCCGGGGATAAAATAGAAATCACCGGCTGCACCACCGGCATTGTGCGTTTAACCGTACCCGAAGTTCGGTGCGACGATGCCAACGGTGTTACCCAAATTGTGGAGGCCGCCCCCAAGGGCGCGCTGGCCCTCATTAGCATGGAAACCAAGGTGCGCCATGGAGACAAAGTTTACCTCATCACACGCCGCAAACTCAAATAACCTGCACCGGATGAAAAAAACGCTCTTCCTCGCCGCTTTAGCTACATGCTGCATGTTTAACAACAGCTGCATTATTGCCTCCGCCATCGCACAAAACGAACATCTGGCCGGCAAAAGTATGGACCCGGCGATAGCGGCCAACGCCCAACAACCCAACAGCTGGTACGAGTACCTGCCCGAATACGCGCCCGGGCTTTGCCTTAAAACCACCAAAACCATCACTTGGCAAGACCCGCACATGTATGTGGGGTACTGGAAAGGCTATGCCATCAGCGAGCCGGATACCGTTGTGATGGAGGCGCGCGGCTACACCTTTATCCTTTACTCCGGCTACCAGTGGGACGGCAACTCCATGGGCCACACCATGCCCGAGCACCTTATGCCCAGCCTACGCCACGATGCCCTTTACCATGCGCTTAAAGAGCAAGCCTATGTATTGGACCGCGAAGCGATAGACCAAGCCTACCAAACGGATTGCAAGGAGAACGGCGTGCCGCTGGATGCCTTCACCTACCGCCTTATCCGCCTCTTTGGCGGCTCCTTTAACGATGCCGGCATGCACGGCACCCTCACCGTAAAACACACCCCCAACGCCCCGAAAAAGGAGGACACGCCCAAGCCCCCGGCTAAAACCATAACCATTCAATGACACCGGCAACGGCACCTGCTCCCCGGCCGCACCCCATGGGTGGGGCCATCCCCCTACCGCCACAAATCGGGCCGGCGCACCCCGCACCCTACCCGCAAAGCCCCCATTGCCTCTGGGTTAACAGCGGGCGGGCCGCCTTGGAATGCATTTTGCGCAGCATGCCCCAACGCCCACAGCGCGTATGGTTGCCGCGTTTTATCTGCGACACGGTGGCAGAGCCGCTGCAACGGCTGGGGCTACCCATTGCCCGCTATGCGGTAGATGCCCAATTACAACCCATACTCCCCGCAGGTGTTACCGCACAAGATGCCTTTGTGGCCGTGAACTACTTTGGGCTTACCCCGCAAGCCGTTGCTACGGCCGCTGCCGTGCTACCCTGCCCGGTGATAGCGGATGCCACCACGGCATTTTATTACACCCCGCCGCAGGGAGTAGCCGCCTTTTACAGCCCCCGCAAATTTACCGGCATGGCAGATGGCGGCATTGCCTGCGCCCCATGGCCCCTGCCCCGCACGCTGCCGCAAGACACAGGCTCCACCCGCCGAACGCAACAATTACAAACCCACTACACCCCGCAACATGTACAAGCTGCGGAAGATGCCCTGAGCCACACGCCACCCATGCGCTTAGGCCCCCTCTCCTGCCAACTGATGCTGGCTACAAATTGGCCGCAAGCCGCTGCCCGGCGCATACGCAACTATACCCTATTACACCGCGCATTAGGCGGCATCAACCGCCTGCAATTACCCGCACAAGCGCCCGCTGCCCCCATGTGCTACCCCTTGGTATGCGGTATTCCCGGGCTAAGAGACAGCCTTATCGACGCCGGTATACGCCTCCCGCTCTATTGGCCGGAAGTTATAGAAGCCACCGCCGCCCACGAGCAGGAAAACGCCCTTGCGCGCAACCTGCTGCCCCTACCGCTGGACCAACGATACACTGCGGCCGACATGCATTGGCTCCTGCAACACATCCTTTAGCCCTTTCCACCACCGAAATCAAAAATCAAAAATCAAAAATTAAAAATTAAAAATTTACTGACGCACTATAAAACCTTGCACCGGCAAACAAATAAGCTATAATAAACGCATG
>SUVM01000148.1 GCA_015062015.1 Akkermansiaceae bacterium | reverse complement strand
TAGAGCGAAAATGGCCCAATTTCATCCATAATTTATCGAATAAAGCGAAAAAATTGTTGAATTGAGTTCAAAATAATGTTACGTTGCCCTCGGACAAACGAAAACAACCACTAATTAGAAGTTCCCTAATGATTGAACCGATATAGCATGAAATTCTTAACCATGTTGTTGATGGGGGCATTTGCCATGAGTGCCTCGGGGGCGGCGGCACCTGCGCCGGAAAAAACGGAGATGACGCGAGAAAAGGCCGTGGCAAAGCTCAAGGAGATGCGTATTGACAAGGCAGATTACGCGCGCGCCATGTTCTCTGCCGTACAATTCGGGCATAGGGAAACCGTGCGTTTGTTGTTGTGTGCCGGCGTTAAAGTGAACATGACGGACGACAACGGCATTACCCCGTTGCACTATGCGGCGTACCTGGGTGAAGAACATATGGTGACGTATTTGTTGAATGCCGGGGCCAAAGTAAACGCCGGGGCAGAGCGTGGAGCCACGCCGCTGCATATGGCGGCAGATGCCGGGCATTTTGTTACCATGAAGCATTTGCTGCAATCACCCAAGGCGGATGTGAACGCAACGAATGACGTTGGAGATACCCCGCTGCACGATGCCGCACGCCTTAACCGCTCTCGCTGTATTGAGGTGCTGATTGCCGCAGGGGCAGAGGTGGATGCGCGCAATGACATGGGCTCTACCCCTTTAATGCAAGCCGCGTTTGATGGGCGGCAAGAGGTAGTGGCTCTGTTGCTTAAGGCCGGGGCTGCCGTTAATGCTACGGATGCAGACGGCAACACCCCCTTACACTTGGCGGCATATAGCGGCCATGCCGCCTGTGTTAAGTCGCTTTTAGCGGCCGGGGCGGCTCCTATGCTTAAGAATAAGGCAGGGCAAACGCCTTATGATGTGGCGCAGAAAGCCAAACAGACCGCCTGCGTTGCCTTGCTGGCTCCGCAGCCTGCTGTGCCGCCTGCTAAAAGCGCAGTGCCTGTCCCCACAAGCGAAAAAATTAAAAAAAATGACTCCGACATCTTGAAAAACTGAATCAAATGTGGTAGTATTTAACCATAGCAGCTTGGTTTGTATATGGGTGTACTGTATACTAATGCTGTAAGCTGCTGACTCTCAATTATTCAACAAATGTTAATTTCTGCATTAAATCCGGATCGCGCTACACTGAATTTCCTCAATGCCTATTCCGAGGAAGTTAGAAACGCGGGTGAAAAGCTCCAAAAAGATGGGGCTGTCACACAAATTTTCGGTAACCACCTGTTTATCCAAGGCAGAGTGGAGACCAAACAGGGGGGCGTGCGCACCAGCCTCCGCTTGCAGGGCAACCGTTGGTATGGTTCTGCCACGGCAGAGGATGACGACCTCGCCGGAGCTTGCCTTATTGCCACCATGGTAGAGCGTATGTACCGTGGTACCAGTATGCCGGAAAGCCCCAACGAGCTTAACGAGATTCCGCTTACCGATGTGTTGGAGGAAAAGCTTGACCGCGATTTGGACCAAAAGGAACTTGACTTTGTTTCCAAGCTCGAAAAACGCTACCGCCGATTTGTGATTGAGCAGGAAATCCACGACCACGACCTGGTGCGCCTCAACCCGCGTTGGGATATTTCCGGGTACGAGGCCTTGGAGCTCTGGCCTACCTCCCCACGCAATATTCTGGAGTTCTGGAACTATATTGCCTACGCCTTTACCAAAAAGCGTATCGCGTACCCGGACTTCATGAATGTGGTGACCGATTTGGAAAAAGTGCAGAAACGCATTGCCGAATGGGAGCGAGAAAAAGAAGTCGGTACTTGGTATGACCGCATTAAGAGCGTGAACGAGCGCCCGCCGCAGCCGCCGCGCCGCCCCATGTACATGCGCTTGGTTTCTACCATTAATGAGGCTCGGTTCGAGTTCCGTTTTACGGATAAGGATGATTGGGAGCCCATTCGCGACCGCGCGAAACTCAACGAGTTGCTCACGGAGTTCCTGAACGGTGCCCTCAAGATGGATCCGCAAACGGATATCTTGCTTAACGTGCTGCGTGATTATGCAGACCGTGAGGAAACCGTTATTTTGGATTTGGATAGCGAAGAAGCGTGCCGTGTGATGAACCGCCTCTTCCACCAGCCCGCTCTTAAAGGTTATCTTGTTAACTTGGACGAATGCTACTTTAAGGTGGTAAAAGAGCCCTTGAAGTGGATTTGTATAGATGACCCCATCGTGCCGGATTGCTACGGCCTGCAACTGGTAACGGCTGCCGGTGTGCACGTTACACACTCCGTGCGCCAGTTGCCGGGGCAGGTAGAGCTCTACCAGTCGGACGAAACGGTGTTCCCCGGCCCGCCCAAGTGGTTGGAGAGCACGGAAGTGGAGCCACGGTACTCTATCCCCAAATCTGTTATCGACAGTTTGGATGGTGTGGAGTTTTTACGCAAGATTGGGGCCACGCTGCCACCCAGCATGGAAGAGCGCGTGGTGGATATCGACCTCAAGCCCACTTTTGCGATGAAGATTGTGCGTGGTTTGACCAGTGCCGATACCGAGCATGTGCTGCTGGAGGTAACGGCGCAGGATGCCCCCGGCCGCCGCCGCGAGCGTTTGGGCAAGGATGATTGGGAGCTCGTGGAGCAAATGCCGGTGAAGGATAAGACCCTGTTGCGCTTCATACGCGACCGCCTGTATCCCATCCCCGATTTGCTGGAGGAAATGAACTTTACCTATGATGCACCGCTGGCTGCATTTAAGAGCCGTATCACCAAGCAATTCCCCGAAAAATTTGCCGAATGGGCTAAAGCCATCCCCGACACCATTGCGGTGGAGATGGACGAAAACCTTAAATCCCTGTTGGCAGACCCGGTGGCAGCAGCCATTCGTTTTGAGGTGGTGAACCAAGAGATTGACTGGTTTGACCTGCGTGTTGTTATTGATGTGGAGGGTGTTACACTTACCAAGGAGCAAATACGCGCACTCGTTTCCGCCCGTGGCGGTTATGTGCGTATGGATGACGGCCGTTGGATGCGCTTGGAAATCAAGCTCGACGATGCCCAGCGCGATGCCGTCACGAAGCTTGGGTTGGACCCCTTCGACCTCTCCGGCGAGACCCACCGTATGCATGCGTTGCAGTTGGCAGACCCGCGCGCCGCAGAGGTGTTTGACCCCAAAGCCTGGCAAAAGATTAAGGAGCGCACCGCAGAGATTAAGATTGATGTGAAGCCCGATGTGCCCGCAACCCTCAATGCCACCCTGCGTCCGTACCAGATAGACGGTTTCCACTTCTTGGCATACTTGGCAGTAAACGGCTTCGGTGGTATACTTGCGGACGATATGGGCTTGGGTAAAACCATTCAGTCCATCACCTACATGTTGTGGTTGAGAGAGGACTTTATTGCCCGTAACAAGCAAGGCCTCAAGAAGGTGGTTGTTCCGCCC
>SUVM01000147.1 GCA_015062015.1 Akkermansiaceae bacterium | reverse complement strand
AGAACTTCATCTCGGCGCAGGCCACGGCACGCGTCACGACCTTTTCCTTCCCTCTCTTTATCCTCTCCGATGCTCCACCCGGAAGGTTGTACCCGGTGGCGCGTTTTGCAACTGCGCCGCAGCATCCAGAAAGTCAGTAAACTTGAAAATTGCCTCGCCCGGCCTTGCCTCGCCCTGCTCCTTGGAGCCGCTCGGCCTTTCGGGCTTCACCGTGACGGTGTGTCGAGAATTATACCTAAAACAACCCGACACGTCAAGCCAATTTTTCTAAAAATTTTCACTTTTTTGACAGATTTTTCACAAACCCTTGATATTGCAACGTAAAAAAATTGTAATTTTCTACAACAAAACGCCCATTTTTTAGATTTTGGGCAAAAATTACGCAGGAAAAGTGAAAGAAACGGGCGACTATGCCCGCAACAAGCGTTTTCCGATGATATAGTAGCAAAACGGTATAAAAAACACGCCGATAAACGTTGCAACGCCCATACCGCCAATGACCGTATAGCCAACGGATTGCCGGGCTGCAGCCCCGGGCCCGGTGGCTAAGGCCAACGGAACACAGCCAAGGATAAATGCAAGAGAAGTCATGAGAATGGGGCGCAGACGCTCTGCCGCACCGGCCAACGTGGCTTGCAGCAAGGGCATACCCTCTGCACGGCGGTTTTGAGCAAACTCCACCACCAAAATGGCGTTCTTGGCAGCCAGGCCGATGAGCATTATCAGGCCGATTTTTGCATAAAGATCCAGCGGCATATCGGAAACCCACAACGACACAAAGGCGCCCAAAATAGCTATCGGTACCGATAGGACGATGGCAAGCGGTAAGCTCCAGCTCTCGTAAAGTGCAGCCAACAACAAAAAGGTAAACACACCGGAAAGCGCGAAGATTGCACCCAAACTCAAGCCTTGTGCGGCTTTTTGCTCTTGGTAGCTCATGCCGGAATATGAGTAGCCCATATCTGCCGGCATGGTACGCTCAAACGTATCTTGCAAGGCAGCCATAGCCTGCTGCGCGGTATAGCCCGGTGCGGCAGATACATTGAGCATGGCTGCGTTGTACATATTTTGCCGCAAGAGGAATTGCGGGCCATAGGTTCTTTGCACCTGCACCAAGGCATCCAGAGGCACTTGGGAGCCATCTGCCCCGGGAAGATAAAAGTTGTTCAACTGATCCGCCCTCATACGGAAGGGGGCATCTGCCTGCATATACACCGGATACTGATAACCGAAAATGTTGAAGTAGTTAATGAAGGTGCTACCGAGAAATGCCTGCAAGGTGCGGTAGACGGCATCGGGGTCCACCCCCTGAGAAAGTGTTTTCTCGATGTCGAGATTCAGCAAATACTGCGGCGCATCGAAGGCCATCATGTTCTGCACGGCAGCAATTTGCGGACAGCGCGAGGCAGCCTTAACAAAAGCGGCGGTCTGCGCAGCCAAATAGGCGGGGCCGCGGCCGGCGCGGTCCTCCAACATCAAGGTAACGGCAGAGGTTGCACCCACCCCGGGAATGGGCGGCGGCACCATAGTAAAGCCAAGGCCGCCCGTGTTGAGCGTATTCATTTTTGCCGCAACATCGGCGGCAAAAGCAGCGGCTGATTGAGATGCTGCATTGCGCTGCGACCAAGGTTTAAGCGCCACAAAGAAGAAAGCATTGTTGGAGCTTTGCACCCCGGTAATCAAATCAAAACCATTAACCATCAGCACGCCGTCTACGGAAGGCTCCTGCCGCAACATTTGCACCACTTGCCGTGTACCCTGCTCCGTTGCCTCCAGCGACGCGCCTTGGGGCAATTGTAACGAGCCATAAAAATAGCCCTCGTCTTCGTTGGGCAAAAAGCCATCCGGCACGCGCTGCGCCACCGGGTAAATGCAGGCAATCGCCCCCAACAACACCAACCCTGTGAGCCAGCCATAGCGAATCATCTTGCGCGATACCCCCGTATAGAAAGCGCGCAGCTTTTGCATACCGCTATTCACCGCGTCCGCCCCGCGTGCCAAAATACCCGCCCCTGCACGGCGCGGGCGCAACAATAATGCCGCCAAAGCAGGGCTGAGGCTGAGTGCCGTTAACGCAGACAAAACAATCGACACCCCAATCGTGACCGAAAACTGCGCAAATAGTTTACCCGTGATACCCGGCAGCAGCATGCACGGAAAAAACACAGCCGCCAATACCAAGGCCGTAGCCATTACCGGCCCGGCCACTTCTTTCATGGCGGCGGTTGTAGCGGCAGGCGGTGGCTCCCCCATATCGATGCGAGACTGCACCGCCTCTACCACCACTATAGCATCGTCCACCACCAGGCCGATGGCCAACACCAAGCCCATCAGGCAAATGGTGTTCACCTCCATCCCGAATAAGGGGAAAAAGAGGAAGGTGCCCACAATGCTGACGGGGATTGCCGCAAGCGGTATCAGCGTAGCACGCCACCCTTGCAGAAAAATAAAGACCACCACCATCACCAGCACCAAGGCAATAGCCAGTGTAACCAAAATATCCTCGATACCGGCACTCACCCCTGCCGTGGTATTGAGTGCCTGCTTTAGCTCCAACCCCGGGGCAAGGGATAACCCGGCTAAGGTAGACTCTACACGGCGCACGGTTGCCAGTGCATTGCTGCCGGGGCTTTGAGAAACGGCAATAATAGCACAGGGCTCTCCGTTGTACGACGAGCTCATGTTATACGTTTGGCACCCCAGCTCCACCCGCGCTACATCGCCCAGGCGCACCAGTGCATCGGCATCTGCCCGCAAGATAATATCGCGAAACTCTGCCTCGGTACGCAAACGCCCCTGCGTGCGCACGGTGTAATCCGTCTGCTGCCCGGGCAAGGCCGGTGCAGCCCCGATTTTACCCACGGGGTTAACGCTGTTTTGCGCAACAACGGCATTTTGCACCTGCTGTACCGAGATACCGAGTGCCGCCATTTTTTGCGGATTCAGCCATATACGCATCGCATACTCCCCCGCCCCGAAAACCTGCACATTACCCACCCCCGGCGTGCGCAACAACGGGTTGACAAAATTAATGTAGGCATAGTTGCTGAGCCACGCGGCATTGTACTCCCCCTGCGGGGCTCGCAACACATACAACAACATAGGCGGCCCGCTCAGCGAACGCATGGTTACCCCCATTTGCTGCACCTCTGCCGGTAATTGCGCCGTTGCCTGTGCATAACGCAGGTAAGAAAGCACCTGGTCCATATCTGCCGAGGTACCTATCTCAAATAAAACAGACAAACTCATATTACCCTCGTTGGTGGAGGTGCTCATCATGTATTCCATGCCCTCCACCCCGCTCATTTGCTGCTCGATGGGCGATGCCACGGAGTCCACCACCGTCTCGCAATCTGCCCCGGGATACGAGGTAGACAAGCTTATCTCTGCCGGAACGATGTCCGGATATTGTGCTACGGGTAACGA
>SUVM01000014.1 GCA_015062015.1 Akkermansiaceae bacterium | reverse complement strand
CGCCCATCGGGGGCAATCTGTCGCCACGGGTTCCCCGGGCTCCTATATTTTTTTACGCTTCGCAGGGGTCGCGCTCGCCGTTGGCTCGCTTGACCCCTGCCTATGCTATTTCGCCCCTACGGGGCTTGGGAATTCGGCGAACCTGCGGTTCGCGGGAAAACTATGGGAGCTTGCGAGTGAATGCGAGCCGAATTCCCGAGCCCCCGAATGGGGGCGAAATAATTTAGGCAGGGGCTAAGCGAACAACGTGAGCGCAGCCCTGCTAGGAGCAAAAAAAATAAAACAAGCCCCGACGCGGTACGCGGAGCGGGCGGCAGATGAACCGAAGGGCGTAAGCCCTGAGAGCACCACCGCGCCATCCCTCCGGGCTTACGCCCATCGGGGGCAATCTGTCGCCACGGGGTCCCCGGGCTCCTATATTTTTTTACGCTTTGCAGGGGTCGCGCGCGCCGTTGGCTCGCTGCCTATGCTATTTCGCCCCTACGGGGCTTGGAGAATTCGGCGAACCTGCGGTTCGCGGGAAAACTATGGGAGCTTGCGAGTGAATGCGAGCCGAATTCCCGAGCCCCCGAATGGGGGCGAAATAATTTAGGCAGGGGCTAAGCGAACAACGTGAGCGCAGCCCCTGCTAGGAGCAAAAAAATAAAACAAGCCCCGACGCGGTACGCGGAGCGGGCGGCAGATGAACCGAAGGGCGTAAGCCCTGAGAGCACCACCGCGCCATCCCTCCGGACTTACGCCCCTCGGGGGCAATCTGTCGCCACGGGTTCCCCGGGCTGCTATATTTTTTTACGCTTTACAGGGGTCGCGCTCGCCGTTGGCTCGCTTGACCACCTGCCTATGCTATTTCGCCCCTACGGGGCTTGGGAATTCGGCGAACCTGCGGTTCGCGGGTGATAATTATTGTTCGCATGCGAGCGGATGCGAGCCGAAATTTTGAGCCGGGGCGACAGCCGGTAGCCCGGGGTAAAGCGAGCCAACGGCGAGCGCAACCCCGGGGATAAACGAAAAAGAACAATGAGCCCTGACGCGGTACGCGGAGCGGGCGGCAGATGAACCGAAGGGCGTAAGCCCTGAGAGCACCATCGCGCCATCCCCTCCGGGCTTACGCCCATCGGGGGCAATCTGTCGCCACGGGTTCCCCGGGCTCCTATATTTTTTTACGCTTTGCAGGGGTCGCGCTCGCCGTTGGCTCGCTTGACCTCCTGCCTATGCTATTTCGCCCCTACGGGGCTTGGAGAATTCGGCGAACCGGCGGTTCGCGGGTGATAATTATTGTTCGCATGCGAGCGGACGCGAGCCGAAATTTTGAGCCCGGAGGGCGGGAGGTTCGATTTTGGATTTTGGATTTTTAATTTTTGATATAATGCGGCGGTGAAGGGTGTGTAGCGGGCGGAAATCTCCGGGCTTACGCCCATCGGGGGCAATCTGTCGCCACGGGTTCCCCGGGCTGCTATATTTTTTACGCTTTGCAGGGGTCGCGCTCGCCGTTGGCTCGCTTGACCCCTGCCTATGCTATTTCGCCCCAGCGGGGCTTGGAGAATTCGGCGAACCTGCGGTTCGCAGGAGGGTTTTGGAATATTTGCGGGTAGCAAAAAGTTAGAAACTCACCTTAGCTTATTCCCTCCGCTGCTCATTCTGCCGCGTCCTCGGCTTTTTATGTCCCTTATATCAAAAAAAAATCACTCTACTTGCTTTTTTTTATTGCCATCCCGTTAAAAATAGGCTATTTTAACGATACTCGCTAACGCTTTAATTCAACCGGAGTGCCATCTATTATGAAAAAGTCACTTACGATTCTTATGTGTCTGGCCGGCATCGGCGCCGCTCAGGATGCGGATTTTACCCTTACATCAAGTGTTGTAACATTCGTAGACAAGGACAATAATACCTCAACTGAGGTAACAACAGATAATGCAGCAATGTCATGGGGTGGAGATACAGAAGATGACTATAACGAATGGTTTGTGACGTGCACTTTACCAAAAGTTACGAAAACTGATGCGCATTGGGCAACTATTACAACCGGAACCGATACAAGCAATTCTAGCGGATTGACGCTGTCTGCCAAGAAAGGGTCAGTGACACTTGGTAAAGGACAAAGCAATGTTTTAGATTCAACATTAAGTTTATCGTTTGACACCTCGCATAAGCTAACATTTGCTTATTATGGGGGTAAGGCTTATTTGGGTAATGTTGGCAACGGGAGCTATATATATTACAAAACTTCCACAAAATACACGATGGAAGATGGAGCTTCCCGTGCGTGGTTGAATTCTACAGAAACACAAATTGGCGCAACCACGATTGCCTCGCTGGAAGGTTCCGGTTATACGGCAGCAGATATGGCCGTGTTAATGATGACCGGTGCAGCGCCTACGGAGAACGGCACGGGGGATAAAAAGTATTACATCTGCACTTCCGGTACAACAACAGCTTGGTCCGATGATGTGGGTTATACTGTGGGTGATAGCGGGGTGGTAACCTCTACCGCAACTTTGCCCCCAAATTTTAAGTATTATGCAAATCAGGAAGAAGCTGAGGCCAATAAAACCAAAACCCTCATCCTGAATTTTGGTAATGCCGCAGAAGGTAAGGTTCACAATTTAGGTGGTATCGATTTATATAACGGGGTGATGAAAAAAGATGGTTCTGCTCTTTCCGGGTATCCGGCAGATGACTCAAACGCGGCACCCCGAACATATTCTTATGGCATGCTGCAATTAACAGATAACTCTGCTGTAAGATTCGAAAAATCTAATGGCACAACCGGAAATAAAGAAGGGGAATGGTCATCCATTGGTGGTCTTTTTTTAGGAACCGGAGCAAAACTTGAATTGTCCGAGCGACACCTCATGGTAACAGGATTGCCTTATACTTCCTTGGGTGCAGGTGCACAAATTAATTTGTCTAATGATGCCATGATGTGCTTTGGTCTATATAAAGGAGATACAACTTGGCCAGAAGATTATTTATTGATATCAACGGCAAACGGATCGGAAAGTGCCACTATTACCAACACCTCACAAACAGCGGCAGCACTAGGAACCGCAACAGCAGCTAATGTGGCGTTTGAAAATGTGTGTATTGAAGTAAACGGTGCTGCTCAAAAAACCGTTGCTGCTCAGATGCTCAATGTTAGCATTAAGAGTGGAAATAATGGTAACGGTGAGCTTATTATTACCGGAGGAAAGCTTGGTAATAACGGACGTGCCATTAGAGAGATAGCAGCTGGTGCATATTCTGAAAATAATGGTAATGGTGGTGTAACATTACTGAATAGAGGGGATGAAGCTGTTCAATTAGAATCCCTTTTCATCGGTAACTCTAACACACTTAAAGCTTATAAAACCGATGAAAAGGGTGAACGAGCTTTAGTAAAAATTGATGCTTACTATAAAGAATCGGCTGAGTTATCAAGTGTTAATGACTTAGGCTATAACGGCTTAATTGCATATTCCGGTGCAACACTTGATGCAGATTTAGAGTTAGGTACGGGCTCTAAGACCGATGCAGTAATATTAGGTTCGAACTTATGGAAATTTGCCAAAGGCGAAACAGAGGCAGGTTATGGCCTTAACATGAGCGGCAATGATGTAACGCTTAAGCAGGGTATCGTGTTAGGTAGTTGGCTTTTTTCTGAAGATGCATCGGATGGCGATGAAATTCTGCTGTTCAGCAACGTAGGTAACTTGAATTTATCCGGCTTGATTGAAACTGCAACCGACGTGAGCGTGGAAGACGAAATTGCCGCTTCACTGTATTTTTCATCTGACGTTTCTCCAAATGACTCCTTTGGTTCAGTAGCAGACCCGACAGGAGAAAAGGGGAACATGACGGGCTGGTTCATTGATTACCGATTGGACGAGGAGGACATGTTGGGCGATGTTTACCTGACATACAAAATGGGGCTTACGATACCCGAGCCGACAACGGCAACAATGAGCCTGTTGGCGCTGACAGCTTTGGCGGCACGCCGACGTCGCCGTTAATGCGGCATGAGGAAGGCAAAGCAGTATAAGATTTTCCCCGTTGTTCCGAGTATGGAGCAACGGGGGATTGTTTGATAGAGATGTTCCCACAACAAAAGAAAGCAATAAAAAGAGCCGGTGACTCGGGGCTAGGGATGGAGCCATTTTTGGGCCTTTGGTGTTGGGGGAATGCGCAATTTTCGGCCGGTGCTAATGTGAGCTGAACTGTTGAGTTTGTTCATATTCATCAACTCCTTTACAGAGGTACCGGCTTTACGGGCAATTTTGGAGAGGGTGTCTCCGGGTTGGACGGTGTAAAAGAGTTGTTGGTTTTGGGCGGTAATGGGTGGAGACTCGGCAGCGGCTTGCAACAATTTGCGGCATTCATCGTTGGCTGCAACATCTATGGCGGTTTTGCCTTCTTTGTCTTTTACTGCAACATCTGCCCCGGCGGCAAGAAGGATTTGCAGGCACTCCGTATATCCTTTGACAGCGGCGAAAAAGAGGGCGGTACGGCCACTGTTGGCGGTTTTTTCATTAATGTCTACCTTGGCATCCAGCAAGAGCTGAACACAGCCGGTGTAATTGCGCCAAGTTGTTTCGTGCAAGAGCGGCCAGCCGGTAGTGTGGGTGCAGAGGGCGTTGGCACCGGCATCTATAAGTAATTTGGCGCATTGGGTATGGCCGTGCATCATGGCCCAATAAAGCGGGGTTTCTCCGCCGGCATGTGCGGGGTCCGGCTTGGCCCCGGCAGCCAGCAAAAGTTGCACGCAACGGTTCATCCCTTTTTCTGCTGCCCAATGCAGGGGGGTCCAGTTGTAGGTATTGCCTTGTTGAGCATTAGCCCCGGCAGCCAGCAGCAGGATAGCGCATTCTTCGTTACCTTGCATGGTAGCGTAATAGAGGGCGGTTTACTCTTCTGTATCCATGGTATTGACGTGCGCCCCGGCAGAGAGCAAGAGCTGCACCAGCTCGGCATCTGCCGTGTAGGCGGCCTGCAACAGGGCGTTGCCATAGGCAGCTTCTGTTATGCCTTTGCGCTGTAAGGCATCTGCGGCTTCTCTACGCGTGGGGCGTTGGGCTTTGGCGGGGCGGGGCTGCACGGGTGTATCTGCCCGCGGAATACGAATGACGGTACCGGCTTGCAGGTAGTGCGGGTTCTTTTGCAATTTGGGGTTGGCACCGATAATGGCGGTGGAGAGAATGCCGTTTTTAGCAGCCAGCTCTGTCACCGAATCGCCGGATTGCACAGTGTAGGAAGAGAAGAAATGCGGGTTATCGAGGAGGGAGGGTACAACGGGGCCGGGCTCCGTATTTTGGGGGTGCAAAGTGAGCTCCGGTGCGGGGGCGGGCTCCTCGGCAGCAGGAGCGGCGGGTGGCTCCTCGGTAGGGGGAGCGGCGGGCGGCTCGGGTGAGGGGGTATGCGCGGGTGCAGCCTCGGGGGTACCGGGGGCCGTGGCGGGCCGGGGCTGTTCTTCTGTTGTTGCCAAGGGCATATAGTATAGGCCAATGGGTGCCACCAGAAGAATGGTTAATATGAACGCCCCTTTCCGGAAACAGCCGCGCTTCTTGGTGTTGCGCGGGGTAAGCACCGCGGACGGGCCGGGCTCTGCAGGTAGGGCCGGGGCAATGGCAGCAGCCGGCTCTACGGGCGGGGGCGGCTCTGCGGGCAGTGCCGGAACAACGGGCGGGTCCGGGTCTGCGGGTGGGGTATGCGTTTTCCACAGGGCGGCCCCCAAGGCCACGGCTTCCCGGGAATGGTGCCAAGCCATAACCGGTAAATCGCAAGCGGCTTGCAGCTTAGTTTTAACAAGCGGAATCCGGCAGCTGCCACCCACCAGCAACAGCATCTCGGGCTTATGCGCCTCGGGGATGCGAGCCAGAAGTTGCACGACCTGCTGGGTTGCTTTTTGCACGCTTTGGTTGATGAGCGCATTAAAATCCTGCTGCGTCACGCAAATGGGCGGGCAAGAGCCACACTTGTTGCTAAGGCGCAACATGGTATTGGCAAAGGCACTCAGCTTTTCTTTACCGTGGCGCACTATGGGCAACTGAGTAATGGGGTTAAGGCCATGCACGCCCAGTTTTTCGAGCTCTTGCAGCGCGTGCCTCCAAAGTTGGGCATCAAATTGCTCGCCGCCCATGGTGGTGTCTCCGTCCGTTAAATCGGGGTGGGTCGATATATCTGCCCCATGGCGGGTAACTAAGGCGAAATCCAGCGTGCCGCCCCCCCAATCCACCACCAAAGCACTGCGCTTAAAAGCCTGCGCTGCATTGAGCCTGCAAAATGCCAAGCCGGCAGCCTCGGGCTCGGTGGTGAGCTCCACGCTCCGAAAACCGGCAGCCAAAGCGGCATCTTTCAGCTCTTGGCAGCAAATCGGGGAAAAGCTCACCGGCCGTGTAATGACGGCATGGGTTACCGGCTCGTTAAGGAAGACAAGCTCTTGCGTTTTTTCGCGCACATAGCGCAGAAAAAGCGTAACAAGCTTTTGCGCGCTGTAGGCTTGGGAGCTGCCGTCAGGCATAAATTGAATGTGTACCGGCGTACGGCTCCCCAGCTGCATTTTAAAGCCACTCAGGTAGGTACCCGTGGCATCGGCAATGCGGTCATCTGCCTCATCCCCAAAATAAATGCTACCGTTTTCCTCTATATAAATGGCCGTGGGGATGTGGTCTTTTTCATGCCCCAGGCGCACCGTCTCCGGCTGCCCGGTCTCGCGCACCATGCGCGAAACGAGCGTTTTGGAGGTACCGAAGTCGATGCCGACAGTGTGCATAAAATATTAAAAATTGACGGTTAGAGGTATGCGCTTGATCAGTATAGAAAACCTGCCGGAGAGGCAGCAAAGCCATTCTACCATAAATTTTGACTTGGGCAAGAACAAATGCTGAACATAAGGCTGCTATCCATTTTTGTGCCTGTTTTCGCGTTCATGAATTGATCATACAAAAAATTGCGGTTTGACCGATGGGGCATTTCGCGGTACAATATGGGCGGCATGAATGAAACAACACAATATAAAGTAGCAGATATGACACTTGCGGATTGGGGACGCAAGGAGATTGAGGTATCAGAGTACGAGATGCCGGGGCTGATGGCCTGCCGAGAGAAGTATGGGCCGCAGCAACCCTTGGCCGGTGTGCGTATTACCGGTTCTCTGCATATGACTATCCAAACCGCCGTGCTTATCGAAACACTGGTAGCTTTAGGGGCAGAGGTACGCTGGGCTTCCTGCAATATTTTCTCCACACAAGACCACGCAGCAGCAGCCATTGCAGCAGCCGGGGTACCGGTTTTTGCTTGGAAGGGCGAAACGCTGGAGGATTACTGGGATTGCACCTGGCGCGCACTGAGCCACAACGGCGGTATGGGACCGCAGCTGATTGTGGATGACGGCGGGGACGCTACGCTGTTGCTTCATAAGGGGTACGAGATGGAAAACGGCGACACATGGGTGGATTCCGCATCCGGCAGCGAAGAGGAGGCCGTAATTAAAGCTTTGCTGAAGCGTATTGCCGCCGAGCAGCCCGGCATTTTCCACCGCTGGATGCCCGAGATTATGGGTGTATCCGAGGAGACGACCACGGGTGTGCACCGCCTCTACCAAATGGCGCGCGACGGGCGCTTGCTCTTCCCGGCCATCAATGTGAATGACTCTGTAACCAAAAGCAAGTTTGATAACCTGTACGGCTGCCGAGAAAGCCTGACAGACGGCATTAAACGTGCCACAGATGTGATGATTGCCGGCAAAGTTGCGGTTATTTGCGGCTACGGCGATGTGGGCAAAGGCTGTGCACAAGCCTTGCGTGGCTTAGGTGCCCAAGTGATTGTGACAGAGATAGACCCCATATGCGCCCTGCAGGCCGCCATGGAGGGCTACCGCGTGCTCACCGTGGAAGACACGCTGGGCATGGCAGATATTTATGTGACGACCACCGGTAATTGTGATATTATCACCCTAGAGCATATGGAGCGCATGAGGGACCAAGCCATTGTATGCAATATCGGGCATTTCGACAACGAGATTCAGGTTGCCCGCCTCCAGAACCGAGAGGGCATTGTACGCACCAACATTAAACCGCAGGTGGATAAATACACCTTCCCCGACGGCCATAGCCTTTACCTGCTGGCAGAGGGGCGTTTGGTGAACTTGGGCTGCGCCACGGGGCATGCCTCGTTTGTGATGAGCAATAGTTTTACCAACCAAGTGCTGGCTCAAATCGCACTGTGGCAAGAGCGCGGCACCCGCAGCAACACGGTAGAGGTGCTCCCCAAGGTGCTGGACGAAGAGGTGGCGCGGCTTCACCTCGCCAAGCTCGGCGTGCACCTTACCACCCTCACCCCCAAACAGGCAGATTACATTGGTGTTAAGGTGGAAGGCCCCTACAAGGCCGAGGCCTACCGTTACTGAGGCGCGGCTTGTTGATTTTGTTACATGTTTTATCTGTTTACGGGGCGCTTGCGCCCCGTTTTTCATTTAACGGCCGCAGGCAGTTTCTTTTCACCAAGCCGCCGCCACAGTGAGAGGAAGGGGGCGAGGAAGCAAAGAAAACATAATAAAAATTTCGGGCAATTTGTATTGACAAGCTCCCGCCAAACGGCTATGATGCGCGCGCCGGTTCCGCAAACAGCCGGCGTCATACCTTAAACCACTGTACATATTATGAAGAAGATTGCTATTTTGGCTGCTGCACTGTTCTGCAGCCCCCTTGCAATGGCTCAGGCTCCGGTAGTAGATGCTGCTGTGGCAAAACCCGCACAGGCAATGGAAATCGTTGATACCATGCTGGGCAAGATGGAGGAGATTGTGACGGCATTGGAGGCTGTCAACGACACGGCTTCTGCCGATGCCGCAGCCGCTAAAATCACGCAAATCAAGGCAGAGATAGATGCAATATCTGCAGAGATGGAGGCACTGGGCGAGCTGCCGCCCGATGTGCAGGAGGCTCTTGAGTCCAAATTGATGGAGGGTCTTATAGCCATTGCCCCGCGTTTGGAAGAAGTGGGCAACAAGTTATCGAGCCAAAACTTCTACAACAGCACTGCCCTTATTCAAGCTCTTAATCAGGAGTAATTAACAAAACTGCCACTCCTTTTCACATTCGCCGTTTACCGTTTCGGTAAACGGCGATTTGTCTTGTAAGACTATGCTTGACATAGGGGGGAATTTTATCTAATATAGGGCATAATGAAGATACGCAACACCATATTGTTTGCCGGGGTGTTGGGCGGGGTGGCCGTGGCCGCACCGTCTGCACAAGTTGATACGCCACCGGCTATTATCCCGATGCCGGTAAAACTGCAAGCCCACACCGGGCAAGCAGGTTTTTCGCTGAAAGAAGGCATTAAGGTACACTATGCCGTGAGCCGCTCGCCGGAAGGGGCTGCAGCGATTCGGGCGCTGATGGCTGCCGGTATAACCCAAGTACTGCCGGAGGAAAACGAAGGCGAGCTGACGGTGAGCCTTGAGCCCGGGCATGGTGCAGAGTGGTATGCTGTATCGGTAACGACTGAGCAAATACACATCCGCGTGAGCGAGCCCGGGGCTTTACATTTGGCGGCACAAACATTAGCCCAAAGCGTGGTAACGGATGCCGCCGGGCAACCGGCTCTGCCCTGCATGGAGGTGGAGGACGAGCCCATGCTGCCCTACCGAGGATTAATGCTGGACCCCTGCCGCCACCCGCTGTCTGTAGAGCAAACCAAAAAGATGTTGCAAATCATGGCGCGTTACAAACTGAACCACTTGCATTGGCATTTGACAGACGACCAGGGATGGCGCATCGAAATAAAAAAGTACCCGAAGCTGACGGAGGTAGGCTCTCGGCGAGACAGCACCCCACTGCTGACAAACCACGACCGGAGCGACAATACCCCCACCGCCCCCTTTTATTACACGCAAGAGCAGATTGCGGATGTTGTGGCTTTTGCCAACAGCTTGGGTATTACCGTGATACCCGAGATTGAAATACCGGGCCACGCCTCTGCCTGCATTGCCGCTTACCCGGAGCTGGGCAACAGCGATATAGAGGGCTATGCCCCGCGTGTGGCCACCACTTGGGGCGTGCTGCCTTTTACCCTGGCTCCCAAGGAGGGCACGTTCCGTTTTATTGAAGATGTGCTCACAGAGGTATTGCCGCTCTTCCCGAGGGCTAAGTTCATCCATATCGGCGGAGACGAGGCCCCGCGCGAGCAATGGCAACAAAGCCCCTTTGCCCAAGCATACATGGCAAAGCACGGGCTTACCGCCCCGGGGCAAATCCAGCACAAGTTTACACACCATGTGGCAGAGTGGTTGGCACCGCAAGGCCGCCGCATTATTGGTTGGGATGAAATTATGATGGATGGCGAGGTACCCCCCACTGCCGTGGTAATGGCTTGGCGCTCTTGGGTGAAACCGGATGCCGCGCTGACGGCTGCCCAACGCGGGCACGATGTCATTTTAACGCCGGACTCGCACTTCTACTTCAATTTTGCCCAAGGCAAACTGCCCGAGGATCCCGCATATACCCCACACGGCTGGAAAGAAGCCCGGCAAGATTGGCGCCATGTGTACTCTTATAACCCCCTGCCCGCCAACTACACGCCCGAGCAACGCGCCCGCATCATCGGCCTTCAGGCCAACTGCTGGAGCGAAAGCATCCAAAACGGCCCCAAGTTAGAGTACCAAACCGTGCCGCGTATCTGTGCCTTGGCAGAGGTAGCATGGCGCCCGGCCTCTCAGCGAGATGCCGAGGAGTTTTTGCAACGCATCCGTGCACACTACCGCTGGTTCGAGCAAATGGGCATCAACTTCCGCCACGAAGATGGGCGCCCCGCCCTGGCTAAGTAAAAAAGAATCGGAAAACGAATAACTAAAACAACCGCGAATTTTTTCAAAAAAATTCGCGGATGAGATGGGGTGTAGCATTAACTTTAATGAAAAGCCTCCAAAAAAGGCTACAGTCCCCCTTAAACTACACATTATTTGCTTGCACAGCAAGCAGAGCATGCTAGTATTAAAATCATAAAAACCAGCCCACCATCAAATTTAACATGAAGCACAAACGCCAACACCATCTTAAAACGGTCTCTGCCGCCCTGTTGTCGGCCATGAGCACCGGGCTTGCCGCAGCAGACAGCGTGCAGCAGCGCGGAACAGAGGTTCTCATCAAATTTGACGAGCCGGTAGTCTCTACCGGGGTAGTAGAAAACGCGTGGAACAACCAACTGCCGAAAGACGTACGCGGGCTCAACCTTTTCGACATTACCGGCGACCCGGCCTACCAACCCACTGCCCGCTGGGTGGACCAGGATTGCCTCATCATCACCTTTGCCAAAGGCACGTCCGCCGCCACCAAATACCGCTTGGCGTTTAGGCCGGGGGTGGACCAATACCTGAGCGGCAAAAAAATGCCCAAACCGTATTTCGAGATGCAGGCGGCAGAGGTGCAGCTGAGCAGCGAGAGCCCGCTGCCGGGCATACCGGGCGGAGCCGTCATTGTGATGAGCGATAACAGCGACACGCGCGAGGCACTGGCATTTTCGCCAAGCTCTCCGGTGCGCTACGAATTCCGCGAAGTGCTGAAACGCTACCCCTTCCAAACCGGCAAGGTTATACCCGCCAAAGCGGAGCCCACGAAAGCCGAGCACCTCTCAACGCGTGCACTGGCTCATCTGCTGCAAGATCCGCAGAAGGTAGGGCTTAAACCGGGCAAAGAGGGGCTGGAGGCGTTTACCCTGCAACATGTGCTGCCACGTTGCGTTACCGTTACCCCTTGCGAGCCGCCGGACCCCACCAAAACATGGGCACTGTATGCCATTGCCGACAAAGGCAGCGGTTTTGCAGGCAAAGAGTTATACACCTACTTCCGCCCATGGACGGATTTGCCCAGCGCGGTTTCCGTACGCGTGGTGAGAGAGCAAAATGTACCGCAGCTACAGGCCTACGTTGGCTTTGGGGCTCCTGTGGCCGAAAACGCGGTGGAGGGCATCTTCCGTAACATGGATATTTGCGCCGGGGATGCCGTAGCCACCACGGCAGAAGACGGCAAGAGCAAAACCCTGACCATTGGCGGTAAAACCTACACTTTCCGCCTGCTGCCGCTGCCGCAAAACCGCATTGTACCGCATTACATGCAACGCAGAAACGGCATTGAAGGTGTGGAAGGGGTGGATTTTGATGTACCCTACACCAGCGGATTCGCCATGGCCATAGAAGGGGCGGATGCCCTGCCGGCCACGGTGGATTTTGTGCTCAAAAAAGGCACGGCAGCCATGCTGGGGCAAGAGATGACCACCGACCACCGCCACCGCCTGACCCTGACACCGACCGCCCCGGTGCTGCAATTCGATAACACGCCGCTCAACCCGGTTCTACTGCCGGCCAATGGGGTACACCAACTGCGGTTAGAGTGCATCAACAACTCTGCCATGAGCGTGCGCCTGGCCGCCCTCACCCCGGAGCAATTTGCCCAATACGAGCCCTTATTCAAAAAAGTGAACGAAAGTGCGGCAAAGGCATATGCCGAGCAAAACTACCGCCTGCATGTGCTGGAGAAACGCGTGGCCGCCGGTATTGTCCCGAAAAACACGGTAAAAGAAACCCTCAGCTCGTACCGCCGCAACCTGCAACGCCTCCGAAAAGAAATACCTAACTACGATGCCTTGCGCGCTCAAATGAGCAATGTAAGCTTCTCTGCACCGCAACTACACAACACCACGGGGCAGGGCATCGGGGCGCTGCACAGCGCAGAGTTGACGGTGGATTTGGATGCCTTAAACGGCGGTACCGCCGGGCCGGGGTATTACTTGGTATGCGTACAAAGCACCGCCTCTCCCAACGTGCAGGCTTTGTTACAAGAGGCAGGCATGGCTGCAGACAGCTTTAACTTTGAGCAATGGTACGCCGTGCAGCTTACGGACCTTCACATGGTGGAGGTAGGCAATGCTCTGGTGCTCAACAGTGTATCCACCGGCATACCCACTGCCGCTGCCGAGCTCTTGAGCATGCAGGATGGAGAAACCACTGCCGCCGGCGAGCTTAAAGACGGCTTAGTCATACTGCCGGCGGACAAAACCACGCGCCGCAACCGCACGCAATATATGGTGAAATGCGGCAACGACTTCCGACTCTCCGAACGCCGCTACGCGAGAACGCGCATGAATGCAGACCGCCGTATCATGGTGCTCAAGGACCGCAGCATGTACCGCCCCGGGGATACCGTGCACCTGCGCGGCGTGCTGCGAGAGGTATCTGCCTTAGGCGAGCCGAGCATGCCGCATGCCAAAAGCGCAGAGCTGATTGTGAGCCGCCCCAACCGCAAGGAACTGATGCGCAAACGCGTTAACCTGAACGACTACGGTGCCTTCGACTTCGAGTTTAAGCTTCCCGAGGGAGACGAGGACATTGTGGGCAGCTACCGCATCAGCATCCAGGCAGACGGCAACAAATACCGCGCAGAGGAGTTTGTGGAGTGCCAGGAGTTCCGCAGAGACGCTTTCTCTGCCAAAGCCGAGCTTAAGGCAGCCAGCGTTCTGCCGGAGGAATTCAGCTGCACCGTCTCGGCAGAGGACCTCAACGGCGTTCCCCTGTCGGGAGCTAAGGCAGAGCTCACATTCCGCTTGCAGCCCTACTGCGAAACCCCCAACATTAAGGGCGAAAAACTGCCCGAGCCATACCTGCCCACCAAAGAGTGGAAAGAGACACTCACGCTGGATGCCGAGGGCAAAGCCACCTACACCCACAAATTGCCCTACCAATACCGCAATATGCCGTTATGCGGCAACTGCAACCTGCAAGTGCTGGGCCATGTAAGCAATGACCGCGAAGAGACCATGCGCCTTCCCCACCAGGGGCATGTGATTTACCCGGCAGATTTTTATGCAGACTTCGGCGGTCTGAGTACCCTCACCCTGCACAGTGCAGAGCCCGATGCCGAGGGCAATCACCCCATTTTGCAGCGAGACCAAGCCGTAACCCTGCGAATGATAACGCATAAGACACAGGAAACCACCCTGCCCAACGGAGTTGTGCTTATCAACCTGCAACCCGTTACCCTGTGGCAAGGCGAGCTTACCGTGCCGGCTAACAGCGTAAACGGTGTGGAAACCGGCCTGCAACAAGTGTGGGAAAACTACCAAAACACCCACCCGGAGGAAAATGCCGACTTCGGCAACACCCAAGCGGCTATCGAGCTGCGTGCCAAAGACTCCGCCGGCCGGGAAATGGTGCAATGGATGCCGCTTTACCGCTGGATGATCCACAACCGCGAGCGCCGCGAAAACCGCCCCGCCACCTGCAAGGCAGAAGGGCGCACGCTGAAAGTGCAGGCCAACTTTAAGCATGCCGGGCGTGCTGTGGTCGTTGTCAATACCGTGGCAGGTATGCGCTCTGCAGCCCCGGTGGATGTGCAACAAGGCGAAAACACATGGGAAATCCCCCTGCTGGATGCCGAATACGGCACCGTCAACCTCTGCATTATGCTGCCGGTGGAAAACGAAGGCCGCTACACCGATTTGGAGCAGGCAGAAGGCTCTGTAAACGTGGAGCGCGTGCAAAACAAACTGGGGGTGGAGCTTACCATGCCCCAACCGCACCCGCAACCGGGCGCAGAGGTAACACTCAACGGCCGCATCCTCGGCCCGGACGGCAAACCCCTGCCCGCTGCACAAGTTACCCTCTTTGCGGTGGATAAAGGCATGCTCTCCGTCTCCGGCGGGCATAGCGTAGCCAACCCCGGCACTTACTTTACCACCGTTTGGGTGCAAAACCTCTACCCCCAATTTACAAGAACCCCAGCCCCCATGCTGCCGCGCACGGGTGCAAACGATGCTTACCCGGTAATACCCGGCATTTGGCAGGGGGACATGGTGGGGCAAGGCAAAACCTGGGATGGCGAGTACAACCCGGCATCTGCCGCCCTCAAGCATGCCGCCGACAGTTGGGGAGGAGACGATGACGCCTGCTACGGGGTTCCCTACGATGATTGCGATGCAGACACCATGGTAGAGCGCGCCGCCCCCGTAGCATGCGAGGCTGCTGCCTCCCCCCAAGCTGCCAATGGCATTGTAACCGGCGGCGCGCGTAGCGGCAGCAGAGTACTTGCAGCCAAAAAAGCAAGGCAAAGCAACCGTGCAGAGGCCCTGGCTGCCGTAGATACAGCTTGGTCTGTAGAAACCGGGGCCCCGGAGCCGCGCCTGCGCACCAACTTTGTGCCCGTTGCCTTCTGGCAACCGGCCGTCTGCACAGATGCCGAGGGCAAGTTCTCCGTAACGGCCACCCTGCCGGACACCCTGACCACCTACCAAGTGTACGCCATAGCCTTAGCCGCAGACGGCAAGTGCTTTGGCTATGCAGAAAACGAGTTTACGGTAAACCAACCCGTCATGATCACACCGGGTACCCCGCTCTTTATGAGCGTGGGGGACCGCCTGCGCCTGCCGCTCACCATCACCAATAACACGGCAACAGACGGCACCTGGACCGTCTGCCTGAGCGGTGCCGATGCCCCGCAGCAAATCACCCTCAAGGCAAAATCCACCTCCACCCTCTACTTTGACTACACCGCCGCAGAGGAGGGCAAGCGCACCCTGCGTTGGGAGGCACGCGCCACCGCCGGCAGCGATGCGGTGGAGGGCAGCTTCGAGGTCAAATTCCCCGCTCCCGTGCTGCGAGAAGCCCACCGCCTGGTACTGCAAGAGGGCGCAGAGCCGCTAAAAGTAGGCACGTTGCCGGCAACAGAGCTGGCTACATCCACCCGCGGGCAGGTAGAGGTACAGCTTTCTGCCAACCCGTTGCTGCACCTCAACGAGTGCATGGAGCTTACCTTGAACCAAGGCTATTACAACACAGAGTGGTTCGCCACCAACCTGCTGCCGTGGATGCTGCATGAGCGCATGGCCCCGTTTAGCCCCACCATGGCCTCCATACCTGCGGCAGAAGCCCGCGCCACCGTGCAAAAAGGCATTGCCCGCCTGGTGGAGTCTCAGTGCGCAGACGGCGGCATGAGCTACTGGCCCGTAAGCGACTTCTATACCGCCAAAACAAGCAGCCCCTGGGCATCTGCCTACGCCGGCCTTGTGCTTACCATTGCGGCAGACAACGGCTACACCGTGCCGGATACCACCTTGCCACGCCTGCGTAAGTACCTTACCCAATACTTGGCAAACATGCGCAAAGACCCCGAGGTATGGGCCGCTATGTCTGCCCACGTTCTGTATGCCGCAGGCCGCACCCTGCAAGACGACGCCTTGGTAACAGAGGCTCTTAAACGCGCCATTGCCCAACAAACCGCACGCGACGGCGGGGAAAACGTCATAGCCATTACCTACCACCCGCGCGCCTGCTGCTTTGCGTGGTTCCGCAGCCACCGTGCCATGGCCAGCCTCAACTTCCTGGCAGAGATGCACGCAGACAAAGAGGCACGCCACGCCTCCTTCATGAAGTGGTTGCGCAGCGTGGGGCACGACTACCGCCATGCCACCACATGGGACGGCGGGTGGATGCTCATTGCCCTGCACGAGTACCTGCGCCTTACCCCCGCCGGCAATGCAGAGTCCACCGTAGCGCTGGAGAGCGGCCAACGCCTCACCCTCGGCAACGGCATCACCGCCATCACCCCGGAGAAAACACCCACCCTCAGCCAGCTCCCCACCACCATCTCCCCCACTGCCGGCACCACCTACGTCTCCGTTAAATTCAAAGCCCAACCCGAGCAAACGGAATACCCCGGCGTTACCGAAAAAGGCCTGCAAGTAACCCGCATTTACGAAAAACGCGGAGAAGACGGTGCTTGGCGCCCCGCCACAGAGTTTAATGTGGGAGACGTTGTGCGCGTTACCCTTACCTGCGCCAAGGCAGACAAAGATTTGGAGTACTTTGTGCTGGAGGACTACCTGCCCTCTAACCTGGAGGCCATCAATCCCAAGGTACGCTCCCAATCCGCCGGGTTGGAGTGGCAACCCTGGAGCCACTGGTTCGATAACCGCGAGTTCCAAGCCCACCGCGTGCGCGGATTCTGCACCCGTTGGGCCGGCAGAGACCTGCTGAATATGAGCTACTACGCCCGCGTTAAACGCGCCGGAGAAGCCATGGCCCCGCCTGCCTCTGCCCAGCTCTTCTACGAACCCCAAACCTACGGGCTTTCTCCCAATACCAAGGTAATCAGCAAATAAGCACTTCTTCTTAGCCGCACCACCTGTGGCACAATTCAGCCAATTTGCCATCCGGCAAATTGGCTGAATCGTCATTTTGCTGCGCAAACATCGGCTGCCAATCCGCCACCCCATCATTCTGCATCATCAACTCAATACCTCCACATTCCCCGTAGTTTTGCAGCATTTTTATCAATTATTCCCCGTAGTTTTGCAGCATTTTCATCAATTATTCCCCGTAGTTTTGCAATAAAAGCTTGCTGAATTACTGCCGAAAATATCTTCCCGATATCGCCGTTCGTAGCTCCATGAACGACTTTAACCGCCAAATCCTCACCCACGCCCCGGACAAACAGACAATCCTGCTGGACATCCCCCTTTACGCCATCTCTCAAATCGACAAACTCTGCTGCCAAGAGCTACCGCCCAACATCAGCAACCTCCCCCTGCCCCCTCCCATATAACAAACTTGCAATTATAGCAAAATCATCATTCAATAAGCATTGTCAATTGTCTTACTTTATGCTACACTAATGCGCATGAAACCAATCTTAGTACTGCTTGCCCCGGGATTTGAGGAAATAGAGTTCTGCGCCCCTGTAGACATATTGCGGCGCTTGGAAATACCCGTTGTTACTGCCGGAATCAAAAGCCGCTTGGTAGAAGGAGCGCACGGCATTAACATGCAGGCAGATATGCTGATGGTGGATGTAGAGCCGGAACAATTCGGCGGCATCATCCTGCCGGGCGGAGCCGCCTCTTGGACCCTGAGAAACACGCCCGGCGTGCTCAAACTGGTGCGCACCATGCACGCCGAAGAAAAACTTGTAGCCGCCATTTGCGCTGCCCCCATTGCTTTAGAGGCTGCCGGCGTGCTCAAAGAGCGCCGCATCACCTGCTACCCTGCAGAAGACGTCACCAAAGACATTAGCTCTGCCACCATCTGCGCAGATGCCGCCGTAACAGACGGCAACATCGTCACCGGCAAAGGCCCCGGTGCTGCCCTCGAGTTCGGCTTTGCCCTAGCTCAATACCTCGGCAAAGACACAACCGACCTCCGCCAAGCCATGATGACAACAGCCTGATACCGACTTTGTTTTTTAATACTCTCTCCTTGCAGCCATGCACACCATCGGCATAGACTTCGGCACCACCAAAACGCTCGTTACACGTATTAACCCGGTCAATCATTGGCCGGTGTCGGTGCGTTTGGGCTTGGGGAGCGACTACATACCCACAGCGGTATACATAGACGACAACGGCCAAATGTACTTTGGGGAGGAGGCCGAGGAGCGCATGACCGAAGAAACCGGGGTGTACTTGCCACGGTTCAAAATGCAATTAGGCTCTGCCACGCCCCTGCACATGTGTTTTACAGACGCCGGCCGGATGCTGAAACCCACCGCCATGGATTTGGTGCGAGAGTACCTGCGCTACATTCGTCAACGGGTAGAAAGCAAGGTCTTTATGGCCGAGAATTCCGTGAGCGGGGCCGTGATTACCCGCCCGGTCAACTTCTCCCCGGCCCAGTTGGACGAGCTGAAAAACGCTGCCCACGCCGCCGGATTTAAGGAGGTGCAGCTCACCACAGAGCCCGAGGCGGCCGGCCTAGCCTTTTGCCGACTCAATGTTGCCAAAACCTTTCAACGCAGTGCCTTGGTGGTAGACTGGGGCGGCGGTACGCTGGACTTTGCCCTCGTCACCCGAGACGGCGACACCGTCCGTACCCACCCCCGCCTCACCGATGGCGATACCACCATGGGCGGCGAGCATTTTGACGATATTTTGTGGTACTATGCCGAGCAACACTTGCGCCGCATGGGGATTAACCAATTAAGCACCATTGCCGCCCGCCCCGCGTTGCGCCGTGCAAAAGAGCGCCTCAGCTCCGACACCATGGCTACCTTGCGCCTCAGCCATAGCGGCGGAGCCTGTCCTCCCATTGAGATAACGCGCGCGCAGTTCGAGGAGCTGATTATTGACGACGTTAACAAAGCCGCGCAAAAGGTAAAAGCCCTCATCGAGCGCATACCGGCGGCAGACAAGCCCGAGATGCTGTTACTGGTGGGCGGCAGTTGCCGGATTCCGCTCATCAAAACCACGCTGGAGGCCGCTTGCGGCCTACCCGCGTACGATTGGGAGCACTCCCGAGAGGCCGTAGCCCTAGGGGCTGCCCTGTGGGGACAAAAATTGCCCACAGCCGCACCCTCAGCCCCCCCCGCACCGGTGGCAGCCACAGCCCCAGCAGCGGCGGAACATGCAGAAAACTTCTTTAAGGAAGGTGAAAAATACTATTTTGGCCAAGGCGTAACTCAAGACTACACTCAAGCTGTATATTGGTACCGCAAAGCCGCTGAACAAGGCTACGCCAGCGGTCAAAACAACTTAGGTTACATGTATCGGAATGGCCTCGGTGTCACCCAAGACTACACTCAAGCTGTATATTGGTTCCGCAAAGCGGCAGAACAAGGCGATGCCGATGCTCAAAGCAACTTAGGCGACATGTATGAGGCTGGCCTCGGTGTCACCCAAGACTACACCCAAGCTGTATATTGGTACCGCAAAGCCGCTGAGCAAGGCCATGCCGATGCTCAAAGCAACTTAGGCAACATGTATCGGAATGGCCACGGTGTCACCCAAGACTACACTCAAGCTGTATATTGGTTCCGCAAAGCCGCAGAACAAGGCAACGCCGGTGCTCAAAGCAACTTGGGGGTCATGTATAAGAACGGCCAAGGCGTTACCCAAGACTACACCCAAGCTGTATATTGGTACCGCAAAGCCACAGAACAAGGCAACGCCGGCGGTCAAAACAACTTAGGCAACATGTATCGGAATGGCCACGGTGTCACCCAAGACTACTCCCAAGCTGTATATTGGTACCGCAAAGCCGCAGAACAAGGCATCGACATCGCTCAAAGCAACTTAGGCGACATGTATGAGGCTGGCCTCGGTGTCACCCAAGACTACACTCAAGCTGTATATTGGTACCGCAAAGCCGCTGAGCAAGGCGATGCCGATGCTCAAAACAACTTAGGTTACATGTATGAGGCTGGCCACGGTGTCACCCAAGACTACACCCAAGCCGCACAATGGTACCACAAAGCCGCTGAGCAAGGCCATGCCGTTACTCAATACAACTTGGGTTACATGTATGATAATGGCCACGGTGTCACCCAAGACTACACCCAAGCCGCACAATGGTACCGCAAAGCCGCAGAACAAGGCTACGCCCGCGCTCAAAACAACTTAGGCGCCATGTATGAGGCTGGCCACGGTGTCACCCAAGACTACAAACAAGCTGTATATTGGTACCGCAAAGCCGCTGAGCAAGGATTCCCCCGCGCCCAATACCTTCTGGGCAGATGCTACGAAAACGGCCACGGCAAATCCAAAGACAAAAAACTTGCCCGCGAGTGGTACCAAAAAGCTGCCGCCCAAGGCCACGAAGAAGCCAAAGCCGCCCTCAAACATCTCACCTCCTTCTTCGGTAAACTCTTCGGGTAATTTTCCCTTTTCTTTCTACTTCTACTAATAATCAACATGAATTTGATTGGTATAGATTTCGGCACCACTAAGACGCTCGTCACGCGCCTGAACACCGAGTACGGCCTGCCCGTGCCCATTCGGCTCGGTATGGGTACGGATTACATACCCACAGCGGTATACATAGACGACAACGGCCAAATGTACTTCGGCGAGGATGCCGACGAGCGCGTAACAGACCCCACCGGCACCTACATACCGCGTTTCAAGATGAAACTGGGCTCTGCTACGCCGCTGGCCATGTGTTTTACCCCGGATGGCGATATGGTGCGCCTCACGGCCTTGGATTTGGTGCGCGAGTACCTGCTCTTTATCCGCCGCCGTGTGGAAAACAAGGTGTTTATGGCAGAAGACTCCGTGAGTGGGGCCGTGATTACGCGCCCGGTCAACTTCTCCCCGGCCCAGTTGGACGAGCTGAAAAGCGCCGCCCGTGCCGCCGGATTTAAGGAGGTGCAGCTCACCACAGAGCCCGAGGCGGCCGGCCTGGCCTTTTGCCGCATGAATGCCGCCAAAGCCTTTAAACGCAGTGCCTTGGTAGTAGACTGGGGCGGCGGCACGCTGGACTTTGCCCTCGTGACCCGAGATGGAGACACCATCCGTACCCACCCCCGCCTCACCGATGGCGATACCACCATGGGCGGTGAGCATTTTGATGACCTCATCCGGCAATATGCCGAGATGATGCTGCGCAAACAAGGAGACTTCAAAATTAACGCCTTTGCCGCCGGACAAAAAATTAGACGTGCCAAAGAGCGCCTCAGCGTCGATACGGAGATTCCGCTGCGCCTCAGCCACAGCGGCGGCGTGTGCGACCCGATTCCGCTGACGCGCCGCTTGTTCAACCAACTCATTATCGAGGCTATCGAAAAAGCCGCGCAAAAGGTAAAGGAACTCATTGCACGCATCCCCGCCACCGACAAGCCCGAGATGCTGTTGCTGGTGGGCGGCAGTTGCCAAATTCCGCTCATTAAAACCACGCTGGAGACCACCTGCGGCCTGCCTGCGTACGATTGGGACTACTCCCGAGAGGCTGTAGGCTTGGGTGCCGCCCTGTGGGGGCAAAAATTGCCCACAGCTCCCCCCGAAGCACCCCCCGCACCGGTGACGGCAACAGCCCCCGCAATCCCCCCGGCACCGGTGGCGGCCACAGCCCCGGCACGCATCCCAACTCCCCAAATGGCAACGGCGGCTCCGGCAACGCCCCCTGCCCCGACGGAAAATCCACAAAATATCTTCAAAAAAGGTGAAAAATACTACTTCGGCAACAATGTTGCTAAAGATTACGCCCAAGCAGCCTACTACTTCGAAAAAGCTGCAAAACTGGGCCATGCCGGGGCTCAATACTTTTTGGGGTCTTTATACGAAGAAGGCGATGGCGTACCACAAGACTACGGCCAAGCCGCCCACTGGTACCACAAAGCCGCAGAACAGGGAGATGCCGATGCGCAATGCAACTTGGGGATTTTGTACGAAGATGGCGACGGCGTACCGCAAGACTACGCCCAAGCCGCTTACTGGTACCACAAAGCCGCAGAACAGGGAAATGCCGATGCGCAAGATAACTTGGGGCTCTTGTATGAAGCCGGCAACGGGGTACCACAAGACTACGGCCAAGCCGCCCACTGGTACCACAAAGCCGCAGAACAGGGAGATGCCGATGCGCAAAATAACTTGGGGATTTTGTACGAAGATGGCAACGGCGTACCGCAAGACTACGCCCAAGCCGCACAGTGGTACCACAAAGCCGCAGAGCAAGGTTTTGCCCGCGCTCAATATAACTTGGGAGACTGTTATTACTACGGTAACGGTGTAGAACAGGATTATACCAAAGCATTATATTGGTACCGCAAGGCAGCAGAGCAAAATTACGCCGCTGCACTTTGCGACATAGGTATCTTATACAAAGAAGGCAAAGGGGTACCGCAAGACCACGCCCAAGCCGCACAGTGGTACCAGAAAGCTGCGGAGCAAGGATATGCACGCGCTCAATATAACTTGGGGCTCTTGTATGAAGCCGGCAACGGGGTACCACAAGACTACGGCCAAGCCGCCCACTGGTACCACAAAGCCGCAGAACAGGGAGATGCCGATGCACAATGCAACTTGGGGATTTTGTACGAAGATGGCGACGGCGTACCGCAAGACTACGCCCAAGCCGCTTACTGGTACCACAAAGCCGCAGAACAGGGAGATGCCGATGCGCAATTCTTTTTAGCGGGCTTATATGCCAATGGCGATGGCGTACCGCAAGACTACACCCAAGCCTCCCATTGGTACCACAAAGCTGCAGAACAGGGAAATGCTACGGCTCAATACAGTTTAGGGAATTTATACAAAACCGGCGACGGCGTAGTGCAAGACTACGCCCAAGCCGCTTACTGGTACCACAAAGCCGCAGAACAGGGAGATGCCGATGCGCAATACAACTTGGGGATTTTGTACGAAAATGGCGATGGCGTAGTACAAGACTACGCCCAAGCCGCCCACTGGTACCACAAAGCTGCAGAACAGGGAGATGCCTATGCGCAATACAACTTAGGGATTTTGTACGAAGATGGCGACGGCGTACCGCAAGACTACCCCCGCGCCGCTTACTGGTACCACAAAGCCGCAGAACAGGGAGATGCCGATGCGCAATACTCTTTAGGCATTTTGTATGTATATGGCCATGGCGTACCACAAGACTACGCGCGCGCCGCAGAGTGGCTCCGCCTTGCGGCGGCTCAAGACAACGAAGAAGCGCAAAAGGCCCTTGCAAGGTTAAGCTCCTACCTCGGCTAAAATCTCCCCCCCTCCTCATCCGCTCCCATGATAGGCATAGACTTCGGCACCACCAAAACGCTCGTCACACGCATTAACCCGACCAACGACTGGCCTGTGCCGGTGCGTT
This sequence comes from Akkermansiaceae bacterium, assembly GCA_015062015.1. Classification (GTDB taxonomy): domain Bacteria; phylum Verrucomicrobiota; class Verrucomicrobiia; order Verrucomicrobiales; family Akkermansiaceae; genus Akkermansia. The sequence continues at coordinate 2,817 of SUVM01000014.1, read as the reverse complement.
TGGGCTTGGGGAGCGACTACATACCCACGGCCGTTTATATAGAAGACGGCGGCCGAATATACTTTGGCGAGGATGCCGACGAGCGAGTGGCCGACAACACAGGGCTATACCTGCGCGGTTTTAAAATGAAGCTGGGTAGCACAACGCCGCTCTATATGCACTTTGCAGACGACGGACGCGTGGTGCAACTGCATGCCAAAGATTTGGTGCGCGAGTACCTACTCTACATCCGTAAACGGATAGAAGAAAACGTGTTTATGGAAGCGGGGTCCGTTACTCGTGCGGTCATCACCCGCCCGGTCAACTTCTCGCCTGCCTTGTTAGAGGAGCTGAAAGAAGCCGCACACGAAGCCGGGTTTACCGAGGTAAAGCTCACCACAGAACCCGAGGCTGCCGGCCTCGCCTTTTGCCGCATGAATGCTGCCAAAGCCTTTAAGCGCAGCGCCTTGGTGGTAGACTGGGGCGGCGGCACGCTGGATTTTGCCCTCGTCACCCGAGATGGAGACACCATACGCACCCACCCGCGCCTAACGGATGGCGACACCACCATGGGCGGCGAGGTGTTTGACGAGCTGCTGTGGAACTATGTGATGCAGGTACTGCGGCAACAAGGTATCTCGCAGCTCGACCCCATCAGCGCCATGCCCATGATCCGTCGTGCTAAAGAGCGCCTGAGCACGGATACGCAAGTAACACTGCGCCTGAGCCACATGGGTGGTGTCTGCCCGCCGATTCCGCTGAGCCGCAAGTTTTTCAACAACCTCATCATCCGCTATGTGGAAAGCGCCGCGCAAAAAGTACAGCAATTACTGCGCAACATACCGCAGGAAAACCGGCCGGAGATGCTGTTACTGGTAGGCGGCAGCTGCCGGATTCCGCTCATCAAAGAAACGCTGGAAGACATATGCGGCCTGCCCGCCCACTCTTGGGAGCACTCCCGCGAGGCAGTGGGCTTGGGTGCCGCCTTGTGGCAACATACTATGCCCACCCCGCAGGCTGCCATTACCCCTGCCCCGCAGACTACCACAACACCCCCTGCCCCGCAACCTACCCTGCAACAGCAGGATGCGGAGTCCCTCTTTCTCTGCGCAGAATACTATGCCAACAACATCGGGGCAAACCAAGACCACGCTCAAGCCGCCCGCTTTTACCACCAAGCCGCAGTGCAACGCCATGCACAGGCACAAAATAAATTGGGGGATTGCTACTATTACGCATTAGGTGTGGCAGAGGATAACGCGCAAGCCGCCTACTGGTATACCCAAGCCACCCAAGAAGGGTGCGCAGAAGCCTATTTTAATTTGGGATATCTGTACGAAAACGGCCATGGTGTAGAGCAGGATTACGCCCAAGCTGCCCGGCTTTATAACATGGCTGCCACACACGGTGTCAAAGATGCCCAACACAATTTGGCACTTCTGTATCTCAAAGGACAAGGTGTGCCCAAAGACCAGGAATCTGCCGTCTATTGGTATACCCAAGCCGCAGATGCCGGACACCCCCGCGCCCAATACGAGCTGGGCTGTATGTACAAAATAGGCCACGGCGTGCCCCGGGACTTCGGCAAATCTCTCCGCTACCTGCAACCGGCAGCAGAACAGGGTTTACCGGAGGCTCAGTACGAGCTGGGCTGCATGTACAGAGAAGGCCAAGGCGTAGCACAAAACGATGCCCAAGCCGTTTATTACTATCGCCTTGCCGCAGAACAAGGCTACGCACGCGCCCAAAGCAATCTGGTCTTTATGTACGCTAACGGTTACGGTGTCATACCGGATGCAACAAAGGCCACCTATTGGCGCAATAAATCCCTGCAAATCAAAGCTCGGCGTCCGCAACACACACCGCCCGCAGCAACGGCGGAAGAATCTGCTGCCCAAGATGGCATCGCCCTATTCAACACAGCTTATCAATACTACAACAACCAAGACTACCGGCAAGCCGTACCCCTGTTACTGCAAGCTGCAGAGCAAGAACTTGCCGATGCACAATACCTGCTGGGGCTGTGTTACGACAACGGCTCCGGTGTACCCCAAAACAGCACACATGCTTTCTCTTGGTACGGCAAGGCTGCCCAACAAGGCCACGCCCCGGCTCAATTCCGCCTAGGCCAATTTTACGCTGCCGGTACAGAGATTCAGCAAAATTTCTCTCTGGCAGCGCACTGGTACAAGTTAGCTGCAGAACAAGGACTTGCCGATGCACAATACCACTTGGGCTCTTTATACGAAACAGGTAACGGCGTACCCCAAAATTTAAGAACAGCCTCCCGGTGGTACGAGCTGGCTGCCAACCAAGACCACGTTTTAGCTCAATTTAACTTAGCCTATTTGTACGAAAACGGTAACGACATCAGCCATACTCACAGCTACCAAGCGGCCGCCCGGTGGTACAGCCAAGCCGCCCAACTCAACCACGCCGCATCCCAATGCAACCTGGGGCTTTTGTACGAAAACGGCTGCGGCGTGCCCCAAGATTACACCCAAGCCGTGTTTTGGTACCGCAAATCCGCTGCCCAAGGATTCCCCCGCGCCCAATACCTTCTGGGCAGATGCTACGAAAACGGCCACGGCAAATCCAAAGACAAAAAACTTGCCCGCGAGTGGTACCAAAAAGCTGCCGCCCAAGGCCACGAAAAAGCCAAAGCCGCCCTCAAACGTCTCACCTCCTTCTTCGGTAAACTCTTCGGGTAATTTTCCCTTTTCTTTCTACTTCTACTAATAATCAACATGAATTTGATTGGTATAGATTTCGGAACAACAAAGACACTCGTCACACGTTTAGATGCAGAATATGGGCGTCCCGTACCTATTCGCCTCG
>SUVM01000013.1 GCA_015062015.1 Akkermansiaceae bacterium | reverse complement strand
CTGTTGGTGGTTTTTTGTTAGAAGAATTGCTTGTAAGGGGGGTGTATAGTAGCAGAATTGCAGAAATGTTAGGCGTGAACAGCTAACTTTTCTGCTGTTTTTTCACTTCGGTATCAAAAACAGTCATCTTCCGGAACATGAAAGTACATCTTCCGCATCGTCTTTTTGAGGCACTCATGGCAGTTATATGCGTGCCCGGTATAACGCTTGCTGTTGATACGGCGAGCGGTGTAGGTATGCAGGGTGAGTCCTTGGTTGTGTTAAATGCCGTAGAGGCAGCTCAAGCGGCGGCGTTGAGCTGGGGCTCGGTAGCCGGGCAGCAGCCTGCTGTGTGGGATGCCCCGGAATCCGTGTGGATTGATTGGACCCAGGGTGGCGCGAGAACCGCCTATAAGCCCGGTTCATCGGTGTTGTTTGAGCAGAGCCCGGAGCTGAATAAGGAAGTGCAGATTGCCGGGGAGGCGGTGATGGCAACGGTAGTGGATATTGCCGGCAGCGGTTACCGTTTCTACGGCGGTGATTTGGATGTGACAGAGCGTTTGAATGTGCAGGAGTCCGTCTCGATAGATAGTGCTTTGGTGATAGGTACAGCTGCTACGCCCTTAGTTATACATGTTGCCGAAGGGGCAGAGCTTACACTCAAGTGTTTGGAGACGCGCTATACAGAGGTGAATGGAGTGCCTGTGTTTGAGCAGGGCTCTTTCGTAAAAACGGGTGCGGGCACTATGGCGGTAACGCAGGCGGCGGAGGGGGCTGTTTTTGACATGACGGTGGCAGAAGGCACCATGGTGCTTGCCCCGGGGGTAGTGTTGAATGTAGGTGCTAATGAGCTGCATGGCGGTACCTTGCAAAATGTACAGCTGCATGTTACCGGAGACCTGGTGCGCACGCTTACCGGGGTTACAACTACGGCTCACAACCTTATTAAATCTGCAGATGGTCAACATGCTGCCGTGCTGACGGATGTGGCATTGCATGCCGGTACATCCGCCTCTTATGCAACGCTGCAAAATGTTGTATTTGCCGGTGATAGCACGTTGAAAGGCTACATTACTTACGAGGAAACACATTCCCAGCGAGAGATGGGGGTGGCCACCGGCAGTACCTTGGCGTTGGAGGGCGTTACGTTTGATTTGCATGGTCTTTCTGCCGGCCATAAGGTGCTGATTGTCAATAAAGAGGTGGAGGACGCTGCTGACGGTCTGATGGGCAACATCGGCTTGCCGAGCAACATAAGCGGCTTGCAGGGTACGATTACCGGGTGGGATACCGTGCGCTTTGTTTATAGTGGTGTGCAGATTAACTCGGCTGCCGTTAGCTCTACCGTTGCCGGTACGGTAACAATTCACGGGCAGCACTCCGGCAATTTGTATTGGGATGGCTCGGAGGACGGTAACTGGAACCCCACTACCACCAATTGGAGCACTACGCCGGGCTCCGACGGCGGGGCTGTCTTTACCGCGCTTTCCAATGTGTTTTTTGATGCGGCAGATGCCCCGCACCGAGATATTTCCGTAACGCAGGATATGGTGGTGATGAACTTCGACCTGTCTGCCGGCGGTTATACGTTTACCGGTGCACGTATTGCCGTGTTGGGGGATGCTAATCTGCATCCCGAATCGGGCAATGTGACCTTTAATGACCAATTGGTAGTGCAGGGCAACTTGTACACATCCGGTTCCGGTTCTTTGGAGTTGCTGGGGGCCACTACCGTGGTGCAGGATGTGGAGGTGAAGTCTCGCAGCACTACGGTGGGCGAAGATTTGTCGGTGCTGGGTAATTTTACCGTTCTTGCCGGTAATGATACCGTGGCCGGTAGACTGAATGTTGCCGGCAATATTACGGCACAGAATATGAATATTGCCGTGAATGCCGGTGATAAGGGCGGTAACTCTTACAATGATGCCTTGGTGAATGTTACCGGCAATCTTACTGCCGAAAACGGTTGCATTATTATTGGCGGTACAGCAGAACAACATTACTTGGGCGTGGTAAAAACCGGCGATTTGCAGGTGAAAACCCAAGAGCACGAGGTGTATTTTGACCATTTGCATGCGGATAAGTTGACGGTGGATAAAGGGGCTTATGTGCATGTGCAAACCGCTTCTGCTGCGGTGTCTGTTTCTGCATCCATGTTCCGCGAAATTGAGCTTGCCGGTACGCTCGCGTTGGATGCCGCCGGCGCTACTTACGATAAGGGCTACACCGTGTATGTTACGGACGATGCCGCCCGGCTGCGTTTCGGCTCCGGTTGTACGATAAATAATCTGAGCATTATCGGTACCGAAGACGCAGACGGCTACACCGATTTGGATATGACGGTGCAGTCTCGCTCTGCCACGGTTACAAAGATGCAGGACCTGGGTAATCTGACGGTGGATGCCGGTACCCTGACGGTGCATCATGCCACCGATGCTATCCATGGCTCGCTGACGCTTAACAGCGGTAAGCTGAAACTTGGCGAGAATGCCGACAATTTTATGGCGGCAGATTCCGGCAAAATTGCTCTGAATGCCGCTTCCCGATGGGATGTTGGCACCACCTCTCAATCCTTGTCTGCCAAGAATGTTATTAGCCTTTCCGGCGCTTCGGTCATTACCGGTAGTGCCAACAGCGTCGGTCTGCAGTTTGCAGATGGTGCCGCCATTGCCTATGCGGATAAAGATAACGTTATTAATGCTAACATGGTGGCAGACGATACGTTGCATATTCGTTCCGCACAATCCGGTAGTTCTTTGAATATTACCGGTAATCTTTCCGGGGCCGGAGAGGTGCAGCTTTCCGGGGTGGGAACGGTGGCACTTTCCGCGGCTAACCCCTTCTCCGGTATGGTGACGGTGGGGGACGGGTCTACGCTGTCTGTGCAAAATGAAGTTGCGTTGGAGCTTGCCGGCGTCTCTCTCAACACCGGCAGTACGTTGGCTTTGGATACGGATTCTGCCGTGTATCTCAATTCCCTTGCGTTTGAGAACGGTGCAACGCTTTTCTTCTCTTCTATTGTTGGTACGAAAGAGTTTTCCGCAAAAGATGCTGCTTTGCACGTGGTAAATGGTGCCGCAGGCTCCGGCACGCTGAACATCTCTTTTGCAGACCCGCTCAAGACGCTGACTACATATAACCTTTTCACCGGTCTTGCCTCTCCGGATGGTATTACACTCAACGTATTGCACAATGGGGAGTCTCTGCATGCTTCTCAGTATAAGGTTGGTTTTGATGCCGCCAGCGGCTTGCTCTATATGCAGACCCTCATGGGGAATGTATGGGAGGGCCAAGGGAGTAATGAGCAGTACACCGTTTGGTCTACAACAAACACAGACGGAAACTGGAGCGGTAACAGCAATTATCATGAAGATGCTCTCTACAAAGCGGCCATTTTCGGGGACTTGGATGGTGGCTCCGGGACGGTTACGGTGCAGGGAGAGGTGAATCCCCGGGAGGTTTATTTTGTAGCCGATACAACTGAGTATCAGTTTGTGGGTGATGGTCATTTGGCTGACGGTACGAATATTTATAAGGACGGTAAGGGTGTAGTGAAGTTTAGTTTGTCTAACAATGCAACAAGCGATAGCGCATTGGGAGACATGGATATACAGGCCGGCACGCTTGAGTTCCTTGCGTCTGCCGCAGTGGGTGGCACGGTAACGGTTAGCAAGGATGGCAGTATAGTTGTCAATGGAGCAGAGCTGAAGATGGCCCCCCGGGCTGACGGCGAGTTTAATTATACGGTATCTGCTATCATGCAGGGGGCATCGGCTACGCTTAACGATGTAACGATGGATGCAGCCGGTATCAGAGGCATGGCAGACGCACGCGGTAGTGCAGATAAGTTGCTTGTTGACGGGAATGCCGATTTGGCATATCTGACACTTACGGATTTTGAGGCGAAGGGCAATGTGGCATTGTCTGATGTTACGTTGACTTCTTCTGATGCGGAGCGCTCTCATCTTTTGCAGAATGTGACCATTGGCTCGCGCGTAGAGGTAAACGAGGACGGATTTTACACGTTCTCCGGAAATCTTACGTTTGAGGATACGCTTACCAATCATGGCAAGGTTACGTTGACTCAGGTAACGAACGTTGAAATTGGTAGGTTTAAGTATACGCCTAAGGTAGAGGCGACATCCGGTAAGTCAGAATACCTATATCAATTGATTCAAGGAAATGACGTGGATACACAAGCGTTTGCAGCGGCCCGGGTTTCCATCAATGGTGTTAACTTAGCTACCGATTTGGCGGATGGTATTACAGCCACGTTTACCGATAATAAAGATGGCTCTTTTACATTGAGCTTTGCCGATGGAATGATTGGTTTGCCGCAGTGGGATGAGAGCTGGGGCAAGACCGCAAATGCCCCCGGTATCTCCCGCCTGTATAGCAGTACTGCTGACTACTTTGAGATGGCGGCAGGCAATGGTGGGAATTCGAGCTATTACATGTATGATACCCTTGTCAATGAGACAAATGCTGCCAAGGTGAACGGCGGAAACGCTATCGTGGTGACGCTGTCCTCTGTTGCAACAGGTGCGCATGCTGTCGGCAGTCGCTACGATGGGAAAAATGTTGACCACGAGGTGTGGATAGAGGATCGCTCTTACATCAAAAACATTATCGGAGGTTTGGATAATAAGGATCGTGTGACGCCGAATACTTCGCAAAATGCCGCAACTCACATTCTGGTGAACTCTTTCGTCCAAGACGACGAAGCTCCACCCGTAGACAGTCTATGGTATACATGGGAGAAGGAATACATTATTGGCGGTTCCCGCTGGTGCAATCAGAATGCAGAGAGCTTTGTGACGGTGCAGAATGGCGAAATTTACAATATTTTCGGTGGTTCTTGCGGTGCTACATACGATAAAGCTAAAGAAGTTGAAGATGAGTGGGGTAATACTATATATGTAGAAGACTGGGGAAATCCTGTATTTAAAGATGAGTCGGGAAATGTTGTTACCAATGAGTGGGGTAGCCCTCTTTATGTGACGCAGAGGGGTACCACCCATATTTTTGTAGAGGGCGGAAAAATCGGTGAAATCTTTGCCGCCGGCTTTTACTGTACACTTGAAGGTACACAGTGGGTGAACGATCGCCTGCGTGCCGTGGAATTGGTGCTGACCGGCGGAAAGCTCGGCGGCGAAAACTTGCGTGTTTTCGGCGGTGGTGAGCGAGGCGTGGTTCAAGGCGATATTTATATACGCATGGAAGGCGATGCCGAGATTATTTCTCGTCTGTTGGGAGGCTCGAATGTCGGCTATGTGAAGGGGAATATCGAGATGGATCTCATCAGTGGTAAGGCTTTCCGCGTAGATGCTGCTGGTCTGGGATGGAAATATGATGATGGGTATGTGGATCGAGCCCAGATTGAAGGTAACGTATTGGTAAATCTTTACAGTGATTTCAAACTGGGGCATGGTTCTGATTTCAATCTGAAAGCCGGTATTTACGGTGGTATGGAGACGACGAACTATGTCACGCTCATTGGAGATTGCACCAGTACCCTTCATTTTGCGGAGGGCGCCAAATATGAGCTGGGTAAACTTGTTGCTGACGGCTACACGGCTTCTGACGAGTCCATCATCGTGACCGGCTTTGACCGCTTTATCTTGGAAGAAGGGGCGCATGCCGTACTGGCTCTCGGGTATTTTGATATTGATATGGACCCTTCCAGAACCCTCCTCATCAGCGGTAAGGGTGTGGTAGAGGTGATTGGACACGGCGCGAACTTCGGGCGCAATATTGAGCTGACGGATGGGGCAAAGTTGAAGGTGTCTACCAGCGTCATCGGGCAGAGCGATGATGGCAGTGACGCCCGCACCATCTCAGTAACGAGTGGCACAACCTTGGAGATTACCGGCTACCCGGTGGCAGATAGCGGCTACGATGCGGCTTCTCCCTACGCCGGGCTGAGTTTCAAGACAGAAATAAGCGGCGATGGTGTGGACGCTAAGGGTGCTATCTTTAAGGGAACGGCACACGAAGCGGATGATGAAAAAGCGCTTACTGCTAACATGGTTTGTCTTCCCTATGTTAAGCTTACGGGTAATGCCTCTGCCGGGGTGATGAATCATGAGGTGCTTCACATGAGCGGTTATAACTTGGGGGAAACGACGCTCGATTTACAAGGCTATACCTTCACCAAGCAAGGGTTGGGTACATTTGTCGCCCGAAATGTGCAGATGTCGGAAGGTACGGTATTGGTACACCAGGGCGATTTTTATATTGATAGGGGAAGCCATGGTGAAAAGACCGACTTTGTGCTGGCAGACGGAACGGTTTTGTACCTGACTTCTGCGACTTCGGAGGAAGAAGTGCACACGCTGGACGTCCGTACGCTGAGCGGTTCCGGCCAAGTGATTCTGAATAACGCCGAGCTTACACTGCATACGGCTGCTAATTCTGTTTATCAAGACAATTACATGGATGAGACTCAGTCTTACGTCCAGTTCTTGGGAACGACGGGTTTTGCCCACGCTGTGTTCAGCGGTACGATAATTGATGGTGACGGTGCAGGCCGCATAGTCAAGGATGGTGACGGTGTGTACTATATCTCCGGCAGCAACAATGCCTACACCGGTGGCACGACGTTGCAGGGTGGCAGCCTTTACCTCTTGGGTTCCTCCACGGCGGCAGAGTTTAGTAAGGGGGCTTCAACAGCTGCTTCCGGTGTCGCCGGTACGGGCTCTATTGTATGGGCCGGGGCAGATGCCGAGCTGTATTTAGGGCACAATGCCCGCCTATACAATACCGGCACTACTCATGTGGCCGGTGGTGTGATGACCATTGGTGTGGAGGGGGCACCCGCCGGCTCGCTGGGGGATTTTGTAGGCCTGCATAGCCAAGGCGAGAACGAGGAGTTGAAGTATGTTACCATGGGGGGCGAGGAGTATGTGGAGATTGAGACGCATAACCTGAAGTCCATAGCGGTAGATGCTAAGTATGCCAATGGTACGGATTATAAGGCCGGGACAGAGATAGACCGCAACCTGATGTTGTTGGTGAAGAAAAGCGACTGGGAGGCCGCCCAAAGCACGCAGGTGACCGGCTTTGTTGATACCGGGTATAACGAAGCCATTTGGTCCGGTGTGTTGAAAGACGCTAACGATGCTGCGTCTGCCCAACTTCACAAGGTGGGCGTGGGTACTTTGGTGTTAGACCAAAGCAACTCCTATACCGGCGGTACTCTGATATCGGAGGGTACTCTGCGCTTGCGAGGGTGGGGTACGGCCGGTGTCAATGCTAAAGACAACATCATTCATGTAGAGAAAGACGGAGCCACTTTCATGTTTAGCTACACCAGCGGTTATGGTGATGAGCCTACTGTGCTGGAGAATGATATAATGCTTACCGGCACGGGCGATGTCCGCTGGTTAGGTCACGCTGCAACGGACGGCGGCACGGCGGCTCTTATTTCTGCCGTGGGTCCGGCTGTTACCTTTACCCTGAGCGGTGATATAACAGGTAGCGGCAATGTGCGCCACTCCGGCGAAGGTGTGTTGGTGCTCAGCGGTAACTCTGCTTACACGGGTGGTACCTATGCCTCCCGCGGTACGGTAGAGGTGCAGAGCGAGAATGGCCTGGGCTCTACGGCAGATGGCCAAGGGGCACTGACGCTTGAGGCCGATGCCGATTTGCGTGTTACCGTGGCAGCGGATTATACGGGCTCTCGTATGGTGACACGTTTGGCTTCCGTGGCGAACGATATCCAAGGCGATGTATTGATTAACGGCACGGCCGATACGCAGCGCGTGCTCCATATGGCATCTCAAGGGTATAACGCTGCCTCTACCACCTCGGGCGAGAACGGCGTGTTCTTGCTTAATGGAGCCGCTGCAGACGCTGCGCCCTTGCAAGCTCACTCCGGCATGTTGAGGGGTAACGGTGTTGTGGCGGTATCGGATGCCTCCGGCCGTGGCGCCTCTGCCGTGTTTGATACCATGATAGACTACAGCGGCGATTTTTGCGTAGAGGGTGATCATGCGGCTTTGCGTGTTAATACCGGTTCATATGCAGATGGCAGTATATCGGTTTCCGGGCGGCAGGCATCGTTGTATATCGGTGGCGATGTTGCCGTATCGGATGGTGAGACTTTGCGTTTGCGTTCCACCGGCGCAGCGGTGTCGGAAATCAAGGATGGCGTGTTCTCTTATGGCTCCGGTAGTGGGGCTGTGGTTGCTACCGCCGGGCACTTGTATGTGGCCGCAGGCGGTACGCTTTCCGTCAGTAAGCAAGCTACGGATTGGGAGTACAACCTGAGCGGTTTGCAGGATAACTCCGTACTCAACCCGGTGGATGCCGCCTTACCGGAGGTCACCGTTGGCGAAACGGTTTATCAAGCCATTGGGGCGGGGGCTGGCCGGTATGATGGCCGCTTTAATGCCGCTTTGGCCGTTAACGGGCAAGCCGTGGCTTCTGCCCAGGCTGCCGGTGGGGTAGTGCTTTCCGGTGGTTCTGTGTACGAGCTTGTGCAATCTCACCTTAATCTTGCCGGGAGCATGTTGAACCTGGATACCTTGGGCAGCGGCTTAGTAGTGTTGAATGCCACCACCGATGCCGATGTTAACAAGATTAACGCTAATACACAGCTGGTGCTCTTCAGTGGGGTGAACGGCGTCTATTTTGGGGCAGATGGTAAAATGGCTACGGCAGATTCCGGCATTTATTATACGCGAGCCGATCAGTATTTTACCGGGTGTCCGCTTATAGATGAGCAAACCCTGCTCGTGTTCGACTCCTATGCCCATATTGCTTATCTGCACCGGATGACTATTCCCGAGCCGGCCACGGCAACGCTTTCTTTGCTGGCCCTGGCAGCGTTGGCTGCACGCCGCCGCCGTACAAACTAATCCTTATTTCCCCTCTATCAAGCCATGAATAAGATACTGATGTATGCCTCCGCTGCCGTAGCTTTGTTGATGCCTGCTTGTACGTCTGCTTTAGAACAGCGGCAGGCGCAGATGCAGGCAGAGCATGCCCGGAATCATGTAGAGAATTGCCATAAGGATTATGAGTCTCACGTTTTATCGATTCAGTCTCGGGTGGCTGAGCTGAGAGAGGCTTTGCCGCAAACCGTGCGGGCAGAGTGGCAATGGAGTGTGGATTGCGATGCTTGCGACGAAAATTTGCTGCCCAAACCCGTGCGCCTGAGCCGTAGTGAGTTTGCCGAGCTGAAAACGCTCTTGGCGCAGGCTGCGCCAATGCCGCCACTGCCGCAAGAGCTGTTTATGACTCCGGTTGTACCTTTAACGTTTACCGAAGACGGGCAAGCTCTGGCCCCGGTGCTGCCATATTTAGGTTGTTGTGGAGGTGTATTTGGCGACTTAGTGCTGTTTGACCAAGCCGGCAACGCGTTGTTTTATTTGGATGAAGATGACATTGCCCCCGCGTCTCGTGTGAGCCAATGGATGCACCGCGAGGAAGGTGTTACACGCCCGCAACTCCTGCTGCCGGATGCTGCCTATAACCGCTTCGTTGCGCTGCCGTCTGCCGCCAAGGCTCGTGCCTTAGATGCCGCCTTGCGAAAGAAACTGCAGCATTGAGTTTTTTGACTTTCCTTGTATACATCATGCAAAATTATTGACAATGTTTTTTTATTAAAGTATATTGTCAGTGTGAAAGTGCGTCCTGAAACTAATTTAGTCTTATCTGAGTTTTCTGTTAAAAATTTGGGTCCCATTCCTGAGTTTTCTGTTTCGAAATTAGGAATGATAAATCTGATTCTTGGTGAAAACTCTTGTGGTAAAACATTTTTGATGAAAATGTTATATGCTGCATGTAAGACTATGGAGTCATTTAAAAAAGGTAAGAATATCGAATCTCTGGCAGAGGTTTTAAAACGTAAGCTTTATTGGACGTTTCAAAGCGAACCGCTCATGAATATTATTTCGCGCAAACCTCGTAAAAGTGATCAGGTAATGCGTTTTTCTTGCACGACGGTTTCCGGAGAACGAATGGAGTTTGCTTTGGATTATCGAGGACGTCTTACTATTGAGAACAAAGATGAGCCATATAGTAGAGCTTTGACGGAACGAAAAGCAAACTCAGTCTTTTTGCCGGCAAAAGAAGTGTTAACGAGTCATCCGATTATTGTTTCATCTAGGGAAGATGAAGGTCAATTCGGCTTTGATGATACCTATTATGATTTGGCTAAAGTGTTGCTCAGACCTTCGACAAAAGGTAAGTCTTTTACAAATATGGCAAAGGCCAGAGGCCTTATTAATGAAATCTTCGATGCAAAAGCGGTTTATGATACAGATAACAAGAAATGGTTCATTCAGAAGGGAAAAGAGCAATTTGATGTGAATGAAGCATCGGAAGGCGTTAAAAAATTGTCTATTTTAGATATATTGTTAGGCAATAAGTATATTGGGCCTGGGTCTATTATTTTTGTGGATGAACCGGAGTCGGCTCTTCATCCCTCTGCGATATCTCAATTTATGGATGCTATTTTTCAAATGAGTAAAGATGGTATCCAATTTATTATGGCTACGCATTCTTATTTTGTGGTAAAAAAATTGGCTAATATTGCACGGCGTCACGAGATTGATATACCTGTCTTTTCTCACCAAACAGAGGAAGAAGACGATACATCGGTTCCCCGGTGGATAATAGAAAATATGAGATACGGACTCCCTGATAATCCTATTATGAGAGAGTCTGTTGCTATGTATAAAGAAGATTTGCAGCGTCTGTTTTAAGAGATGAACCATATGAGTGCTTTTATTCGAGAGGAATCCGGTGTTCGATTTATAAAAAAACAAGGTTTTTTCTTGTTTGATACGGAGCCTCTTCTGCAAAAATTTATGCCTTCATGTTGGAGAACTCTAAAAGTTCCGGAATTTGTTTTATGGAATGAAAAGGAAATCCTGATAGTGGAAGCCAAATCCTCTATCCCCAAAAAACAGCCTAAAAAACTTGATTCTCAGGTGGAAGCATGTGTTAATCAGTGTGGGTATAAGCTTGTATCGAGATTTGATAATTATTGTGCCGAATTGCGAGACAAATTCGTAACTGCATTAACATTGCTGCGTCCGGATATTGTAGGTAGGGTAGTAGATAGCGTATCGGAGGCGGGAAAACAGTGTGTTGAAGTTCCTGAATTATTGCGAAAATGTCGCCCCATAAAAGTGGACAATATTCGACTTTTATTGATATTAAAAGATATACCTGACCAGTATATTGATCAAATATCACATGAGTTAAGGAATAAGATTTTGACAAAAATTAAGGCGTGGCAACCGAATTGTGATATTTTTGTGTTGAGTGAAAAAAATGCAATAAAATTGGGCATAGCTATTCCTTTTTGATAAAGAGGTTTTGCCCTTATTTTTGAAAAAGTAATAATAACCTTCCCCGTCATCTGTATGCGTGCACTTCGGCTCGTTCCCGGATATTGTTTATTGGTCGGTTGCCTTGCCGTGGGGCAGGCGGGGTGTACCTGCACCGTCCATACGCTCAGCTATGCAGACGCCGATGCTATGGTGTGCACCCCTGCAACAATGTACCGCGGTACAGACTATTTGGGCAGCGATACAGCCTACCATTACTTTGAGTATAAGCGGGAATTAACACGCGATGTGCGCTTTCGCGTATCGCGTGCCGATTTAACCGTGGATGCCCCTTTTGCCTACTCGCCGCATAACCCGCAACGCCGCGCTGCGAAAGAATATTTCGGCAATAACAAGTAGCAGCCCCCCACCATACGCTTTGTACTTTGTACCTCGTACTTCGTACTTTACATTATGGCTTTTCCCATGAGTTCTGCGGCTTTTTTACCGCTCATGAGCATGCCTCCGAAAATGGGGCCCATGCGGAAACTGCCGCTCACGCCATTGGCCGCCATGCCGGAAACAAAGAGCCCGGGATAGATTTCTTTGGTATTGTCGATGGTGGAGCGTTCGCCCTCAGCGGCATCCATGCTCATTTCGCCAACGACGCCGCCGGTGGGGGTGTTGAGGCGAACTCCGTTTTTGCGGGCAACGGTTTTGGCAATTTCGCAATCGTGGCCGGTGCCGTCGAGCACGGTTTTGGCAATGATGGTGAGGGGGTCCACATGCAAGCCTTCGCGCAAGACGGGGGTCCAGTTAACAACCACACCGCCGACGCGCCCTTGTTTGTAGACAACGTCCTCCACAGAATAGCAGTTGAAAATGGTAGCCCCTGCTTGGGTGGCTTTGTACAGTAAGCCTGCCGTGGCGTGTACGGAATCGATAATGTAGGTGCCGTTGCGGTATGGTTTGTGGCAGAGCCCCAGCTCGCGCACAATATCCATGGCTTCCTCCTGCACCACAATGTCGTTAAACATCATGGCTCCACCCCACATGCCGCCGCCGGGGGAGAGTTTGCGGTCGAACAAGGCTACCTTATGACCGGCTTTTGCCAGATAGTAAGCGGCTACAATACCGGAGGGACCGCCGCCGACAATGGCGGCATCCAATACCAGGTTGTTGTGCAACTTGTTGAAATACGATTCGATAATTCCGGCGGATACGAGAGTTTCCATGCTTGTTAGCATAGTGGTAAGCGTGTGCGGCTGCAAGCTATAACTATGTCATGCTACGGTGTCCGGTGGCTTTTTTCTTGTGGTGGTAATGGTTTTGTGGCAGACTGGCGGTTATGAAGAAGATTCTTGCCGATTGCCGCTTATACGGGATTGTGGATATGGGCTATACAAAACCGGAGCAGGTGCTGCCCCGTACACTGGCGTTGATAGAGGGTGGCGTGCACATCATCCAGCTGAGAGCCAAGGGGGTGGAGCTTCCGCTTGTCAAAAAATGGGCTATTGCCATGCAGGCTATGTGCCGGGCGCACCGGGCTGTTTTTGTGTTGAACGACTACCCCGAAATGGCAGCGGAAATTGGGGCGGATGCCGTGCATGTGGGGCAGGATGGCGGTAGTTTGGAGGGGGTGAGAAAGATTGTAGGCCCCGGTGTTCTTGTGGGGCGCTCTACCCACAGCCCGCAGCAAGCTCTGCAGGCGCGCGAGGAAGGTGCGGACTACATAGGCTTTGGCCCCTTGTTCCCCACCGGCACCAAGCCCGGCCGCCCCTCTATAGGCCTGCAGGATATTGCGGCCACGCAACAACACATGGGCGATATGCCCATGTTCTGCATCGGCGGTATTAACGCAACTACCTTGCCGCAGGTGCTGCAAGCCGGGGCTAAACGCGTGGTTATTGTATCTTGGTTGTTGCAGCAGGCAGATATTGCAGCTGCTGCCCGCAAGGTGATAAGTATGCTGGAGCCCTAACCCGGTACTTTGCCGGGGCGTTTGCTCCGGTTTGCGCTTGTTTTTGTTCGGCAATTATGGTAGGGTGCTTTCATGCCGCGCTACTCGCTCAGTGACCCATACCACGACTTCGATTCCAAGGAGGAGCGCGCCTGGCTGGATGCCATTACTGCCAAGCAGGGGAGGGGAATTACAGAGAGCGATTTACACTGGGTATTTCAGGGGTATTTGCCCGCCGGTACATATGCGGAGTGCTGCTGCTACCTGCGCCCCCTGTACGATTTTCTGCGTGCTCACCCATCCTACCACGACCTGTGGGAGAATTTGGTGGAAATATGGATTCCTATGCACTTGAAGGAGCTACAGGCGGATGGTACTCTGGGGGCGGTGATGGAAGAAGTCAACTCTATTTACGAGGAAAAGCTCAAGAGCTACCTGCGTGGTGAGATGTGCTTGGAGGACATGAAGCTCATGACTATCTCTTATCTGTTCGCGGCACCATTGGCAGACCGGCACGAGGCACTGATTGCACGCTTGTTGCAAACGCTGCACGGGCGCATGGTGTTGCTGAGCATCTGTGCGTACGGCGATATTTGCCGTCCCGCATATCTGGATATTCCGGAAACGCATGCTCCTTACTTTCGCAGACCGCAGGAGGTGGCAGCGCAAATCCGAACCGCCCAGGGGTATACGGATTTGCGCGCCTATCTGGCACAGCTGGTAGACGAGGTGCTGGCTGCCGCAGAGACGGGGGCGGTGGCAGATGAATTACTGGACGGATGGGATAGGGTGCTAACCGCTGCGGATGCAGCAACGATGCACCTGCCGGGCGGCCCGCTTTGTGCCGCAGATTGATGGGACATCGGCTCAAATGGTCCGCCGCGCGCGTTTGTTGAACAGAAAAACTCGCACTTTTTGTTGTTTTTTGTTGCGGATTCGGTGCCGGGGCGTATTAACATAGGTATAGAAAGAGTTGTTTATGGCCTTTTTGTCAAAAGATTTTTTGAGCCGGAAGAAAAAGCCTGCCATACAGTTGCGGGGCATGGTGTTGTTTGCAAGTGTGGTGGCGTTGTCGGGGTGTGTGCATGCTCCGTCTGTGATGGGTGGTAAGAGATTGGTGTTGGAGTTTGAGGATTCGCACATCGGTTACGATTTTCCGCAGGGGGATGAGTATAGCATGACAACGCAGTTTGACCCGGCGCGTCCGCATCGGGTTTATCATCGTTATGATGCCGGCACGCAAGTATTTTACGAGATGTCCGAGATTCTCAATGTAAATGATGGCCGGGGCGAATCTCATTGGCGGTTGGATTTTTCTACCCCAACAACAGGCAAGGCTACCTTGCTTCGGAAACATCCATGGGCATTTCGGGGTAAAAATCCGGGCTTTACCGTGCCTTTTCGGGTAATCCCATTGTCTGATGCTGCCGTAACAATCTCCTCATATGGCGGTAAAAAGCATTTGGACGGGGCGGCTGCGGAGTCTGTGCTCCGAGAGCTCGAAGAGTTGTATGCCGGTGCCGAGGAAAGAAAGTTAAACGACACAGCGGTGCCTTATGTGAGCGCCGAGGGGGTGCTTACCGGCCATGCTCAGTATGATTTCCCGTTGGCAGATATTGAAAGCGGAGAGCAATCTTGGAGCATTGCCCGAGGCTTGCAGGAAAATGAGGCTCTGTTGCTCTCTCGGGGCACAGATTCTTATCGGGTGCCGAATCAACAAAAAATGCGTCTCCTTTACAACAGGCTGATGCTACGCTGTGCGTTTTGAGATAAGCAGCACCCCCGTAGCAATCAGGAGGAGGGAGAGACACTTTTGCCATGTGAGGAGGTCCAGCCCCAATGTAATACCCACAATGGCGGCGATAATGGGTTGCACATAGTTATAGGCAGCCACGGTAGGCGGTGGCAGGTGCTGTTGCCCCACTATCAGCAGTAGGTAACTGAAAAAAGAACCGCCGATGACAACGTAGGCTATGGCAAAAAGCTCTTGCGGGCGGAAGGTGGCGGCCGGCAGCGCGCTAAGATGCCCGGCCATGGGCAGTACAGTAAGTGCTGTTGCTATCAGGAACAACCACTTCATGATGGTAACAGGGTGATACTGCCGCAATACCCGCCCGAAAAATACAAAATAACATGCCGCCGAAAATTGGGAAACAAGGCAAAGCATGTCGCCGAGCGGGTGGCCGCTGAGCCCGCCGCCGGACCCCGTTATCAACACCAATGCCCCAATGGATGCCAGCAGGAACCCGCTTACACGCCGCCATGTTACGCGATGCTGCAAAAACAGTGCCGCAAGTATGAAGGTCATCACCGGGGTGGCGGTGCCCACAACGCAGGCATTGGTGGGGGAGGTGTACTGAATCCCCAAAACATACAAAAATTGGTTGATTACCATGCCGCAGAGAGACATCCCCAGCAACGGTATGCGGTCTCGGCGGGCTATTTTTTCGCGCGCCACAAAGGGAGATATGAGCCAGAACAGGAGTGCCGCACCGCTTACTCGAAAAAAAGCCAGCAGCAGCCCATCGATGGCGGTGTTCTGCATAGCAAGCTTGCACATGGGGCTCATTAACCCGAAGAGGATGACTGCACCCAGTGTAGAGATATGTGCTTTAAGCAAATAATGGCGCATGCTGCGGCCATTGTACCATAGCCCTATCAATGATTCAATGTTAATTCTGTTGGGGGGGCAAAAAGCGTTACCTATAGCCGGTGATGAAAACTGCAATAAAGAACCAAATTCGCCATATGTGGTGAATTTGTTCTCCGGTGTTTTCATTTCGGGCGAGATAATGTCTGTTTTTACTATATATGGTTAAAATGCTTAGTTCAAGCTACGGAATCGTTGTCGGACGTGGTATCGGAAAACGCTTTGCGCCTTATGCGAGAGGTGGGATTTTGGTAGTTGCTCCAACAGTACCGGCAGAGCGGCTACGGTTCTGTTGATTTCTTTTATAGCGTATTGGGCTGTAAGTCCAATGCGTTTTGCCCATTCCGTAAAGTGTTCTTTCATACTGCCCTTATGGCATTCGCGGCCATCTGTAAACAGCCCGGATTCCATGGCAAATGTACTGTCCGCCACATGCAGGCGCGTGTTGAGGACATCGTACGCCGGTGCAAGTCTTCGGGTTCCGTCTTCATTGTTCATCATGGAAAAATTTTTAGCGTGTGCGTCGCCGTTGCACAGTAAATAGTTGGCCAGCACCAGTCTGAAAAAGGTGCGCAAATCCAGTAAAGGTGCATCCGAAATTTCTGCTACGACTGCGGCTAATTGCTCGTAACTGCCCTGATACTTTTTGAGGCTATCTCCTTGGACTTCTGTTTCCGAAAGCGAGGCAATATCTTCCACATGCATCTTGCTACCGTCCGGCAATAAATCAAAGCGCTTAGTTAGGTATGCCGGCACTCCGTCATTGAAAAAGCATAGCGTGGCGGGGGCCGCCGGAATCTTGAAGAAGGTTGCCAACAGCTTCATGCAAAATAGCTCATTGGCCGGCATATCTCGATTCAGCGAAAAACGACCGCTGATGCAGGGTTTTAGGATATGCGTACTTTGCTCGCCGGGCTCTGCAATGCGCAGTAGACCATTCTTTCGGCACACTCCCAGTTTAGGCTGTGCGCCGGACACGGAGAGGGAACCGGTGGATGCCGGCATGTCATCGCCTAGTCCTTTTGCTTTGTATCGGTAAGGTAAAATGGGAGAGACGTTTTCACCTCCGAACATGAGGGTGCGTTCTGCTGACGTGTATTCTGAGAAAAGCGGTTTCATGGAGTTGTTATCTCCTGTACGGTTACATCGCCCACGGTATCATACTTAGCTAAGTGTACCAACATGCCGAAGAGATCATTTTCATCCAACTTGCAGGCTTTACAAGTCAATGTTTTGTTTTCACCTTCCGGCAGCATGTTTTGGAAAAAGGGGAAAAGGTGTTCGGCATAGTAGGGGGCGAGGCGGGGGAGCAGCCGCAGGCTAATGGGGAAACAGGGCTTTTGCTCTATATAGCCCGGCAGATATTGTAACTCGTAACGCCGGGCACCCGGCTGCGCATGCTCGATCAGCACGGCTGCGGGTTTATTTTTAACATAAACTGTGGCTTTTCTTTCCCCCATGAATCTTTAGGATAACGTTTTAAAGGGGGTTACCGTGAGGCGGAGCCCCAAGGCATTGGTGACGGTAAGCAGAACATTGAGGCGCGTATTGCCTACCCCCCGTTCCAAGCGGCTCAAGGTATTGATGCCTACTCCGGTTAAAGCGGCTAAATCTTCCAGACTCACGCGCTCCTTCATTCTGCGAGCTTTGATAAGAGCCCCTATTTCCTCTTGTTTCACCATATATGGTTATATTATGCCCCGCAAATGAACTTGTCAAGTTTATTTCTGCATCAGGCAGGGAAAACGCATGAGATTTATGACACTTTCTTCAGATTTGATAATGGGCAAGGTTATTTGATTTGCCAAATTTTATGCAAATACGCGTCAAATAAAAGGCTAGCATGAGCACTTGTCTGTCTGCGGCTTATTATATTGTCCGCCTGCGGCACAGGCGAGATTGTGGCGGCAAATGCCGCCACAGTGGGGGGGGGGAGAGACCTTACCCCGAGAAGCCGAACCACTCGCGGTAACTTTCTTCGGTGGGGTGGAGGGCTTCCACCGGCATTTTGGCGGGGATGATGAGCATTTGCCGCGCAAAGTGAGGCACATGCGTGGGGTTCATGTCGGTGCCGGTCCGAATTACCGCAGAGCAGATGGTGGGTGCCACCGGTATGGCCGTGTGGGGGGCTATGCAGATGGTGCCGAGGTGCTCGGCATCGCCCACGCCGCCGTCATCATACACATACACGCAGGGGCAGAGCTTTTCTCCTTGCAGTTTTTCCGTCAGTTCCGTGAGCCAATCTTGGCCGGGCAGGGCTTCTTTCTTAAATTGGCGCCGGAACCGGAAACACAGTGCCCCATGCCGCAATGCGGCGTTTGGTTGCGGGGCCATGCGGTAGTAGTGGCACCGTAGGCTGTAGGTGCGCAGGCGCATCAGGTGGTGCATTTTCATGTTGCACTGCCGCCCTTTTAGTGTGTTGTGCGGGTTGAGCGGTACGACTACCGTCAGCATGCGGTAGCCTTGGTATTGTTGCTGTTTTTCTGTGCTCATCAGTATTGACGGGGTGTGAAGTTAACGAGTTTTGCTAATTCGGGGTATTCTTTGTCATTCAAGTGGTCTTCGATGAGACATGTAATGGAATGGTGGTTTTCGAACAGTTCGTACAGCCTCTCTTTAGTGCTCTCCCAATTCGGCTTGTAGACGATGGGCTTGGGCTTGATGCTCAGCGGAACATGCGGCAGGGCTTTGCTCTTTTTCTTACGTCGTTTCGTACGCCGGTGCAGGGTTTTACGCCTTTTGTTGGGTGCCGGTTCCGGTTTGGGTGGTGGCACACTGTTTCCCCGTACCGGCAGGGAAAATCGCTCTTCCGCCTCTTTGCCTACCACGAGTTGCAGCGTGCAGTGCCGCTCGAAAGTGAGCTTGCATATATCCGGCAGCTTGATGGGGCACCACCTTGCCGGTTGGCGGAATTTCTGTGTGCAAGCCGGGCTTTTCTGCAAGACCAGCTCCCCCTCTCCGAAGGGGAGTGCTCCCCCCGCTGCGGTGGCTGCAATCGGCTGCCACTCTTCACTGCCGGCGTGCTGTATGAGCGTCTCTCCGTGTATCACATAGGCCGCAGCGGGGGAATCCACGTTCACTTGGGGCGTGGCTTCGCTGCGCTGCTTGCGCAGGGGCAGGTAGTAGATTTCACACTGCGCGTTGGGTTCCACATGGCGGCAGCTGCAGATGCGCACCGGCGCGCCGTTTTCCGCATCTTGTACATACAAATCGAAGAATTCGCCGACCCAATTGAGGAAGCCATTCACTTCGGTAATGCTCATTTCTTTGAGCTCGCCTTTGTGCGTGGCCTCGTTTTTGTGGCATCGGATAACGGGTAGGCACAGTGCTGCGCCGAGCAGTGCCTGCATTTTGTCGGTCGGGGTGGGGGTGTTGTTTTTTTGGTTCATGGTGGTGGTTGGTTGGGGGTGTTAATGAGTAGGGGCTTGTGAGACTTCGTCGGTAGGGCGGTTTTGCCCTCTCATGGTGAAGTGGCGGCGCCTGCCGTTGTAACCGGCTGCTATGTTGATGGTGCAGGGGTGCTCCAGCACGACTTCATAAATGACGGGGAACCAGTCGAACAGTACGCTGCCGTCCTTCTGCGCCACGAGCCCGCCATAGCCGTGCTCTTGCTCCATGGTCAGGTACTTGCCGTTGTGGGGCAGGCAGCGCGGGTATTCCAGCGCTTCTGCGCGCACCCACTGTTGCTGCTCCGGCAGCCACAGCTCCGTACTGCCGCCCACAAAGTCGTTCCAGCAAGAGCTTGCGTACCACGGGAAGTCATCGCTCACGCCCGGGCTGGCGCTTATGCGGCGGCGGTAAGCTGCCAGCTCCTCCGCCGTGGCGTTTGTTGTGTCGTGCTCATACATGGCGGGAATGTAGGCCGGCACTTGCTTGCCTACAAAGCGTATCTCTACAATACGCACC
This sequence comes from Akkermansiaceae bacterium, assembly GCA_015062015.1. GTDB lineage: Bacteria > Verrucomicrobiota > Verrucomicrobiia > Verrucomicrobiales > Akkermansiaceae > Akkermansia. The sequence continues at coordinate 6,598 of SUVM01000013.1, read as the reverse complement.
GGCTCGCCCCCCGTAGCATCCTCCACCGCCAGTTGCAAACCCTCGTTGCGGTATGAGCGCAGCATGTCCAGCAGGTGCTCCACACTGCGCACCACCGGAGATTCCGGCGGTATCGGTATGCGCACACTGCGGCAGCCGCCCATGGGGGCATTCACCAAAGCTGTGCGGTGGGTAGGGCGTGGCATGTCGCGGTCGCGTATCGGGGTGTCGGATTCGCACTTAATCCATTGCTTTTTCTCCTCATGCCATACTTGGAAGTGGAGCCCGATTTCACTGCCCAGGGCAATGACCATTTGTTCTTGTTTTGCGTTTGGTTTCATGTTGTAAAATGTAGGGGGGATTGTGGTGATAATATGATGATGATTGGGGGGGCTCATCACCGCAGAATCCGTGGCGCCATCGAGCGCCTGATTCGTCTTGCTCATGGTGATTTTTTTATTTCGTGCCGGCGTAACCGCCTTTTTTTGCCATGGTTATGCTTATGCGCAGGCATAGCTCGCGCAGGGGCGGTTTTAACCGGCTTATGCTCAGCTTATAGCGTAGCACCCCGTAGGTGCAGTACAACAATGCTTAGGTAGTATGGACAGCAACGCGACTATTGCCGCAATGGTAGTAGTATTCATAACGATGATAAACAGTTTTTGGTTTTGTTAGACAGTTGTACTCGGCTCATGCCCCGTACGCTTTGGCTTCTATCATATTTGTATATTTTTGTCAAGTGAATTTTGAAAAAAGAGCAGCAAAAGAATCCACATGGTGAGAAAAAATGGCACGGCGTCAAAAAATCGCGGTTTTCATCGCAGGGCTGCTCTGCACCCCTATACTCACGGCTTTTCCGGCTCCTTCCGGCATGATTTGCTCTATCGGGGCTGTTGCTTTTGACCAACAGCAGGGAGACCACATTGCCCGGGATTTTTAAGTAATGTCTATCAACAGTTGGGGCACATTAAATAACGTCCCTCCTTTTAATAGAGGTTCTTTTTGTTTTCGTGTAGCGCAATGGACAGAAAACGAGCTGTTTGCGTTATCTGAGAAAGTGGCTGTGTCGGCTGTTTTCTATTATTTCAGTAAATACGGTGAGGAGAACTATCCCCGCTCTTTGATTTATGCGGGAGCTATCCCCTCCCTCTCACCACAACCCTTTCTCGCTCGCTGTCTTCTCAAACTCCTTAATGAGATTTTTTTCCATAATATTCTCTCACTAACGATGGTCTGCAAGTAGACAGACATCTCGGACTGCACACGGATTTTTCATCTTCACGATTGCATTCGCAGAGAAGTGCTGTATGTACTCTTCAGTTTGAAAAGAACGAAGGATGGTAGATATCCGACTGTGCTTAATCTTTTATCCCAATTTGATTTAGCCAATCGTTAAACAACGGACACGCCTTTCTCATCTTGGAAATACCTATCTCTTGAGCAATTTTGTGCCCGTTTTGTGTTTTTAAATACGAGCGATTCCAGTTTTCTATTCTTTTAGAAGGTGCTGTATCAATTCCATTATTAACGCATTCCGGAGAGCCACACTCTGATAAAACCAAATCGATTTCGGCTTTGTTAATTTTTAAATGTTTTGCAAGTATTTCACTGTCGCTAAATAACAAAGTCTCAAACTCATGTACAGCAAGGAAAGGTATATACCGTTGTTCCATGGCAGGCACCTCATTAGCAATAGCGTTTTTCGCGCGACCATTAAGAATATTTGCTATTTGCTCAGGCGTTGAGTTATTCGGGATTTCGTCTAGGCCAGGCCATTCTTTAATGCCGTAATAGTCAACAAATGTACACACAATAGGTTTATCTTTCTCCTTAAGTGTGGCAATGATTTCCCTTTTTGTGCGATTGAAACGAACATCTCCTCCTCGCTGCCCGGGTTTATCAACTAAACGAAAGACCATATACGCGCCTCGCTCTGAGCAATATGGACATAATACATGTTTAATAAAATAGAATTCTGTCCACCCCTCAACAATTACGCTAACTCGTTTATATTCACTCATGTGTAGCTCCTCCTTCAAGTACATTTTTTGCCCAAAGCTCTCCAACGTTGAAATCATCTAGCCAATGGCTAAAATCTTCCTTTTTTAATCGAGTAAAAAAGGAAGAGCCATTCTGCCTCTTTGTTACAATAATATCATCCAGCGAAAAGAAATTGAGCAGGAGAGGTGATTGTGTTGCTATAACTACTTGCGTATGTTTAGATGCAAACTCAATTAACTCCGCAAGTATTGCAATAGCCTCAGGGTGCAACCCTAACTCTGGTTCATCAATGATAATCATGGAAGGAGGTTCTGGTTGCAACAATGCTGTGGCAAGACAAATAAAACGCATAGATCCATCTGAGAGATGGTAAGGTTGCATGGGATAATCAGAACCTTTCTGTCGCCAACTTAATCTAACTTTAATCTGTTCTCCGAATGTTTGCGGAGTTAAAGCAAAATCGTCAAAATAAGGTAAGACTGTTCGAATTGCATCAACAATGCGTTGGTATGAATCCGGCCAATCTTTCCTCATTTTTAAAAGAAACGGAGCAATATTTGATGCGTCTGCGGAAAGCTTCTCCCAATTTTCCAAAATATCGTAGCGACGCATTCCGGCAGTATTGCTGGTATCGTGGAAATGATATAATTGCCACGACATAATCGTATCGTACACAGGACGGCTGTATTGCGCATCAGTAGCATTGTTTTTTATCTCGGCCACCATGCGAGATGAACCGTTTGGACTGCTGCCTAATGACCACCATCCGTAACGACTAAAATCATAATACCTTGATTCATTTTCTACTGCGCAGGTGCCTTCTGATGTAGGGGTTAAGGAAAAGCGATAACCTCGGCATCCAAAATGTGTTTCAAAAAACATTTTGTCTGTAATTTTCGGCCCATTATACAAAAAGTCATCTACACCGCCATTGCTAATAATGTATTGGTTTAGTCTGTCTTCAACAAAAAATCTGAGAAGTCTGAAGAAAGAAATGAGATTACTTTTTCCTGCTCCATTAGCTCCGACAATGATATTCAATTGTCTCAATTCAAAGTCTTCAAGATTTTGAATTGATTTGAAACCTCTGATGGTAAGCTTATTTAATATTTCCATATATCGATACGCGCTCATTCTACACCATATCTCCGTTGAGTTCAAGGGCAAAAGCTTAAATTGACATTCAGGCGGCAATTACCGGCTTACCAAATATCCGGTGGTGGCATCGCAATATCGCGCGAACGGGTTTTGCCATCAATGGCATTATCAACCACTATCCGGACTTTATCGTGAGAACGCGCTCCGGGAAGATAGTCATCCTCGAGACCAAGGGCTCCACTTTGAGCAAATCCTCGGCTTTTGGCTTGTCTCGGCGAAGCAAGAGCCCGATAGGGCTACGCGAAGACGGACCTGACTCGACGTCTCGGGTGGGCGTATCGAAGAGAAGCACTCAGAAAGGAGGGCGCAAGCCTGACCTCGAAGCCGGAGCTCTCTTTTTGCCCCATCGGCAACAAAAATGCAGGAAACGCGCAACAAAATGTCCGCCACGAACGTCTATTTATTAGAAAAATATGCACTTTCTGCAGCTTTTTGTTGCGGATTCGGGGCTGGGGAGTATAATCTTATGCAAAGGAGATAAAGAATGATGAAAAGATTGTTTTTAACTGTTTTGTGCCTTGGGCTTGCCCTTGGTAGCAAGAGCCCGGCCTGGGATGTAGCTGCAAAGCACTTGGAAGATTACCGGCAGCAGCGCAAGGCCTGTGGGGATGAGGATGCTTTGCAAGTGCTCCGCCTGCAATGTATGTATCATCAATTAAAAGATGACACGCTCTGCGCCGAGTCCGGGGAGCGCAATATGGCTTTCATACTCGCATTGCATGAAAAGGCGTACCGCCTGGCCGAAACCCGCTACACCCAAGGCCTTGGTACGCTTTGGGATGTCTATGAAACTGGTTTTTACCTGTATCAATACTCCGAATCATGTGCTTCTCTAGGGAGTGACCCATCTCGCCCGGCTCCGCAACATCTCATTTCTTCGGAGCGGTTGAAGGAGCTCCGACAGACCCTGAGCCAAACTGCTATGGCTCAGGAAAACCGTGAAAGATGGCTTAAGACAGAAATCCTTTGGATTGCCGGTATGGGGCAGGATTGGCGCAAAGTCAGAGCTTATAGGGCGGAGTTGCTGGAATTGCAGAGAAATCGCTACCGACATGGTTTGGCTACCTACTGGGATGTTGCCCTGGCAGAACTGGATTTGCAGGAGGAGGGGTTGTTCCTGCCTCCGGCAGAAGAAGTTTTGCAGAGATGGGAGAAATATTCCCAAGCCATTTCTCAGTTATATGAACAAATGCGTCAGGCAGCAGAAGCATCGCCAAGCTACGATTTCTCCCAAAAACTGTGCGAGTTGAGGCTGCGGCAAATGAGTATCGAAAGAACACTATCCATTTTAAATGCCGTCCCCTCTATCATTGCGCAGGAAGTTGCCAAAGAAGAAGCGCTTTCTGTACCTCCCCATGTAAACACGGACTCCGGCGCCAGTTTAGACTAACCACACATTCCTGAAGTAAAAAAATGATGCTCACCCCCTTGCCTAAGCCTCATATTCACAAAATCCTCGCCACCCCGGCCCTGTGCCTTGCGGTAGCGGTGGCTTGCGTGAGTTTGTCTGGTTGTGGTGTGAATCTGTCAGAGCAATATCGTAGTCCGGGGTATCGTCCCGGTATCGACTATAAGACGCTTGCCCCGGGGGAGCTTCCGGAGGTTTGCAGAACAGAGAACATGCCAGAATCCTTGATGCAGTATGAGCAGCTCGGGTATGTAAGTATCGGGAGGATGAGTTTTTGTGGTAAGTTCCCGGAGCTGGCCGAGTTGCAGGAGTTTGCTGCAGAGCAGGGGGCGCAAGTGGTATTGTATAGTTCGAAGGAGAATGGCAAAATTGCGGGTACAACACAAGCTTTTGGAGGGCTCTCATATCCGGAGCCTGCCCCTGAGCTTGATAGCTATGACCAAGAGTACGAATTTCTTTCCAAGAGACACGATAGATAATTCATGTGACCTTGCAGACGATGTTTCATTTTAGGTTGCCACTCGGTGAAAAAGAGTGCTTATATAGTTGATTCGAGGCTTGTTTAGTGCCCCTAAAAGGCTTTCGCGCGTAGAAAAAGGGCTTTTCCGCTTTGCGTGTGGGCTTGCCCCACCTTTTTACGCCGCAATAAGTATGCTGTTGGGACACATGCGTCCCTGATAACATTTTTTTCTACTTTGGGCTTGCCATGCCAACGTGCTTGTGATAGTTTGGAGGGTTATGAACGAAGCAACGATACGTACGGAACTTTTCGCCGCAATATGCCACAACGAAGTTGACACGGTGCACAAACTGCTGGTGGAGGGGGCTGACGTGAATAGGCGATTTCGGAATCGGCTCACCCCGCTTATGGTGGCTGCCCGGGCAGGTGCACACGCGGTTATCCCCGTGCTGCTGTCGCATGGTGCCAAAGTGCATGAGATCGATTCTCAGGGCAGCACGGCCTTCCATTACCTCTGCCGCTACGGGCAAGGGAGCCATTATCATCGGGAGGCCCACACAGAGTCCGCCCGTGCATTACTGGCCGCCGGGGCAGATGCCTACCGGAACGACGCCGCGGGAGATTCTCCCTTCTGGCTGGCATGCCGTCGCGGGCTGGTCAACGTGCTCAAACTCATACATGCACACAGCGCCATACCGATTAATGCCCGCGATGCCCATGGCGATACGCCCCTGCACTTAGCCGTCCGCAGCTCCTACTATACCGCGCATTTTCTGCTGAATATAGGCTGTGACCCGGAGGCCCGCGGGGCTGATGGTAAATCGGTGCACGAAATCGAAAACCTGTATTATGAAGTAGCTCAGCGACAAACTCGTGCCGGATTCTCTGAGGAGCGATGGTACAAGTGGTACATCGCTCCTCCTGAGCCGCTCGCAGAACAGACAGACCTTTATGCCGAATGGGCACGCACAGCTGATTTACAGGCCACAGACAGGCGTGGTTTTACCGCCTTGCACCACGCAGCGGCTCAGGGGCGATACGATGTGGCCGCTATTCTGATTGAGCGCGGCGCGGTGGTGGATGCCCCAGCACGCTCCGGTGCCACCCCGCTTATGGTAGCTGCTCGCGCCGGCCGATGGAAGGTGGGCCACCTGTTGATGGCCCACGGGGCCGACCCATACCGCAGAGATACCCTAAAATTCAACGCGGTGGATTATGCACGCCGCGCCGGTAACCGACGCATGTTCCCCGAAGAATAACCGGCTGCCGATAACTTGCATATTGTGAATGGTAACAATGCAGGAAACGCGCAAAAAAATGCCATCCACGCTTGAATAGAGGGGAGGGAATTGATATAATGCCCCGCAACAAATACACGCTTAGTCATGACCATACACCCATTTTGTAAACTTCTTACCATCGCCACCATGCTGCTGTGCTCTCCTTGGCTCCGAGCCCATGAGCAAGGCAAGATTGCGAAACTTTGGCAGGGATATGCTGAGCTGGGCATGCTGGACAAGCTTCTCACCGAATTGGAAACGGAGAGCCGAAAAGGGGACTCCACCCGGGAGCCCGAGCTTATCCGCACCCTA
>SUVM01000012.1 GCA_015062015.1 Akkermansiaceae bacterium | reverse complement strand
TCTTACATGCTGGTGGCAGAATACGGCAGACACATTGCAGACGGCAAAGGCATACTGCGCATCAACCCCTTCTTCCGCCAAGTGGAAGAGGCCGACAAAAACCGCCGTAACGCCGGGCTAGCCGCCAGTATAGAATACAGCGTATGCGACGAATTAACCGTTTTCGCCCGCACCGGTTTTGGGGCCAAGCAGGATTTAGGCGCGGCGTTTGATTTCTCCTGCGGTGCGGCCTTCCATGGCATCCCCGGCAGAGAAGACGACTTTGTGGGCATTGCTTTCGGTGTGTTCAAAGGCACCAACCATGCAGAAGAACCCACCCAAAACAACCGCGAGTTCGTAACGGAGCTCATGTATAGTTTCCAAGTGAATGATTGGCTCAAAATTGTGCCTCACGTTCAATATATTGTTAACCCGGCATACAGCGAGGAAAGCGACGCTTTTGCCGTGGGTATTCAGGCCGTATTCTCTTTCTGATAAGCGGCTTACCGTTTTGTGCTGTACGTGTATGTAGACTCGGCGGGTCGGGGAGCCATCCCCGGCCCGTCTTTCGCCCTTCCACCTGCCCCCGGGCCAAAATATTGCTTAAAAAATGATAAAACTTGCCAAAAAGAAAACAATATGCTACAATAGCTCGCACATGAAAAAAATCTTACAAAGCACCGTAGCAGCTTGGGTAGCAACTACCGGCATATGCCGGGCAGACAATTTTGAATACGGACTACCGGACAGCGGGTTATGCCCGAGTTTCGGAGAATTTACCTACTATTCCCGTCTGCGGCAACGCCACGGCGGCTCCGATGTAAGCATGCGCAGCTATGCGCTTACCCTGCCACTGGCAGATCCACGCAAAACCTCTTGGTACGGCTACCGCATCAATGCCCAGTTAGACACCAAAATAACCGGCTTTACCACCGGCGGCACGCTGGACCTGAAGGACGACACCATGTACAACGTTGCCCTGCCCGTCACCTTGATACAACAACGCAGCAACGGCAACACCCTCACCTTTGGTGCCGCCCCGGAAATTGCAACAGACGGCAACGCCGTTAACCATGGGCTGGACCTCGCGGCCTACGGGCTCTACACCATAAAAGTGAGCGACACCTTTAACTACACCATTGGCGCAGCGGCATCCCCCCGTTTTGCCGTAAACGGCATTGTACCCATCGCCGGGTTCGAGTGGCGGGCAAGCAACCGCTGGACCCTCGCCCTGAAAGGCTACCAATTCTCTGCCATGTACCACGTTAACGACCACTTGGATGTTGGGGCATTTGCCCGTGGCGATGGGGGAATATGGGCTGTGGAAACCGCACGCGGAGACGAGCACCTGCGCATGCGCTCCCTTATTGTGGGGCTTGCCGCACAGTACGACTTTTCCCGCCCCGGGCAATCCAAACGAGTCTTTAACATCGCCATCGGCACCAATGTGGCCACCCGCGTAGAGTTCACCAAGCGTAATGCAGACAAAGACAGCACGGAAAGCCACCACTACAAACCCGGCTTTTACATCTCTGTCGGGGTAGACTTTCGGTTCTGATACGCTTTTAGCTTTACAAGTTACACACACTCACCTATATTATCTTCCATGAACACCCCCAGCAAGGTTTCCGACAATATGGATGCGCTGATAAAATTGGCGCTCGAAGAAGATTTCGGTGACGGCGACGTTACCTCCAACTACTTTGTACCGGCAGAGCTGCAAGCCCGTGCCCTGATGCGCCCGCGCACGCAAGGTGTGCTCTCGGGCGTAAAAGTGGCAGAGGCCGTATTCCGGGCGGTGGACCCCACCCTGCGGGTCGAGGTATACCTGCACGACGGCGAGGAAGTATCGCCGGATGCGGTGGTAATGAGCATCGAAGGTTCTGCCCGCTCCATACTGGGGGCAGAGCGTACGGCACTCAACTTCATCCAGCGGCTTTCCGGCGTAGCCACCATGACGCATAAGTATGTGAAAGCCATTTCCCATACCTCCTGCAAGCTGCTCGACACCCGCAAAACAACCCCCGGCTACCGCTTGTTGGAAAAAGCAGCCGTTGTACACGGCGGCGGCAACAACCACCGCCTCGGGCTCTACGACCGCGCCATGGTAAAAGATAACCACCTCATGACAGATGGTAACACAGACCACCTGCAAGCCTGCATCAACCGGCTCAAGGCAGATAAACCCGGCGTGGAAGTTGAGCTGGAGGCCGACAACCTCAACCAAGTGGAAGCCTTCCTCAAACTCACCGGTGTGGACTACATTTTGTTAGATAACATGAGCTGCGACGACATGCGCAAAGCGGTGGAAATGCGAGGCAATGCCCACAAACCCTACTTCGAGGCCAGCGGCGGTCTTACCCTCGCCACAGCCCCTGCTGCGGCAGAAACAGGTGTAGACTTCATGAGCTTCGGCTGCCTCACCCACTCCGTCCCCTCCATGGACCTCGGGCTCGACTTCACCGTAGAACGCTAACCTGCGGAAGTTGGAAGTTGGAAGTTGGAAGTTGGAAGTTGAAAGTAGGTAGTGGAGCAAAGCTGCTCTCTGCCCCCCGCCCCCATTCAAACATTGCACAGTCTTAGCCCCCGAGAATCGCTTATTACCCTCAACCTCATACCGGGGTTGGGGTCTGTGCGCATACAGGCGTTGTTAGAGTTTTTCGGGGCAGCAGAGCTGGTGCTCTCTGCCCCCTCTAACATGTTGGAGCGAGTGCCGGGCATTGGGGCCAAAATGGCTGCTGCCATAGCCAACTGGAGCCACTGCACCAACGTACAGGCCGAGCTGGAGTGCGCCACCCACTACGGCGTACGCGTTGTTACCCTTACGGATGACGCCTACCCGCAAGCCCTGCGCCGCATGAGCGATCCGCCCATCGTCCTCTATGTACTGGGAGAGTGGCAACAAGAAGACGCGCGGCGCGCCGTATCCATAGTCGGCTCTCGCCTCGCCACCCCGTACGGCATGACCATCGCCCGCCAATTCGGCAGAGAGCTGGCAGATGCCGGCAGCACCATCATTTCCGGGCTGGCAAAAGGCATCGACACAGCGGCTCACTATGGCGCACTCGATGCCGGGGGGCGCACCATTGCCGTGCTTGGCCATGGGCTCTCGCAAATCTTCCCGCAAGAAAATGCCGAGCTGGTGCAACACATCATCCGTGGCCACGGAGCCGTGGTTAGCGAGTTCCCGATGAACCTGCGCCCGGGCCGCACCACCTTCCCCCAGCGCAACCGCATTGTTGCCGCATGGAGCCGTGCCACCCTTGTGGTGGAAGCCCCCTCTCACAGCGGGGCTCTGCACACGGCCCACCTCTCCGGCACGGAATACGGCAACACCGTCTTTGCCATACCCGGTATGGTAGACAAACCAACCTCTGCCGGCTGCCACGCCCTCATCCGCGATGGTGCCACCCTATGTACCACCCCGGCAGAGCTTATGGAAGATATGGGCTGGTGCACCGCCCCACGCCAAATGGAGCTCTTTACAACAACTCCGTCCCCCGCCCCCAACCCCGCCACCCGCTCCTTCTGCATAGCGCAAGCCCCGGAAGGGACGCAAGAGATACTTGCCGCCATCCGCGCCGGGCACGACACGATGGATGCCCTTTGCACCGCCTTGGGGCTACCGGCACATGTACTCAATCCGCAGCTCATGCGTCTGCAAGTGCAGCGGCTCCTCGTCCCCCTACCCGGTGGTAGATTCCAAGTTGCTCCTTAGCCCCCCTCACCTACGGTACATCTGACGAGCACATTAAAATTGTTGATTGTTAATTTTTGATGTTGAAGCTTACCCCTTATTGTCGCTTCACTCCACTATTCCTACAAATCGAAAGTCAGACTTTGGATTTGTAAGCGATTATCACAACATTGCATTTATCAAGAACTCACAACAACAAAAGGGAGAAGAAGCAGTACCTCCTCTCCCTAAAATAGACGCTAATACTAAGCTTTACTTAGCCATCTCGATGATTTCATCGGCAGTTTTGCCGTCCATCTCCTTAACCTTGCCTTGCAGTTTGAGCTTAGCATAGGCAAAACCGAACTCTTTGGCTTTCTCGGCATCACCGTCCAAAGATTCGCCTATAGCCTTGATGCTCTCTACCTCGTTAGATGCATCAAAGGTGGGATCACCACAAGAGGTGAACACGAGCGCGGAAGCGGCCAACATGGCCATTGTTACTATTTTTTTCATATGTTTTACGATGTTGTTATGAAGAGTAATTGCAGATAAACAACAATTGCTCAAGCTTTACTTAGCAGCAGCAGCAGCGTCGAGCAACTGCGCACACTCCGGGGCTTTTTCCGCCTTGAACATCACCCGAACGGTTTTCCCCTTGTTGGTAACCAGAGAGGCATCTGCACCGGCAGCCAACATTATTTTAAGAGCCTCAACAGTTTGCGCATAATCCTCATGCGTTGATTCAACCCAACTCAGCAAAAGCATCAAAGGAGTCCATCCTTTATCCGTAACGGCGTTAATATCTGCACCTTTAGCTAAGAGAAGTTTAATGATTTCCAAGCTGTCATCGGTTTTCTTAAATTGAGCAGCTCGGTGCAACAAAGAATAACCACCCTCATCCTTAACGGTAAGATCTGCACCGGCATCGGCCAATACCTTAAAAGCTACAAGATTGGATGTACCCACCGCTATGCGAATCGGGGACACGGCAACAGCATCGGCAGCGATGTTCACATTGGCTCCTTTAGCTACAAGCATGCTTAAAATGGTAGTATCCGGGTTGATGGTGGCGAGCCCAACGGCGGTCATCCCTTTGATGCAAGCGGCCTCGGTATTTACATCTGCCCCATTGCCCAATTCTTTCTTGACGGCATCTACGTCACCGACAACCACGGCAGACAAAAACTCGTTCTCCAAACGAGCCCCCATGGCATACAAAACACGGATGGCCTCTAAATTACGAGTGTTTGCTATTGTTGCCAGCACCGGCAGGCCTTTCTTATCTTTAGCAGTTTTAACATCTACACCGGCGGCAATCACCCACTTCACCATGGTGGCAGGGTCCTTAGCTGCTCGGGCGGCTTCTTCCAACAATACACCACCGGCGAGCTTCAGGAAATTGTCTTTGCCGCCGGATACAGCCATACCCCAATCACCGCTCGACATAATCAACTTAAAGCCCTCTACATCGCCCAGAGCTAAGCATTGCTCAATTTTGCTGACGTAATCGGACGGTAAAATCATCAAATCCAAAAGCTTGTCCGATACAGCCTTCTTGTCAATTGCGGCAAGCTCGGTCTTATAAGCTTCTACATCCTTACGGATGGCTGCATACATAGCCTCCGCCTGAGACGGTGTCTCCGTAGCAGAAGCTGCTGCAGGCTTCTCTGCCGAGGTCTCGGCTGCTTTTTCACCCTCTCCGCACGAGCAAAGAAGACCCGCGCCAAGAGCGACAAGAGATAAATGCAAGGATAATTTCATAGTAGACTCTGGTATATGCTAAGTTGTAACGGAGATGTCCGACGCGTCAAATTGCGTCACCAAAACATCTCAGAACGAGCTTATTTTATCTCAAATTGATACTTTGTCAAGAAAAATAATTGAAAAAGTTACTTTTCAAAATCGATTTTACATGTTATTATACCGCCCATGAGCAACATCAAAGGACAAGTCTCTCCGCAAAACGGGCAGGAAACTGCACCATCTCAAAATGAGACACAAGAAAAACACATCAGCATACAGATAAACCTCAAAGATTTTGCTACATTGTCCAAGAAAGCAGAGCAGGAGCACACGAGCGTAGATACTTTAATTCTGCAATCCGTCAACAAGTTATTGCGATAAAAGAGGTTATCATACCCAGAGTCGGCTTGACTCTGACGGACGGTGTGATACAATACAGCCATGACGACTGGCGATAAACAGGCTGAGTTCAAAACGGAAATCAAACAATGGATAAAAAGCCATGGACTTGATTATCGTTGGGTTGCGGAGCAATGCGGCGTATCGGAGATAACGGTACGCAACTGGATGAGCAAGAAAAACATACCACCGCTCAAACAACAATTATTAGAGAAAGTCATGGTGCAAATACCGGCACAGCCGGAAACGCTGCCGGAAGATAACATCGCCGGAATAAAGGTTACAGCCAACCTGAATCTGACCATTCAGCTGACACCGGAGCACTACACCCGATTAGCAGAACGCGCCCAAGCGCAACAAACGACCCCCGAGGCTATTGTAACCCAAGCCATCCGCGAGTTGATAGATACAACGGCTCAAGAAGCCCCGGCGCAGCTGCGCAACAGAAAAATCATTTTACCGGATTCTTAATCGTCATTTCAGTAAAGAGAGATGAATACCAACAGTTCGCTACCGCTCGGTACTATCATCGGCAACTGCAAAATACAAGAGACGTTAGGACAAGGCGGCGGCGGCATTAGTTACTTGGCGTTTGATCAATCTCTGGAGCGAGCGGTTGTCATCAAAGAACATTACCCGATGGGCTTATGCCACCGCGCAGAAAGCGGGGCAGAAGTAAGCCCGACAGATAAGAAGCTCTATGCTCAATCCTTAGCAACCTTTTGTAAAGAGGCAAGACTTTTGGCCCAACTCAACCACCCCAATATAGTGCGAGTATACGACATATTCGAAGGGGCCGGTACAGCCTATCTCGTCATGGAGTACATCAACGGAGTCAATTTGCGGGACTTTATGCAACAGGATTCCACAGATTTTACTGCCGCGAGCCATACACTTACTCAACTCCTCCATACGCTGCACTATCTACACGGCAATAGTGTGTTGCACCGCGACATCAAACCCGGCAACATCATCATCCGCAACAACGGGGTCCCGGTTATTATCGACTTCGGCTCCGCGCACATCGGCACAGCCAACCACACCCTTACCCCCGTGGGGTCGCCGGGGTACGCTGCGCCCGAGCAATTCAGCCCGCACGGGCGCGTTGGGGCGTGGTCGGATCTCTATGCGCTGGCACAATGCTTTTTACACCTGTTAACAACACAGCAAAAGAAGAAAGCCCCACATCAGTTTATCAAGACTTTACACAAAGCCGCAGCCCCCGCAATAGAAAACAGATACAAAACCGCCGATGAATGGTTACAAAGTTTACCTTCCGGCCATGCTCAACGCACTTTTTCTCTCTTCTTCTTTGCGGGCACCGCAATCATAGCCACCATTCTCGGCCTCCTCATCTTCATCATCCGCCCCGCAGAAAGCAGCCCTGCGCAGCAGCCCCCTCTTCAACAGCAACCGGACGCACAGCCCGCCACTCCCCAACCACCGCCGGAGCAAGCAAAAAAAACAGTCACCCCGGTCACCTCGCCACAAGCTACTCCATCCGCTATTCCGTTCTGCACCCCGCTGCGACCACTGGTACCCAAAGAGAGCGGCATGCAATTAACCAAAGACGGCATCATCACCACCATCAAATAAAAGCCCTTGCTCTGTAACAGGAATTGCTGCTAATGTTGAGCCAACCAAGCGGCAAACTTCTCTGCCCAAGCTTTGGAGATACCGGGCAGCTCTGCAATTTCTGCAGCAGAGCGGGCTCGGATGCCGGGGACGCTATGAAAACGCGCCAACAGCAGCTCCTTGCGCTTGGGTGTCATGCCGGGGTAGGCATCCAGCTTGCTTTCGCGCACACGTTTACGCACTAAAAGCTCATTATAATTATTGGCAAAGCGGTGGGCTTCGTCTCTGAGGCGTTGCAACAGTTTGAGGGCTCCGCTATCCTTATCCAACACCAAAGGCGTGCTACGGTGCGGGAAGTATACCTCTTCATCTCGCTTGGCAAGGCCGATAACAGGCATATCGCCCAACCCCACTTCCTCCAGCACCTGCACGGCAATGGCCAGTTGCCCTTTACCTCCGTCCACCACCACCAAATCGGGCACGGTGATGGGGGCTTTGCCCTCTGCACTGAGTTGTTGCAACCACGCATAAGTCCCCATATGGGCAGGTTTAGAGAACAAATCGGCACTTTCATTCACAATGCGGGAGTAACGGCGGCGCACAACCTCCAGCATCGAGGCAAAGTCATTTTGCCCCTCAACCCCGCGAATCCGGTAGCGCCGGTAGGCTTTATTGTCCGGTTTACCATCCGTAAAACGCACCATGGAGGCAACGATGTGGTTGTCCGACAAGTTAGAGATATCAAAACACTCCATAACCGCCGGCGGGGTAGCCATGCCCAGGGCAGCTCCCAGTTGCGCGAGGTCTTGCTCCGGGTTGACGGTACCGGGCAAATCGGGCGTACGGCGGGTAAACCGGCGCGCGGGCTCGAGCGTTTTCAGAATATTCTCGCGGATATCGCGCAAACGGGCAGCTCGCTCAAAATCCAGCGCTTCGGATGCCGCCATCATCTCTTGCGTGAGGGCATCTATGTGCTCCTTACGCGCCCCGCCCTCCAACAACGCAAGGGCGGCATCGAACTGTGCACGGTAATCAGCCGCAGAGATACGGCCGATGCACGGTGCAGAGCATTGCCGAATCACATCGTCATGGCAATGGCGGTATTGCTCCTCCCCCGGGTGGCGGCAGGTACAAGTGCGCAGGCGGAAGCGGTGGTTAAGCCACTCTACCGTCTCTTTTAACGCGGTGGAATGCACAAAAGGGCCAATATAGCGCGCCCCGTCCTCCTTGCGCAAACGCACCAACGAAAACCGGGGCAAAACCTCTTGCCGGGATGCCCGCAATAGCAGGTAGCGCTTATCATCCCGCAACTGTACGTTGTAATGAGGGCGATACTCTTTGATGAGCTTTTGCTCCAAGATGAACGCCTCTTGGTCATTGCGCACCTCGTAATAATCAAAATCTTCGATGGCGGCTATCAGCGCACGCGTCTTGCTGTTCTCCAACGTGGCACGAGACGGCGAAAAATAGTTGCTCAGGCGCCGCTTCAAATCCTTGGCTTTCCCCACATAGATAATGCCCCCGCCGTCCCCTTTCATCAGGTAAACACCGGGGCGGTGCGGGCTTTTGCGCCACTTCTCTTTCAAATCCGCCTTCGCCATGCCGTCATTATACCTGTTTCGCGGGCTCGTGCAATGGTGCTGCCTGTCATGACACAGCCCCACACAGGCGCACCACCATCGCTCAACACACTCTTTCACCTTTTGTTAGCAACTCATTTTCAAGGGCAAGGAAGTATATCTTAAAATAATTCCTAGAATCTCTATAAAAATACTTGACATTAGAAAATATAGCGGTAATATAGCGTGCAACATACAACATGCAGTGGTAGCCATGAAAATACGGAAGCGCAACGGACAAACAGCCGAATACCGGCGGGAGAAGATAGAGCGAGTGATACAGCTTGCATTTGAGAGCGTAGGCATGAGCGATACAGCAGGCGAGGTAGCCCGCTTGGCGGTAAGCATAGAAGCGAGTTTACGCGCGCACGGGGGAGAAACCGTAGCGGTGGAGAGCATACAGGACCAAGTGGAAGAAAGCCTGATGGTAGCCGGGCACTACGAGGCAGCCAAACGCTTTATTTTGTACCGCAACGAGCGCACACGCGCACGCGCCGCAAGAGAACACCTGCTGCAACATTTTGAAGACCGCCCGGCGTTGGATGCCGTACTCAAAGAATTGCAGGCCGAATTTACGGAAGAGGAATACGGGCTGCACCAACTCACCGCCAAATTTCGCACATTTTGCAAAGACGGGCATGGCGACGACGCAGCCCTGAGCTGCCTCATTAAAGCCGCGGCCGAGCTTACCACAAGAGATGCCCCGCGCTGGGAGATGATAGCCGCGCGCTTTTGGCTGCTGAGATTCCGCAAAAGAGTAGCCATATACGAGGCGGAAGTAGGCATTTGCAACCTGCACGACAAAATCAACCACCTCACCAAAGAGGGCGTATACGGCAGCTACATTCTGCAACACTACAGCCGGGCAGAAATCAATGAGTTTGAGAAGCTGCTGGATGCGGAGCGCGACAAGTTGTTTAACTACTCCGGCTTAGAGCTGCTGCACGGGCGCTACCTGATACGCACCCGGGGCGGGCGCGTGCCGGAGACACCGCAAGAAATGTTCTTAGGCATAGCCATGCATTTGGCCATGAATGAGAAAGAGGGGCGCGCCGCTTGGGTGAAGTGCTTTTACGACATGCTCAGCACCCTCAAAGTAACCGTAGCCACCCCCACACTGGCCAATGCCCGCAAACCGTTCCACCAGCTCTCCTCCTGCTTTATAGACACCGTGCCCGACAGTCTGGAGGGCATCTACCGCAGCATCGACAACTTTGCCCAAGTCAGCAAATACGGCGGCGGCATGGGCCTCTATTTCGGCAAAGTGCGCGCATGCGGCAGTGCTATACGCGGCTTCCCCGGGGCGGCAGGCGGCGTCATCCGCTGGATACGCCTTGCTAACGACACCGCCGTAGCCGTAGACCAACTGGGCGTACGCCAAGGTGCCGTAGCCGTGTACTTGGATGCCTGGCACCGGGATTTGCCGGAGTTCCTCTCCCTGCGTACCAACAACGGGGACGACCGCCTCAAGGCCCACGACGTATTCCCCGCCGTATGCTACCCGGACTACTTCTGGCAGCAGGTGCGCGACAACATCGAGGGAGATTGGTACCTGATGTGCCCGCACGAGGTACAGAGCATCAAAGGCTATGCGCTGGAGGACAGCTACGGCGAAGAATGGGAGCAACGCTACACAAGCTGCGTGGCAGACTCCCGCATCAGCAAACGCGTTGTACCCATTAAAGACATTGTGCGCCTCATCCTCAAAAGCGCGGTGGAAACCGGCACCCCCTTTGTCTTTAACCGCGACCTCGTTAACCGCGCCAACCCCAACAAGCACAAAGGTATCATCTATTGCAGCAACCTGTGCACCGAAATTGCACAGAACATGAGCGCCATAGAGAGCATCAGCCAAACCGTCACCACAGTAAACGGCGAGCAGGTTGTTGTTACCACCACCAAACCCGGTAAGTTTGTAGTGTGCAATTTGGCCAGCCTCTCGTTGGGCAGAATAGACGTTAACAACCCGCAGGAAGTAGCAGCCATTACCCGCAGTGCCGTGCGCGCGCTGGATAATGTGATAGACCTCAACCTCTACCCCCTGCCCTATGCAGAGATTACCAACCGCAGCTACCGCCCCATTGGCTTGGGGGTAAGCGGCTACCACCACATGTTAGCCAAAAACGGCATACGGTGGGAGAGCGACGAACACCTGCAATTTGCGGACCGTCTTTTCGAGCAAATCAACCACGCGGCCATCAGTGCCAGCTGCGACACCGCCAAAGAAAAAGGTGCCTACGCCCATTTTGATGGCAGCGAGTGGCAAAGCGGCCGCTACTTCGACCGCCGAGGCTACACCGCCCCGCACTGGCAAGAGCTGCGGCAACGCGTTGCCACCTACGGCATACGCAATGCCTACCTGCTGGCCGTTGCCCCCACCGGCAGCACCGGCATCATTGCCGGCACCACGGCCGGTACGGACCCCGTCATGAAACTCTTTTTCCTGGAAGAAAAAAAGAACGGCCTTATGCCCCGTGTTGCCCCCGAGCTCTCAACGAATACCTTGTGGTATTACAAGAGCGCCCACACCATCGACCAAAACTGGTCCGTACGCGCAGCCGGGGTGCGCCAACGCCACATAGACCAAGCCCAAAGCCTCAACCTCTACATTACCAACGAATACACCCTCCGCCAAATCCTTAACCTTTACATCCTCGCATGGGAGTGCGGGGTGAAAACCGTCTATTACATCCGTTCCAAAAGCCTTGAAGTAGAAGAATGCGAATCATGTGCCAGTTAACCCGCAGACCATTGTTTAACCCGCAGGGCGACTCCGACGTACTCGCCCGCCGTATCATCAACGGTAACACCACCAACCTTAACGACTTCAATAACATGAAGTACGCTTGGGTAAGCGGCTGGTACCGCCAGGCGATGAATAATTTTTGGATTCCCGAGGAAATTAACCTCTCTGCCGATGTGAGAGACTACCCCAAACTCTCCCCCGCAGAGCGCCGCGCCTTCGACAAAATCCTCTCCTTCCTCGTCTTTTTAGACAGCATCCAAACCGCCAACCTCCCCTCCGTCAGCGAGTACATCACCGCCAACGAGGTCAACCTCTGCCTGTGCATCCAAGCCTTTCAGGAGGCCGTACACAGCCAGAGCTACAGCTACATGCTAGACACCATTTGCGAGCCGCAGCAACGCACAGAGGTGCTCTACCAATGGCGCAACGATGAGCATTTGCTGCGCCGCAACACCTTTATCGGCAACCTGTACAACGAGTTCCAAAAAAACCGCACCCCGCAAAACTTTGCCCGTACCCTGGTGGCCAACTTCATCTTAGAGGGTATCTACTTCTACAGCGGTTTCATGTTCTTCTACAACCTCGGCCGCAACAACAAAATGCCGGGCTCTGCGCAGGAAATCCGCTACATCAACCGCGACGAAAGCACCCACCTCTGGCTCTTCCGCAACATCATCCGCGAGCTCCAACGAGAACAACCCGAGCTCTTCACCCCGGAGCTCACCGATGAATACCGCGCCATGATTCGCGAAGGCTGCGAGCAGGAAATCGCTTGGGGGTGCTACGTCATCGGCGACGACATCCCCGGCCTTTCCACCGGTATGATTACGGACTACATCCGCTACCTTGCCAACCGCCGCTGCATGGAGCTCGGATTCGCACCCCTGTACGACGGCTACGAGACCGAACCGCCCTCCTGTACATGGGTCTCCCAATACAGCAACGCCAACCTCATTAAAACGGACTTCTTTGAGGCGCGCTCCACCGCCTACGCCAAAAGCACCGCCTTGGTGGATGATTTGTAACCCGATTCTCCCCCTGTTCCCCCCCCAAAGCCGCCGTTTTTCGGCGGCTTTTTTCTGCACCTCTCCCCGGCTCCCCACCTCACTTCATCCCACGCATGCTTACCTCATTTCAAATGAGATGTACAGCCTAAAATGAAAAAAATGACTTAAAATCAACACATTATAGTCTATTAATTATATAGGAAATACGCTGTTCAAAATACATTCAATTTAATTTAATCTTATGCGCTTCAATAACTTGCAAGTTATCTCATTTGAAATGAGGTACACTTCTCGCGAACCACGCTAGGACAACTGCCCTATACGTTGGCACATTAAACCAAACAAGCATCATGAAATTACATTTAAGCAGAGCAATCGTCGCCATGTTGCTGGTAGGCACATGCGCCTATGCAGAAGCTGTAACCGAAACAATAACGGCTACAGAATCCACCACATGGGTAAACGATACAACAGAAACCACCGGTTCCACCTACTCTACCTCCAATGAACAGAAGCCAAGCGGACAAAGCTTTGCTCTGAGATTCAAGCAGAACCTGACGGCCGTTGACTCAACATTTACCACCCCGGAAGGTTACAACCCGTATGAACATGGCCAGACCGGCGGAGTAGCCAAGAGTGGTGCCATGATTTTTGATGGCACCGTGGAAGCAACAAACTGCCAATTTACCGGGGCAGATGCCAACACCGGAAGCTTCATCTTTAACCAAAAGGTAACATTAAACGGCGGCAATACGTTTACTTCCCGAAGCGGGCAAAACATTAGCTTTATAGGTGGGGTAACGGCCAATGGCAACAATACCTTCATTGGCGGTATCAAAGCCAACGATTTTGTTGTGCAAAGCGGCGTACAAACGTTCACACGAGAAAACAACACCAGCGACAAAGTTAATTCGCCCTCTCAAGCACTCACTTTCAAGAATATAGGCTTTGCCGCCGATGCAGATGCTTCTGCACAAATCAACATCTCTGCCATTAACTCCGCAACCCATACCGATGCTAACGGTTATCAAAAAGGCGGCGCGTACGGTCAGGTTAATTTCGGAGGCACTTGCGAGATTTCTAATCTGGAGGTTAACACTTCTACCGGCGCCGGCTTAAATATTACCGGTGCACTGACCGTGCGCGACAGCATTTCCATACTTGGTGGCAACGTTACATTCGGCGATAGTGGTGTACTTATTTTAGAGATTAACAGCCTTGCCGAGCTGATGGAGTCTCCCATGGAGATTACGCTTTTCAGCAGCAGGGATGGCTCGTCTCCTATGATGTATCTGGCAGACGGTGTAGATTTGGGCGACAATGCCCAAGTAGAACTTCTCTTCACAGAGAATGCCATCAACGAGATAAAAGAGTATGAAGGTCCTATCACCCTCGATTTGGGTAAAGTGACCAATGCCTCCGATGTTGAGCTTAAGTTTGCCATTCAGGATGACCTGAATATGGATGCAGAGGAAGTCTTTGGCACGACCTCCGTCACCACCGGCGAAGTAGGGTCTTCCGACAACCTCTTTACCCTGCCGGTTCCCGAGCCGACAACGGCAACGCTGAGCCTGCTGGCCTTGGCCGCATTGGCAGCACGCCGTCGTCGCCGCTGAAGCGGCACAAAAGATTCCCGATGAGTAGTCGGTAAATGTAATTGAGCCGCCACCGAGAAATCGGCGGCGGACTTTTGTAGCCGCAGCAAGAATAATTTTCATTTTTAGGGTACACAGAACGCACTTTTGGATTGCAATCTGCGCGCAGTGTGGCATACTTAGGAGGAAACAGGCATGGCTTCTCTCATCATCACCGTCAACGAGCGCAAACAGGGCTTTGATTTACCCGCAATCCTCGGCAAAGAAATCGTCATCGGCTGCGATGACGCGTGCGATATTGTGCTGAGCGGGGTGGATGGGCTCTCTCACCGGCATTGCCGCATAACCTGTACCGAGGCCGGCTTTGAGCTGGAGGATATGGACTCCACCAACGGCACTTATGCAGACGAGCAAGAGGTGGAAGAAAAGCTTTTGATGAAAGAGGGCGTAGTATATAGCGTGGGCGAGGCCTCTATGCTGATAGCCGAGCTGGCAGACTACAGCCCCCGCAAGCCCAAAGAAGCCACGGCTGCGCCGGCCCCTGCCCAAACGGCACCGCTAAGCGCCGAGCCGCAGAACAAAACAGCCCCCTTGGCAGAGGAAACGGCAACTGCCCCTTTGGCAGAAGACGCGGCGACCGCCCCCTTGGCAGACGAGACCGCAACCGCGCCCATCTGCGATACCCCCGGGGCAGCAGCCGCCCCAACAGAGCCTAAAGCCGCCCCCCCGCCGGAGCACACGCGCCCCCTGCCCGGCAGAGTCCCCGCGCGCCGCGCCAAACTTGCCGCCAAGGGCAAAATGCGCACGCAGCTCAGCCGGGAAGAGCTCAAAGAAAAAGCCAAGCTACTGGCAGACTCGTTCAAAGGCAGCGGGGTGAGCACCCTATATGTAGTGCTGGTTATACTGGCCGCTTTTTATGCCGGCATGGTGCTTTACAGCTGGCAAACGGAGGGCACACCCGTGCCCGCTTTCTTTCGATAAACACTTGCGCCAAAATAAGGCTTGCATTAATGCGCAAAATGGTGTATGGTGGGGCACCGCCGCTTGGCGGTAATGAACACCAATTCTGTATTTTAACATGGAAACGATGAAAATTCAGCGCGCACTGCTCTCCGTATCGGATAAAACCGGTCTGGACAAGTTTGCCAAGGGCTTGGTAGCCCAGAATGTAGAGCTTATCTCCACCGGCGGAACCTGCAAATACCTGCAGGAGCTGGGGCTTCCCGTCACCGAGATTTCCGACTATACCGGGGCTCCGGAACTGTTCGACGGCCGCGTCAAGACCCTGCATCCCAAAGTGCACGGCGGGCTTTTGCAACGCCGCGATTTGGCCGAGCATCAGCAGCAGGCTGCTGACAACAACATCCCCACCATCGACCTCGTTTGCGTTAACCTCTACCCCTTTGAGGAAACCATTGCCAAAGAAGGCGTAACGCTGGCAGAAGCCATCGAGAAAATCGACATTGGCGGTCCCTCCATGCTGCGCTCTGCCGCAAAGAACTACGCCTCCGTCACCGTGGTGTCCGACCCGGCAGACTACGACACCGTGTTGGAGGAAATGGAGAACCACGGCGGCAACACCACCCTCAAAACCCGCGAGAAACTGGCGGTTAAGGTATTCATCCGCACATCGTCTTACGACAACGCCATCTCCAACTACCTGGGCCACCGCGCAGAGGACAGCACCAAGAACAACCTGACGCTTTCCCTGCCCTTTAACCAAACCCTGCGCTATGGCGACAACCCCCACCAGCCCAGCGTTCTTTACGGGAACTTTGATTCCATCTTCACACAACTGCAAGGCAAAGAGCTCTCCTACACCAATATTCTGGATTTGGATGCCGCGGCCTCGCTCATCATGAACTTCCGCCGCCCGACCGTGGGCATCCTCAAGCACACCAACCCCTGCGGCGTTGGCCAAGACGATGAGGATTTAGTAGAGGCATGGAAGCGCGCCTACCAGACGGATACCCAAGCCCCCTTCGGCGGCGTCATTGTGATGAACCGCCCGATGACCGAAGCCTTAGCCCGCATCGTGGGAGCCATCTTTACCGATGTTATTATTGCCCCCGACTACGAGCCCGAGGCACGCGCCATTCTGCAAAAGAAGAAGAACTGCCGCATCATGCGTATTGATATGGCAGCCTGGCGCGAGTTCTGCAAGCAGCCGATGATGCGTACTGCCCCCGGCGGCATCATGACCATGAAGCGCGATGACGATGTGATGGGGCTGGACAACCTTGAATCCAAGGTTGTTACCAAGCGCGTTCCCACCGCAGAAGAGCTGGAGGCCATGCGCTTTGCCTGGCGCGTGTGCAAACAAGTGCACTCCAACGCCATTGTCTTTACAGATAAAAACGGCACGCTCGGCATCGGGGCCGGCCAAATGAGCCGTGTAGACTCCGCCAAAATTGCCGTTTGGAAAGCCGGCCAAGCCGGGCTGGACCTCAAGGGAAGCGTCATCGCCTCCGACGGGCTCTTCCCCTTTGCAGACGGTCTGCAAACCGCCATCGATGCCGGTGCAACAGCCTGCATTCAACCCGGCGGTTCCATCCGCGACCAAGAGGTGATAGACGCCGCAGATGCCGCCGGCATTGCCATGGTATTTACCGGGGCTCGCCACTTCCTGCACTAAAGATTAACCACAACCCCTGCGGAAGCCATTCCGCAGGGGTTCTTCACCCTTAAAATCCTACTATGCATCTGGGAGTAAATATAGACCACGTTGCCACCTTACGCCAGGCACGGTATGCCACCATGCTTGAGTCTCACAACACGGAGCCCTCGGTGTTGGAGGCAGCCCGCGCCGCCATGGCCGGCGGGGCAGACTCCATCACCCTGCATGTGCGAGAAGACCGCCGCCACATGCAAGATGCAGATGCCCACGCCGTGCGCCGCGAGATTCCGCTGCCCTTAAACTTGGAAATGGGGGCAACCCCGGCCATGCTGGAGTTTGCCTTGGGGCTGAAACCCGACTATGTATGCCTGGTACCCGAGCGGCGCGAAGAGATTACCACAGAAGGCGGCTTAGATGTTGCCGGAAAGGTAGAGGAACTGCGCCCCATTGTAGAGGCACTGCAAGCCAACGGCAGCAAAGCGAGCATGTTTATAGACCCGGATTTAGCACAGGTAGAGGCCTCTGCCTCCATCGGCGCCCTGATGGTAGAGCTGCATACCGGCAAATTTGCCAACACCCAAGGCCAAGAACGTGCAGCCGAAACCGCCCGCTTGGTAGCCGCAGCAAAGCGCGCTCACGCCTTGGGGCTGGAGGTGCATGCCGGCCACGGCATCCAAGTTGCTAACTTGGCAGAGCTGAGTGCCGTGCCTCACCTCACCGAGCTCAACATCGGCCACACCCTCATCTCCCGCGCCATCTTTATCGGCCTTACCCCCGCCGTGCAAGAGATGAAAAACGCCATCGCGGCGCTTCAATGGTAAACAGAAACTCTCCCCCACCCACCACCGGAGCCCCTTAGCCCGCATGCGGCTTTGGGGCTCCGGTGTTATTGGCTATGATTACGGGCCGGCACCCGCCGTGCCTACGCCGGTATTCTCTTTTCAAATGAGATGTACAGCCTAAAATTAAAAAAGTGGCTTAAAATCAACATTTTATAGCCCATTAAAGACATAGGAAATAATCAACCAAAGTTGCAACTAATTTAATTTATTTTATTGGTTTTTAACACTTTGCAAGTTATCTCATTTGAAATGAGATACAATACTGTCGTTCGGTGTGTGATAACACCTCAACAACTCATCCTAAACACATACAGAGTTATGAAATTACATTTACCCATTTCGCTGCTTGTACTTGCATCTGCGGCAACACTGCAAGCCGACGACGCAGAAAAGTATTACCGATTCGGCAAAGGGTTATACAAGTCAAGCGGCAATACAGGTTACCTTAATACTACGGATTTAAGCCCCTACTACAACGACACCAACAAACCGGACTCCTCGGCTCCCAGCACCATCGTATTCGGTGGGCCGGAACGCATAGACACGGCAGACGATTATCCGTTTGACGGTGGCGGTACAGTCGTCATCAAAAAGGGAGAACCCACGAATCTTCCGTCTTTCGCATTTACAGACACCCCGGTACACATTGACCGTGTCATGGTTGTGCGAGAGGGAACCTTGCTCATAGACGGGGCTCACATAGAAAACCACAACAAATTAAATGATGCCGTATCTAACCTTTTGGTTGGCGGCCAAGGGGCACACTTGGTATTAGATAACGGCGCCTCGTATGTACAGAAAGTGGAGTTTGCCGGCAATTCCGCCTCTGCTATAGCCATCGGCAGCGGCGACGGCAAAGGCAAAGTAACCCTCAACAACGGTTCCACGTTACATACGGACCATTTTGTTTTTGCCGGATATCGCAAAATCAGCAACGGCTATGTATCCTGGACAGAGCGAGACGGCTCCGGTGATGGCAAGGGGGTGCGCTACGCAGATGAAAACACACCGGGCTTCAATGACCGCGACGAAATCTACATCAACAGCGGCTCCACGCTGAGTGCAGGCACTTCCCTGCAATTCGCCAATGTGGATGTTGTTGTAAGCGGCAAAGGAGCAGACGGTAAGGCCTCCGTCCTGAGCGACAACATGCGCGGACGCGACTTTGCCAATCTTTCTCTCCTCAGCGACCCTTCCTCTTACCTGGGTTATAATGGAGAAACCACCATTAAAGCAGAAGACGGCGGGCGTTTGGAATTTAATTGGAATGTATCTACCGGATTCTCCAAAACAGCAGACGGCGTAAGTGGCACAAAAATCACCGTAACCGGAGAAGGCTCCGCAATATCCGTTGCCGGAGAAGCCGATTTCGGCGGAGGTGAATCTTGGTGGCATGGTTCGGAGAATGAAGACATTGTCACAAAATACGGATATACAGTCACGCCGGAATCTGCAAAATCCGACACACAGGTTATCATAGAAAAGGGCGGTATCGGCGAATTTAATCAGGTCAGAGTCGGTAAAAACACCGCAGCCACCCTGACGGTGAATGCAACATCTTCTATCGTATCTCATGCCGATACAGAAGCAGCCCTCTTAGAGATATGCGCCAAAGGCTCCGTGGAAAACTCCGGCAACATCGGAATCGACACGCTCGTCTCCGGCGGTGAGCTGACGGCTAAAGACGGCAGCGTCTTTACCAATCTTGTGGCACAGTCCGGCACCCTTTACTTGGAGGGGGACGTAACCATTAACGGCACGTTGTCGCTCGGCTCGGCATTGATGACCTTTGCAGCCAACAATACTGCGGAAGAGGGGTTGATTGTTTACCTCAACGACGGAACACAGGTAACCGCCACAGACGGCATTACCTTGGGTAACAACCTCACCCTGATGATTAATGTTGAAGACACCGCCGACATTATCAACCAAACCTACGATTTTGCAGCCGACGGCACAGACATTGACGGGCTGGAAAACGCCAAATACGTCTTTACCGACGGCACAAACGAGGTTGAGGCAGCCGTCCGCACCAACGCAGATGGCACCGTAACCGTAACAGGCACCATCCCCGAGCCGACCACGGCAACATTGAGCCTCCTGGCGCTGGCTGCATTAGCAACCCGTCGCCGTCGCAAATAAACCGCAACAGAGCTCCGATATCTAATTCGGCAAACTATTTTTCCGCCGCCACTGGTGCTTCAGTGGCGGTGTTATGTTGCCGCAAAGGATATAAAACAGCCCTGCACAAACATTTCTGCTTTACAACACACGTTACGTTATTTAGAATATGCCCGATAATAGCAACCATACTTCTATGAGAACAGGCAGATTCATACACAGCATCGTTCTGGCAGCCACCTGTTGGGGAGGTGCCCTACTTACCCCCTGCACCGCGCAGGAAACCGCCCCCGCCACCACAAGCCCATGGGTATACACCAACGGATTAAAGGCGGCCGAGCTGCTACCGGCAGATGCAGACAGCGTGGTGGTACTCAATACCGATGCAGAGCTTAAACTGAGCCGCGCCATCGGCCGAAAAGAAGCCCCCGCCGATTGGGCTACAATCAAAAGCATCGCCATAGGAGTACCCAACAGCGTACCTGCCTGTGCAGAGGCTTTTGCAGATGCCGCCGCCCCTTATGGGCGTGCTGCGGTTGCCGGCATCGTCCTCCCCTTTTGGAAGCTGATAGCCGCCCCCACCATACAAGAGCTGCAAACCACCATAGCTGCTACATTGTTTGCCGACATAGAAACAGAGGCAGAGTTTGAACAAGCGATTCTGACCCTGCAAGATGTCCGCCTCTATGCCGTCATCGAGTTTCAGCCGGGGCAAGAGAAAAAGCGCCGAGAGCTCATAGCCCACATAGAAAACGCTATAAAAGAACCGGACATTCGCTACGATGCCAACGGCTGGAAAGGCGTGCTTATACTCCACAAAAACGACCTTACTGCAACGCCGGATGACAAACCCTTGCCGGAAGCAATACAAAAAGCCTTGGATGAGCTGCAACTCTACATAGTGTACAGAGAAGTGGGCGACTGCTTGGCAATAGCCTGCTGCAACAACCCGGCAGAGCTGGAGCTCGGCAACGGCGATACGGCAGCCTTACAATCCCTGCCTACCGAGCTTGCCGCAGAGCTAGCCATGCCCTATAATACACCATTGTTGGCAGCCCGTATCGATGCAGCAGCACTCAACAGCCTGCAACACCTCGTTGCACATATTTGCCGCGCGCTGGAAACACCGCTGAGACTCACATTCGCGGCAGCTGCGGCAAGCGATTTCCATGCTGCGGCAGAGATGCAAAAAAGCTTAGAAGCTTTAAATGCCTTCGGGGCAGAGCTTGCCAAGGCAGAGCAACCCATGCAACAGCCGCTGCATATCGGCATATGGCATACGCCCGAGCATGGTAATAGCATACGCCTGGCCGCAGAGTGGGATGCCTGCGGTGCCGAGTTTTCGGAAAGCACGCTGCGCCATACCGGCGGCATCGGCAAGCCCGTTTTCAGCATGGCCGCCTCCCGGTTAACCCTGCCCAATGCCCCGGATTGGAGGGTCTTAACCAAGGCGAGTGCAGGCATTATCAATGGGATTATGCTGACGATGACAGCCCCGCCGGAGGATGGGCAAGCGGCAGAAGTGTTCATTGGCAAGGATTTTTACCGTGTTATGGACGCGTTCTCGGACTTTACCGCCACGATAGGCGACACATGGATGCTGTGCATAGAAGAATTCCAACACCAAGGTATCCGGGAAACGGAAAACGGCCCGGCCACCCTTTGCGAGACGCGCAGCACTTTTACTGTTTCGCTCAACGACCGTGCCGGTTTTGCCCCTGCGTGTAAAAACCTTATCCGCACCGCGCAAGAGGCACTCAACAACCTGTCCCCGGAGGAAGCGCCCACGGATATTATAGCAGAGCTCGGTATGACAAAGCGCACAGAGGGGGCTGTTACCTACTACGAAACAAAAGACCAAACCGGCACCACGGCCATAGCGGGTGATGAGCTGATTCTCTGCTCGAGCCGCCCCTACGGCGAAGCCATTGCCACGCAAGAACGCCCGCAAACAATATGCGGTCTGACGCTGCAAATGCGCTTGGAACCCATACTGAAAGACTCCGAACACCGAGAAGCCTTACAACCGCTGCTCGATGTCTTTGGGGGCGGCGCACTCCGCCTCACAACAGAAAACGGCAAGTTCAAGCTCTATGCCAACCTTAGCACTACCACCCCCCTTAACCTGAAATAACCGCCATGAAAATACATCAATTTTTTGCCGGCGCACTATTAGCCGGTCTTGCACTACCGGGTGGCGGCCTCTGCCAACCGCTGTACGCCCAAGCCGCCGCTACCGCCCCCACCGCGTATACCGACGCTTTTGCCGCAGCCGCCTACCTGCCGGCAGAGACAGAAAGTTTCGGGGTGCTCAACACGGCCGCACTTACAGAGCTGGCTCTCAAGGCCGGCTTACCCCAAGAATGCATCCCCGCAGAACTTGCCGCAATAGACAGCATTGCCATTGGTATGCCCAACGATTGGGCTAAAGGGATAGATGCCTATACCGCCATAGCGGACATTGCGCTGAGAATCGTCGCCAGCAACGATATTCTGGCAGATTGGTCCACCAGAGCAAATGCCGCCTGTGCTCAAACCCTGCGTAACACCGAGCCGGACTACACGGCACAAACCTCCGCAGTGCAAACCTGGGCAAACAGCCCCACCGCCCAAGCCTATGCCATATTATGCACCAAACCCGGGCAAGAGGCCGCACAGGCACAAATTTGCGGCTTCTTAGACTCGTTTTGTAAGCACATGCAGCTTACAGATAAAGCCGTTACCGCTTACAAAAAACGGGTGGAAAGGCGTACACCTCCGGTTCGACACCGCCGCCACGAATCTGATGCCCATGGAACTGGAACAAGCCTTGGAAAACCTCAACCTCTACCTCGTGTACCGAGTGGAAGGGCGCGCCATCATTGCCGCCATATGCCATGACCCCACCCGCCTGAGCATTTGCACCAAGGCCGAAAACTCCGTACTAAACACTCCCAAAGTTGAGTTTTTGCCGGCGCAGGAGCCGCACCGGATTCTGTTTGCCGGCAACATCAGCCCCGCCATCCTCAACAGCCTCAACAATATACCGCAACGTTTACTCGGCGCAATCGGGTCCCCGCTCATCCAAGGTTTTAACAACATTGCAGCTCAACACCCACACCTTGCCACAGAGATGCAGAGCGGGGCAAAATCCGTACAACAAATTGTGGCAGAGCTTGCCAAATTAACGCCGGAGGTTAACAGCCCGCTCACCTTTGCCGCATGGCACGACGGCAACCTGCATTTTGAGCTGGAAGCAGATGCCTGCGGCAACACTTTTACCACCGCCACCGTCAACACCGCCGGTAAAGACACGGCCGCGCTCTACCTGTACGGCAGCACCCTGCACAGCCCCAACCTGCCGAGTTTGGATACACTTGTACACTGCGGATTCGATGTCTGCAACACCATTGCCCATACCTTACCGCAGCAAGAGCAGAGCGACGTGCTCATGAAACTCAATACCGCAAAAATGGTATATGCCATGTTGCCCGGCATGCTGGCCCCGGTGAGCAACATGATAGACTCCCTCGGCAACGGATGGTGCATCACCACAGCACGCGTGTATTCCGAAGCGGAAGGTACAACAGACTCCGTATTCGGGGTTAACATCAACGTAGCTAACCGCACGAAACTTGCTGAAGGCTGGCAGGGAACCCTCAACAACATCACCGCCTTAACCGGCATGGTTGCCCCGGATAAAGCCGTGCTGATTGAAAGCATGCCGGACGGCATCTACAGCAAAGAATTAAACCCCGGCGGCGAAAAGCGGTATACCTTGTACAGCCACCCGCTCTGCCGGGCTGCCGCGCTCGTACTCTCCGATACAGAACTGATGCTGAGCAACGACTTCCGCTACGCATGCAGCTTACCCCTACACCCCCACCCCGAAAACATTTGCGGCATTAAAATGGGCTTCGACCTCAAGCAACTGATTATACAGTACCCCCACCACCAAAACAGACGCACCACCTCACAAGCAGACGTACAAGCCCTCATCCGCAACGCGATTTGCGAACATGTGCTTTCCGTCATCTCCGGCGGCACGCTCTACTTAACCACCGAAAACGGTAAAATGAAGCTCTCTATTCACCTTGACACCCCGGGGTTAAGATAAAAGCTCTGCAACAAGCTAAAATCCCCGTATTTGTGCAGAATACGGGGATTTTTTTAATTTTTTGCCCGATTTTTTTAATTTTTTTACAAAAAAATGCTCAAAATGCCCGTAAACCATAAGGTTTCTCGCATTTTTAACTTGCAAAACAGCATACGCATGCTATCATAAAGACCTATGAATAAGACACAACTTGTTGACTGCATTCAGGCCAAGCTCGGCGAAGGCGCTACCAAGAAGAGCGCCGAGGCCGCACTCTCCGCCGTCCTCGGCTCCATCACAGACGCCGTTAAGGGTGGTGAAAAGGTACAGCTCATCGGCTTCGGCTCCTTCGAGATGAAGACCCGTGCCGCCCGCACCGGCCGCAATCCCCAAGATGGCAAGGAAATCAAGATTGCTGCTTCTCAGACCCTCGCATTCAAGCCCTCCTCTACTTTCAAGACCGTCATCAAGCCGGCCAAGAAGGGTGGTTGCAAGAAGGGCGGCTGCAAGAAGAAGAAGTAATCCGGTTCTTCTCCCCTACTGATTTCAAACTGCATTCGGCAACGCGCCGCATGCAGTTTTTTTATGCCGAGATTATCGGAAATAGGCTTATAGGACTTTAAATAAAGATTTAGCCTTTACATGGGGTTGACAATGTGCTAAAAATATTGCGTTATGGATTTAGAGCAACGCGAAATCAGTGTTGAAACCATCAGTCCGTACTTTGAGGAATACTTCGGGCAGAAACCCACGGTGGTGGCTGCCTCTCCCGGGCGCGTGAACTTGATTGGCGAACATACAGACTACAACAACGGATTTGTCCTTCCCATGGCTCTCAACAACATCAACGTTGTAGCCGTGGCCCCCTCCCCCACCGGCAAGCATCGCTGGATTGGTTCTTTGGGTGATACGATGATTGAAATTAACCCGGCAGATGCCAACAAACCCGGAGACCCGTTCTGGAGCAACTATGTGCGTGGTGTCATCTGCATGCTCGAGCGCCGCGGCATCCGAGTACCTGCTGTGGATATGCTCATCGACTCCAACGTGCCGAGAGGCGGCGGCTTATCCTCTTCCGCAGCGTTTGAGGTAGCCACCTGCACCGCCTTAGCTGCCCTTTGCGGGGCAGAGGTAACCCCCACGGAGCGAGCCCTCATCGGCCAAGCCACTGAGCACGAGTTTGTGAACGTACCCTGCGGCATTATGGATCAATTCATCTCTGCCAACGGCAAGCAAGACCATGCGCTGATGCTGGATTGCAAAGACCTCTCCTACAAGCTCATCCCCATGACAGACCCGGCCGTAAGCGTGCTGGTAATAGACTCTGCCGTGAAGCACTCCCTGGCCGATGGCGGTTACGCCGCCCGCCGCAAGAACTGCGAGGATGCCTGTGCCATTTTGGGTGTACCCTCCCTGCGCGAAGCCACGCTGGAGATGCTGGAGGAGAAGAAAGACACCTTGGGCGACCTCTGCTACCGCCGTGCGCGCCACGTTATCGGCGAGAACCTGCGCGTAGAAAAGTTTGCCGCAGCCGTTGCCGCTGCCGATTGGGATGCCGCAGGCGTGGCCATGCGCGCTTCGCACGCCTCTCTGAAGAACGACTTTGAAGTCTCCTGTGCCGAGGTAGACACCCTCGTAAGCTTGGCAGACAGCATACCCTCTGCAGCCTCCGTATACGGAGCCCGCATGACGGGTGGCGGTTTCGGCGGCTGCATTGTTGCCCTTGTCAAGAGCGAAGATGTGGAGAAAGTTGCAGAAGAAATGCTGGAGGCTTACCGCAATGCACTCGGCATCGAGACCACTTACCTCATCACCCGCCCGGGCGAAGGTGCCCGCGTGTTGTACAAAGCTTAATCATAACACTCAATATTTATGAAAAAACTGACAACCTTGCTGAGCGTCCTTGCGCTCATGACATTCGGTGCCCAGGCTCAGGATGCCCCCCCGGTTGAGACCATTACCCCCGTAGAGGTAGCCACCCTCACGGCGGATACCACGCCGACAGTTGATACCGCCGAAGCCGAGGCTGAGGAACAGCCTGCCGCAGAGGCTGCCGCCAAAGCCGAGGCAGAGAAGCAAGCTGCCGCAGAGGCTGCCGTACAACCCACAACACAAACAACAAGCACGGCAAAAAGCCAAGAGCCGGACGTGCTGCCCGTGTGGGAGATTATCGCCTTCTGCGTTGTCGTATGTGCCGTTATCGGTCTGGGTATCTGGAAAGCCTCTGATGGCAATGATAGCAACAAGAACGAAGAAGAAAAAGCAGAAAAAGGTGCTGCGGACTACTTCTTGGCAGGCCGTGGGCTTACATGGTGGCTGGTGGGCTTCTCCCTGCTGGCAGCCAACATCTCCACAGAGCAATTTGTGGGTATGAGCGGCCAGGCCGCAGACTGGTTGGGGCTTGCCATTGCCGGTTACGAGTGGCTTGCCGCCATTGTGCTGGTGATTGTGGCATTCACCTTCCTGCCCATGCTGCTTAAGCGCGGTGTGTTCACCATACCTCAATTCTTGGAGGAGCGCTACAACGGTATATCGCGCGTAACGATGGCCTTGGTCAACCTGCTTATCCTTGTAGGTGTGCCCACTGCTACGGTTATTTATGCCGGTGCCAATGTTATCTCCGTATACTTTGACATGGAGCTGTGGAGCAGCTGCCTTATCATTGCAGGTGCAGCCACGGTGTATGTATACATCGGTGGTCTTAAGGCTTGCGCATGGACGGACCTCATCTGGGGTGCCGCCCTCATCGTAGGCGGTGGCGTTGTAGCCTATTTCGCCATCATGACCTTGGGCGGTATGGATGCCAACCAACTGCAACCCGTGGTAGAAACCGCTACCGTTGCCTCCAATGCTACGGCAGATACCATGGCCACCACCGGCAACCAGTTCATGGATGGACTTTCCCGCATGACAGAGCTGAATGCCGGCGATGCCAACTCCTCCGTCAACGGCATTGGCGGCAAACTGCACATGATGCGCGAA
Source organism: Akkermansiaceae bacterium (assembly GCA_015062015.1). Taxonomy (GTDB): domain Bacteria; phylum Verrucomicrobiota; class Verrucomicrobiia; order Verrucomicrobiales; family Akkermansiaceae; genus Akkermansia. The sequence goes on along the minus strand of SUVM01000012.1, from coordinate 1,068 downwards.
ACAAGCGACCCCACCATGCCCTGGACGGTTTACCTGCTGGGCCTGTGGATTCCCAACTTCTTCTACTGGGGGCTCAACCAGTACATCATGCAGCGCACCTTGGCCTCCAAGAGCTTGGAGGAAGGCCAAATGGGTGTGGTATTCGCGGCATTCCTCAAGTTGCTCATTCCCTTCGTGGTTATTATCCCCGGCATCCTTGCCTACAACCTCTTCCGCAGCGACCTCGCAGCCAAGGCAGATGAAAACAACGACAAGGTAATTGCTGCGGCAGAAACCACCGCTAAAGCCGAAGGCAAGACTGTTATCTACAACGTTGCGCCCAGCCTGCTTATGCGCGCAGACAAACAGGCCGATGCTACAACCAAGCTTGAGCAAAACCTTGCTGCGGTAGGCGCAGACGAATCGACCAAGGCAGAGTTCAAGAAGCTCACCACCGAGCTCGCTGCTATCGATGCCACCAAAAAAGACAACACCGCTAAAGTCTCTGAGCTGGCTACGGCTATCACCAAACTGGAGGGTAAAGCAACTGAGGCAGCCCGCAAGGATACCGATAAATACGTCGTTTCCACCGGCATTACAGCCTACCACTACGACTCTGCCTTTGCCACCCTGCTGCGCAAGTTGCTGCCGGGTACGGGTTGGGCATGGTTTGTGCTGGCAGCCTTGTTCGGTGCCGTGGTAAGCTCTCTGGCCTCCATGCTCAACTCTGCCTCCACCCTGTTCACAATGGACCTTTACGGCAAAGCCAAAGAGGTAATGGGCAAGCCTGCCAGTCCGGCTCAGCTGTTGGCGGTGGGCAAAATCGGTGTATTGGGATGTGCCGTTATCGCCACGGTGATTGCGCCCTTCCTGGATAACCCCGCATTCGGTGGTATCTTCACCTTCATCCAGGAGTTTCAGGGCTTCCTGAGCCCGGGTGTGCTGGCTGTGTTCCTCTTCGGCTTCTTCGTGCCCAAGTGCCCGCGCATCTTCGGTTGGCTCGGCATTCTGCTGGGGGCAGTCTTCTACGCTTCCTTCAAGTGGATTAGCTTCCTGGGAGCTACGGACCAAAGCTTCCTCAACCGCATG
>SUVM01000146.1 GCA_015062015.1 Akkermansiaceae bacterium | reverse complement strand
GTTCTGCTCGGTATCTTCATCGGTGCTATGCTTTCCTTCCTCTTCTGCGGTCTTACCATGAACGCCGTGGGCCGTGCCGCCAAGAGCATGGTGGAGGAAGTTCGCCGCCAGCTCAGCGATAAAGACGTATTTGAAGGCCGCAAGAAGGCAGACTACGCCCGCTGCGTAGGCATCTCCACCCAAGGTGCCCAGCGCGAGATGGTTATTCCCTCCCTTATCGCTGTGGTGGTTCCCGTTGCTACCGGTTTGGTAATGGGTGTTGCCGGTGTGTTCGGCTTGCTTGCGGGTGGTTTGGCCGGCGGCTTCGTGCTCGCCGTGTTCATGGCCAACTCCGGTGGTGCATGGGACAACGCTAAGAAGTACATCGAAACCGGCGATGCCGAGTTCTGCGGCAAGCACACCGCCATTCACGATGCTTCCGTGGTGGGCGACACCGTGGGCGACCCCTTCAAGGATACCTCCGGCCCCTCCCTCAACATTCTTATTAAGCTCATGAGCATGGTCTCCATTGTGACGGCCGGTCTCAACATCGCTTTCTCCCTGCTGTAATTTCCCTTACATCAGGATACACCAAAACGCCCCCTTCCGCTCCGGTGGTCGGGGGCGTTTTGCTGTGCCGAGTTGCTGCCCCTCAAACATGCCAAAACACCATGAATGATCAATAACTTCACGTTTTTTTACGAGAGTTTTGTGCATTTTTTCCTTGTCTCTCTGTGCTGAATATGTTACTATTCACAGTGTAGAGAGGTTTGGAGAATGTTATGAAAAAGGCTTTTCTTTCCATGTTAGTGTGTGGTGCAGCGGCGTTTTCTTGCGCCTCTGCAGAGATTATTTGGGTGGACGGCGTTAACGCCGAAGACGGTTGGGAAGATGTTAATAAATCGAGTACAACGGATGCAGATGACATGATGTGTTATGCGGCATCTGCGTCTAATTTGATTGCATGGTGGCAAAAACGTTTGCCGGGAGTGCCGTCAGGCACTCCGACGGAGCCTGATGCTATTTGGTCTACATATGTAAAAGCAGCTAAAAATGGTGCAACAAACGGTGGGGTTGTTTCTAATGCTCTGACTTGGTGGTTATCCGGTGTTTATACACCTACTTCAGATGCAGAAGGCGCGCGTCATGCTTACGGTATGACCTTTGGTGATACATATAGCGAATTGGGACCGACAAACGGTTATTATTATGACCAGTGTGGTTTAACTATCGATGATTTATGGAATTTTTCTTCGTATAATATCTATCATGATACCGCTGAGAATGTAAATTACTTTAGAGCAGCATATGATTGCGGGGAAGTTGATTTGCGGAAATGGATGACCGAAGGTAAGGCTATTTCTTTGGGCGTTGCTAATGATGCAGGTACGTTGGCGCATGCTATTACGCTTGGGGGATGGAGTATGAAGAAGGAGCATTAAAACATTTGTATATTACCGATTCGGACGATGCTCGCACCGGTGATATTGTGGCAGAATTGGTTGAAGCAACTGTTGATAAAATTGGGGTAAATGGCGAAATTTATTTTCATACAGAGGCTCAGGAGTGGCAGGTTGGTGATACCGTCTATACCCGTCCGGCGATGTATGCGAACGGAACGTATATAGACCAAGTGTATTTTTTGGATCCGTATGCGTTTATCGTAACAATCCCCGAGCCCGGCACGGCCACGCTGAGCTTGTTGGCATTGGCCGGGTTGGCTGTTCGCCGCCGTCGTTAAGCGCCGTAAATTGTCGGAAAAATCCCCCGGTAGACAGAAAAAGCCGGGGGATTTTTGAATTTGGGGGTAGCAAGCATATAATACAATTGACAATAGGTGCATAAGGGTGTATACTGGCGCGCGTATGAGCACACCCGCAAAGAGCTATAAAGACACCATCTTCCTGCCGGACACCACATTCCCCATGCGTGGTGACCTTACCACCAAGGAGCCGGCGCGTCTTGAAAAATGGGAAAACGAGAAGCTTTACGAGCGAATTACCGGCCGCCGCAAAGCCCAGGGTGCGCCTACATTCATATTGCACGACGGCCCGCCCTTTGCCAATGGCGATGTGCACATGGGCACCGGCCTTAACAAAGTATTGAAGGATTTTATCGTTAAGAGCAAGACGATGAGCGGCTACTATGCGCCGTTTATTCCCGGTTGGGACTGCCACGGCTTGCCGATTGAGGCTAAGGTAGTAAAAGAGCACCAAGGGCTGGAGCCGGCAGAGATTCGCCGCCGTTGCACAGAGTTTGCCTTGGGGTATTTGGACCAGCAGCGTCAATCGTTCCGCCGCTTGGGCGTGTTTGGCGATTGGTTCAACCCGTATGTAACCATGTACCCCAAGTACGAGGCGGGTATTTTGCGCGTCTTTGCCAAGTTGGTAGAGAGCGGGGCTGTCTACCAGTCCATGAAACCCGTGCAGTGGAGCTACGCCCACCACACCGCTTTGGCAGAGGCCGAGGTGGAGTATATGGAGGACACCTCCACCGCCATTTATGTGGGCTTTAAGATGGACGGAGCCGTGCAGGGGGTGGAAGACTGCGAGATGGTTATCTGGACCACCACGCCGTGGACCCTGCCCAGCAACCTTGCCATTGCTCTTAACCCGGATTTTACCTATGTGGTAGGCCGTTATGCCAAGGATGGAGCCGAGCGCAAGTTTATTGTCGTGCGAGAGCTCATCGAAACCTTTACCGCCAAGACCGGTTGGGCCCTGCAAGAAGAGCTGGCCACCTTTGTGGGCAGCGAGCTGGAGAAACGCACCGCCCGCCACCCCTTCCTGGACCGCGAGTCCCTCATCATTAACGCCGCTTATGTAACAACGGATGCCGGTACCGGAGCCGTGCACATTGCCCCCGGCCATGGTGCGGACGACTACATTGCCGGCATGGCATACGGCTTGCCCGTGCTCTCCCCTGTAGACGACGACGGCAACTACACCGCCGAATGCGGTTTACCGCACTTGGTGGGCAAGCATGTCTTTAAGTGCAATGAGGACATCATCACCCTGTTGGTAGAGGGTGGGCGCCTGCTGGGCCGCGAGGAGTTTACCCACCAATACCCGCATTGCTGGCGCTCCAAAACGCCCATCATCTTCCGTGCCGTTAAGCAGTTCTTTATCAGCATGGAGAAATTGCGCGGCCAGGCCTTAGAGCAGATTGATAAGACAGAGTGGTTGCCCGCTTGGGGGCGTAACCGCATTTACAGCACAGTAGAGGCTCGCCCGGATTGGTGCATTTCCCGCCAGCGTACTTGGGGTGTGCCGCTGCCTGTCTTCTTCGACGAGAACGACAAGCCCGTCCTCTCTGCCGAAATCGTGAACAAAGTGGCAGATTTGGTGGCAGAGCACGGCACCAACATTTGGTTTGAGCTGACGGATGCCCAACTGTGCGAGAAACTGGGGCTGCCTGCCAACCTTAAGAAAGGCAAGGACACGCTCGACGTGTGGATTGACTCCGGTTGCTCCCATGTATCCGTATTGGAGGAACACCCCGAGCTGCATGCCCCCTGCGATGTGTACTTGGAGGCCACGGACCAGCACCGCGGCTGGTTCCAAAGCTCGCTCATGCTCTCTTGCGCCTGGCGCGGAGTTGCCCCGTACAAAAAAGTGCTCACCCACGCCTTTGTGGTGAACCAGGACCGCTCCAAGCTTTCCAAGAGCGCCCAAGGCACTTAC
>SUVM01000011.1 GCA_015062015.1 Akkermansiaceae bacterium | reverse complement strand
CCGGGCGATGTTCAGCCTGCTTACCGGTTCCCTTTGCGGGCTGCCCGGCAGGTTGATGTCCATGGATGTGGCACGCCTTAAAATTGCGGGGCGGTATACCGTACTGACCGGCAAGGATATATACGGCCTCATGCAACAGCACCCGGAGATGATACTGGTGACAGACAAAGTAACGGATTACGAGTTGCTGCGTGCCGAAATTCCCTTGCCGGAGCGCATGATTGTGGAGTGTTTTTCCGTGCAGGATGTAGAGCGGGCGCGCGCGGCCGGTTTTGTGCATACGGCTTTTTGCGCATCTTCGCTGCAACATCTACAACAGGCTCAGCAATTAGGGCTGCCAATGATAACCGTCAGTTTGCAGGATGTGCTGCTACATGCCGGGATGCTCCCTATGCTGGCAGAGCTTCACCGCCAAGGTGTTTGTATCATGGCATATGGTTTTGCGGCAGACAACCCCTATTTGTTGCAAAATTGGCTTGGCCGTTATTTCAGCAAGTTTTATATCAATCACCCCGCATCTTTTCGTTGTTGCGGCTCACTTGTGCAGCAATAAGTGCCGGGGCTTAATCGTCTAACAAGGAGCGGAAAGACGAAATGGCATCGGCGCATTCCTCTTCGCTCAGCGGGGTTTTCATCAGTACGTCATAATCTACAAATTCGTAGAGCCGATTCGGAATCTCCATGATGAAACAGGAGGGCTTGCAGCGTTCTTCCGCACCGTAGCGTGTCCGCTTGGCGCAGTAAGTCATGGTAAGCCGTTCTCTTGCGCGCGTTATCCCCACATAGAACAGGCGGCGCTCCTCATCCAAATTCCCTTCGTCCACAGAGCGGTTGTGCGGCAACAGCCCGTCTTCCACACCGACGATGTACACATGCGGAAACTCCAGCCCTTTGGCGGCGTGCATAGTAATAAGGCATACGCCGCTTTTGGATTCGATGTCGTCGTCATCGCGGTCGTTATCGAGGTTGATTTTGGCAAGAAAATCTGTCAGCTTTGCCCCGGGGAGCCAGAATTGACGCAGGGCGGTTTTGATGTCATCTATGGCGGATTGCCTGCGGTTTTTTTCTTCTTCGGTTTTGCAGTTACGCGAGATGTACTCTTCGTATTCCGTTTCTTTGAGGAAGTCGCAGAGGATGTCTGCAAAGGGCCGCTCGCTTTCTGCAAACTCTGTGCCGTAGCGTGTTACAAGCTCTGTAAAGGTATTGATGCTGTTTTGAGAACGTGTGGAGCATTCTGCTAAGAAAGAGAGGTCCAGCAGGGTGGCCCAAATGCTTTTTTTATTCTCGCGGCTCCAGTCTATGGCAAAGGTGGCAGTGTTGGCACTGATGCCGCGGGGCGGTGTGTTGAGAACTCGCAGCAGGTGCAAATCCGCATCCGGGTTATCCATGAGTTGCAGGTACCCCATGAGGTCTTTTACTTCTCGGCGGTCGAAAAAGCTCTTGGTGCCCACCATGCGGTAGGGTATATGGTGCTCTCGCAGTGCCATTTCCAGTGCGCGGCTCTGTGCATTGGCACGGAAGAGAACGGCAAAGGCCTCCCAAGGAAGTTTGTCTCTCAGGCGCAGCTGCTCGATTTCATCTGCAAGAAACTCTGCCTCTTCATTGGGGCCGGGCATGGCGAGCAAACGGACGGGGTATTCTCCTATCTTGTTGGTGCGCAGTGTTTTGTCTCTGCGTCCGGCGTTGTTGCGGATGAGGATGTTGGCGCAATCCAGCACTTGTTTGGTGCAGCGGTAGTTTTCCTCCAGCTTAATGACGGTAGGGTTGGGGAAAAAGCTTTCAAAGTCCAGAATGTTAGAGATTTGCGCCCCTCGCCAACCGTAAATGGATTGGTCATCGTCTCCTACCACGCATACGTTGTGCTCCGGGCCCACCAACTGGCGCAGCAGGCTCATTTGCAGAGAGTTTGTATCCTGAAACTCATCTACCGTAATGAAGGTAAAACGGCGGTTCCATTTGTCATGCACATCCGGGTAACAGCGCAGCAATCTCTCCGTAAGAATGAGCAAATCGTCAAAATCTACCGCATTTTGGGCTTTCAGCTCGCGTTGGTACGCCCCCGCCACGGCAGAGATAAGAGAATCTTCTATCGCTTTGTAGTCCAACCCTTGGTTGCGCACGCGCGAGTATTCGGCAATCACCTGCGCGGGCTCCAACTTCTCGCGGCGTGCCCCGTATTCCATGATGAGGCGTTTCAACAGCCCGCTTTGGTCGCTGCCGGTGTAGATGGAGAAGTTTTCTTTATAGCCTAAGCGGCCTATATCTTGCCGCAAAATGCGTACGCAGAGGGAATGGAAGGTGCAAACCGTCATTTTGCGTGCAGCTTTGCGGTCCACCAGTCCGGCCACGCGGTCTGCCATTTCGTTTGCGGCTTTGTTGGTAAAGGTAAGTGCCAAAATACCTGTGGGGTTGGCGCCTTGGGCAATCATATTGGCAATACGGCAGGTGACGGTGCGTGTTTTGCCGGTACCGGCCCCGGCCAAAATCAGCACCGGACCGTGCAGTGTTTGTACGGCCTGTTTTTGAGCGGCATTTAAGCTGTTGATGTCGAATTTTTCTGCCATGGGTTTACCGGAGTGTGCTATCTTGCAGAGCGCGCGCCATGATAGCACGGAAACGCATTTTACACAAGCAGGAAATGGTCGGTAAGACGCAGCTTGGGGCTGTGTCAAAAATCCAAGTCATCCGGCCAGTGGTGTTTGGGGTAACGGCCCGCAAGGTCTTTTTTCATTTGGGGGTAGCCGTTTTTCCAGAATGATGCCAGGTCGGACGTAAGCTGGTAGGGGCGCTGGTTGGGGGCAAGAATCTCTACCAGACATTTGATGCGCCCGTCTGCAATGGTAGGTGTTTGCGCTACCCCGAACAGGAGTTGGCATTTCAGCCCGAATGTAGGGGTGCCATCCTCCCGGTACAATAGCTTGACTTCTCGCCCGTTGGCAAGCTTAATTGCTTTGGGGGCGTAGCGGTTCAGGCAATCTTTTTGCCACGCAGACAGGGCTTCCTGCAAAATCGGGAGTACGGGGCGCGATGCAATTTCTTTGTAAGAAACCGCTCCTTCGCAAAGCATGGTGATGGTAAGCAGCCGATCTTCCTCGGTAAACTCGGGCAGCTCCAGCTCGGGCATGGCTTGCCGCAGGCAGGTAAGGCGGTTGAGCCATTGGTGTACATGGCCGTCCCACCCTTCTAAGCGCAAATTGCCACGCACTACTTGGTCTGCCAGTAGGGGGGCTGCGGCATCGGGGTGGGCGTCCCCGGTTTCTTTTTCTGCCAAAACTAAGTCTCGGTAAAGGGTGCGGTGGTAGTTGAGTACGCGTTTCCGCGCCGGGTCATACACGGCTATCTCGTCTTCGTGTGTGGGTAAATCGGTGTAATCCAGTAGCGTGCAACGGCAGATGCGTGTCTCTACATTTTTGCCGCCTATTTCTGCAATTTCTGCGGCAACCACGCAAGAGGCATGGCGCTGCAGGGCAACTCCGGCGGTGAATTTTCCGCTGCGGTGTCGGGTAATTCTGGCGGTGTGGGTGGCGGTGCTGTTGCGGGCGGCCACATTTTCCGGGTAGGCGGTTAGTAGTGCATGTGCAACAGCCCGGCGTTTTGCCGCAAAATCCGGTTCTTGGTGGTGGCCGAGCAACTGGCGGAACGCGGCGCGAATTTCTGCGGCTGCACGGCTCATGATGCCCAGTGTGGTGCAGGCGCGGGTGTCTCCCTTAAGCATTTCTGCGCGTTGCAGCGCGCGCCATTCTGCCTGAAAATCCGTATAATCATCATCCTGCCGCAGGCTGTCGTGCAAGCCGGTGCTCATGGCAATGCTTTCGCTTTGGATGAGGGCGGCAATGGCTGCCGTCTCGGTTTCGCAGCCAAGCTCTTGCCCGGCTACCAGCATGCGGGCTGCTACCGGGGGCAGGGGGTAGCGCAGCATCTTGCGCCCGGTGGCAGATAAAGAGCCTTGGGCATCCACCGCCCCCAGATTTACCAGTAGTTGCCATGCTTGGGTAAATTGTGCTTCGGTAGGGGCATCCGGCCAGGCAAATCTGCGTAGCCCGTCTTGCCCAATCGCTCCCCATGCCAACAAATTCAGGAATGCGGCAGATATATCTGCCCGGTGTACCTCCGGTGCCGGGAAGGCGGCACGCCGTCTGTGGTCTGCCTCGCTCCACAGGCGTATACATTTACCCGGCCCTAATCGGCCGGCACGTCCTGCACGTTGCTCTGCCTGGGCGCGGGATATAGGCACCACATGAAGGGTGGAGATGCCGCGCACGGCATCCCAGCGTGCTTCGCGGGCACTACCGCTGTCTACTACGGCGCGCACCCCTTCGATGGTGAGAGAGGTTTCTGCAATATTGGTAGAGACAATGATGCGCGGGCGGCTGCCTCGCTCTACGGCGGCGGCTTGGGCGTCCGGCGTAAGTTTGCCGTGCAGGGCATAGACGTCTCTTCCTCGCATCCAGCTTGCTTGTTCGAGCATCTCCACCGTGCGCCGAATTTCGTAGGCTCCGGGCAGGAACACGAGGATATCCCCATCCGTTTCTTCTGTAAGTTGGCGTACGGCGGCGGCGCATTGCTCCCATACCGGCGGGGGATTTACATAGCCGTGTTTATCCCTCACCGGCACAGGTGGCATGTAGCGTACTTCTACCGGGTACATGCGTCCTTCTGCTCGTAAAACGGTGGCTTGTGGTAGGTAGTGTTGCAATTTGTCCAGCTCCAGCGTGGCAGACATGATAAAGATGCCCAGCTCCGGCCGCGTACTGCGTTGCAATTCTAAGGCGCGCGCCAGGCATAAATCGCCGGCGAGTCGTCGCTCGTGCACTTCGTCAAAAATGATGGTACTAACGCCTTGCAGTTGCGGGTCGTCTGTCAGTCTGCGCTCCAAAATGCCGTCTGTTACAAATAAGATGCGTGTTTGGTCGCTACAGCGGGAGTCAAAGCGTACGGTGTAACCTACCTCTGCTCCTAATTTGCAGGGAAATTGTTTTGCCACAAATCCGGCTAGCAATCGCGCTGCCAAGCGGCGTGGCTGTACCACTAAAATGGTACCGGCACGGTTTACCCCGGCTTCCGTCAACATGCGCGGTATGCGGGTGGATTTTCCGCTGCCGGTTGGGGCACTCAGCAGCACGCAAAAACCCGGCTTCTGCACGGCTTGCAGCACCTCATTGCGGATGGTATCTATGGGTAGAGCGGTGTTCATGCGTCGGGGGTAAGAAGAATGGCCGCCGATTGCAGGGGGCTGTTCCAACGAATCGGTAGCCCGTTGTCAATTAACTCTTTTCCGCTTATGGTGGTGCCGTTTGCAGGGCAATGGTTGCCGGTTTGGTCCGGCATAAGCTCCTCGATGCGGTAGCGGCGCGTAGGCTCTATACCGCGCAGCGGAATGCGGGTGCATTGGTTGGTAAAGAGGCGTTCTGTTGTGTAGGCCAGCAAGAGAGCTTGCCGCCCATCTGTGTACAGCAAGGCGCAGTCTGGGCTTTCATAGGGAGAAATGAGGCGGTACACATCCCCCAATTGAGTCAGCGGGGCGAGTTGGCGGTACAGTTGGAGCCGTTGCCGGATTTCTGTTGCCTCTTCTCGGCTCAGGCGGCGAGGGTCCAGCTCAAACCCGAGTCTGCCCGCCATGGCTACATCAAAGCGGAACTTGAGCGAGGTGCTGCGCCCGGTGTACAGATTAGGGCTGATGGTGACATGGGCACCCACCGAGTTTGCGGGGAATAGGTGGGTGGCACTCCACTGCATGCGCAAGCGCTCAAAGGCATCTGTATTATCGCTCAGCCAAAACTCTTCGTGGTAGTGTGCTGCGCCAAGGTCCATGCGCCCGCCCCCCGCAGAGCAGCATTGGAATGTAACCGCCGGAAACAGGGTGCGCAGACTGTGCATGATGCGGTAATAGGCTGCAATGTAATCAAAATACAGGTTGGGATGCGGGGCATCGGTCATCATGCGGTTGCAATCCCACTTGACATAGCTGATGTTGGGGTAGGTTTGCAAGATGTTGGCCACGCTTTTAATGATGTGCTCTTGCACCTCTGCAAGCGCAAGGTTGAGCACTAATTGATGCCGCTGTTGCGTGGGCGGAATGCCGGGCAGTTGTATGGCCCATTCGGGGTGCAGCCGGTACAAATCACTTTGCGGGCTTACCATCTCCGGCTCCATCCATATGCCCGGGTCCAGCTTCATGGTTTGCGTGGCATCGTTAAGGGGGGCGAGCCCTCGCGGCAGTCGCTGTGTGTCGGGCTGCCAATCGCCCAAGGAGCTTGTGTCATCCGTGCGTTTGCCAAACCAACCGTCATCCAGCACAAACATGTCTATGCCGAGCTGCGCAGTTGCGTGCATCATCTCCAGCAACGCGTTTTCAGAGATATCAAAATGCACACCCTCCCAGCTGTTAAGCAGGGTACGCCTTATTTGCCCGCCATGCGGGATAACGCAGCGGCGCAGGTAACGGTGTAGGCGGCGGGTGGTATCTCCCTTGCCATGTAAGGAGGTTATTATGAGAGCTTTAGGTAAATCTATCCGTTGTCCCTCAGCTAAGGTGTAGGGGGCTTGTGCAAAGTCGTGCCCCAGCCCCAAAAAGCCCATGCCTTGTGCATTGTGGGTAAGGCAGATGGTGTAGTTGCCGCTCCAACACAGTGCTGCCAACACGCAGGTGCCGCTTTCTTCCTGTGCCGGGGCGTTGAGGGAGAGCAACATGGCAGGTAGCCCTTCTTGCGCAGCCTTAATGCCGGTGCAGGCTTGGGTGCAAAGGGTGTTGCCGCGTTTCACTTCTTCCTCTTGCAGTATATGCTCCCCCGCCCATACGCCGCGAAACGTAGTGGCATGGTAACTGTGAGCCTGTTGTTGCAGGCTGGCGGAGTATCCGCGTATGATTTGCAGCGGGGCTGCGGTGCCGTTAACAATGCTCACCTGCTGGGTATAAACTCCTTCTGCGGATAGTTGCGCTGTGAGGTAAATCTCAATTCCGGGGTGGCGCGGGTCTGCCAGCGTTATTTTCAGCTGCTCGTTTTCTGATTGGTGAGAAACCGGTTGCGGATTTAACCCCATGCTGCCATCCGGCAAAAGCAGTTGCAGCGCATATTCCCCGGACAAATGTTGTGCCGGGTAGCCTGTGCGGGATTGGTAGTCCGTTAAATATTCGCAGCGAAGAGTTGTGCTCTCTTGGTGCACTACCTCAAAGGCACCGTTATTCCAAACGATGCTACCGTACGGGTAAGCAATGCAGGGAGGAGGATTCATAGGAAGAAAATGCGTGTTATCTGCAATGGATGCACCCCCTAACGAGGTTGCAGAAAGTTATTCGTATTTACGGGCTTCGCGGCGGGCTGCGCGTAGGCGCTCACGCTCGGCAAATGCCTGTTTACCGATTTTTGTTTCGCGGTTTAGGTCGCGTGCTGCTTCCAATGCTGCGATTGCCTCTAACAGCTTAGCCTCTGTGTAGGGGGTGTGTGCCCCGGTATAGCCGCGTGTGTATTGCAACAACAGTGCTGGGTAGAGGCAGCGGTAGCCGATAAATTGTTGTTGCTCCGTGGTGGCTTGCGGGTGCGCCATTAATTCTTTACAAGTGGTTACAATTTGCTCCAACTCCGGGTCGCTGGGTTCCCCGATGCCCAGTTTGGCACACAGGAGGTGAATTTGCGCATTAAGGCGGCGTTGCTCGGCAGTCTGTTTACGGTTGGGGGCTTGGGCGGTTTTAGCGGCTTGCTCAACCGCCTGTTGGGTGAGCCCCTCCATGCGTAGCACGGCGTAGGCACCTTCTGCATCGGAAATCACTAAACACGGCAGCTCTGTAACTCCGGCCGCAATAGCGTCTGCTTGCAGTGCTGCATCCTCTTTGCTTTTGCACTCGTAGGGTAATTTTTTAACATAGAGCTCTGCCTTGGGGGGTAACAGTGCTGCTGCGGCTTGCCGTAGCGCGGCCTCATTGCTGCTTGGTGTGGTATAGATGCAGTAAGACTCTGCGGCTGCGTAGCAAGATGCCGTGCAAACAGCTGCTGAAAGCAAGTGGTATGTCCGGTGGACGCTTATTCGCATGGTTCGGTAATTTTGCTGATGGTAATGCGCTTGAAGCGAGACTCCGTATCCTCGGACTCCGTGGCAATGCCGGGTATATCCGCAAGCTCTTGATGCACCAAACGGCGCTGGTAGGCATTGAGCTTTTCCATGTGCAGGGGAGTACCGGTTTGCAGAACTCGCTCGGCGCGCGCACGGGCGCGGCGCAGCAATTTTGCCTCGCTTTTAGTCCGGTAAAGATTGCAATCCACGCGCACGCGCGGGGCATTGGCTTGTTGAGCCTGTACTAAGCGATTGATGAGGTATTGCAAATCGTCCAGCCTGTCCCCATCATCGCCGATGAGGTAGGCGGCTTCCTTGCTGTCAATAAACAGGTTGATTCCGTCTTCGCTCTCCTCTGTGCGTATGGCATATGTAAAGCCCAGAGAAGAAAGAACCGAGTTGGCGGCCGTAGCCGCCAACTCGTGAGGATTGTATTCAGTTGTCTCCATGTGCGGATTACTCTCTGTCGCCCAAGAAACGCAGCAGATAGAGGAACAGGTTGTAGAAGTTGATGTAGAGGTTGAGCGCGCCGAGAATGGCTCCTTTCTCTCTCAGCGTTGCATCATCGTAGATGGCCCCTTCCTCCTGCAAACGCTGAAAGTCGTATGCTGTAAAGAGACTGAAAATCACTATACCGGCGATGCTGATGACAAGCGTCATGGTGCCGCCACCTACAAACAAATTAACCAAACTGGCTATAATTAAGCCAATGAGCAGCATGAGCAGCGTACGCCCCATCCCGCTCAGGTTGCGCTTGGTCGTCATACCGTACAAGGCCATTGCCCCGAACATACCGGCCGTGCATGCAAAGGTGACACCAAGGGAGTGGTTGGAGAACACCATCAAAAACGGCGCAAACAACACACCTTGCAACACCGAGTACGCCAAAAGCAGTACCTTGAGTGCCCCTGCGGTAAGTTTGTTGGCCGCAAAGCACATAACCAGCACGATACCCAATGTGGTAATGGCCAATACCATGCGGTTGTTAAGCGTTTGCTCTAAAAGACCGTAATCGCTTTCCACATAAATGGCACTGCCTGCGGATACAACCAGAGAGAGAGCCAACCAAGCGTAAACCTTGTTCATATAGGTCCGAATCTTCGTTGCAATATGCTCTGCCGATTGCTCTTGTATATATGCTGACGAATTTGAATAGTCGTATTCCATGCCCCCTATTTTACTTAAAGCGCCATCTTTGTCAAGTGATATCTTTTCCGTTAATGCACGCCCGGGATATTCCTCGTTTTTTATTAACATGACTCAATGGCATGTGCTGCACTTCGTCTGGCTTGCTGCTCGGCCCTTACTTTGTTTTTCTGCGGGATTCTCGAATTTTTCTATGAGTGCGGGCGCGGATGGAGGGGGAGAGCGGAGAGGAATCTGCCAACAGAGGGGCGGCGATGTTGGGGTAGAGCAAGTGGATTTCGCACAGCAACCATGCGGCCGCCATTTCCGCATAGTAGCCGTTGCAGGGTAATTGTGGCAGTAAGTCCGCGATGCGGGATGCCCATTTGGCCTCTTGTGTAAAGTGAAAGAGGAGCATGACCAAGCCGAAGCGCGCCTCAAATTCTTGTTCGGAGCGTAAGAAGGGTTGCAGAAAATCCCAAACGCTTTCGCGGTGATTTTTTGCAAATTGGTAGGTGGCGCAGCACGAGTCGCAGATGCTCCAATTGGTGATGAGGGGGATAAATCGGGCCAGTTCTTGCAGGCGTTGCCGTAGGCCGACGCTTGCATCTGCATAGCCTATCAGCATGCCGCGCAGCATGCATTCCTCCATGGATTGCGGGGGCGAAGGCTCGTTGAAGAGGGCGGTACGGTTGTTTTTAGCGGCTTGTTTGGCAAGTTGGCGTAGGTGGGGAAGGCGTACACCCAGCACATGATGTTCACCGGGAATCAGAGAAGAGGCAAACGCCTGAAAACGAGGCTCTGCCAGCGCTTTCAGGCGTGCTCTGATGTCGGTTATCTGCATTTAGCGGGCAGCGGCTTCGTCCAGCAGGCGTATGACCTCCGGCTCCGTTGCATAATCTCGTGCGGTTTTGCCGGCTTTGTCTTTTGCGGTGATATCTGCACCGGCTGCAAGCAGGGCTTTAACCGTCTCTACCACTTGCGGGTATTGCTGCATGCTTTGGGTAACTTGCGGTTTAACCTGAGCCGCAGCTTGGGGGGAGACGTGTGTGAGGGAGATGTTTGCCTTTGTTTCGGCCGGCAGAACTGCCAGAATGAGAGGCGTACGGCCTTGGGCATCTGCGGCGTTGAGATTGGCACCGTGTTTGATGAGGACGGCGAGGGTATCGGGCGAGCCATCCATGGCGGCTATCATGGCCGGGGTTGTACCGTCGTTGTCTGCCGCGTTAACATCTGCGCCGTATTTCAGGAGCACTTGGCAGGCGTAGGGAGCATCCATTTTACTTTCGTGTTGCGGCAGCAGAGAAGCAGCCCCCATCAGCTTAATGGAGTCGATGATGAGAGCATTGCCCGTGGCGGTAACGTGCAGCGGGCTGGCATTGCTGCGGGCATCTCGCGTGTTGGCATCTGCACCGTGCTTGAGCAAGGCTTCCATCATGTCGGCTCTGGCTAACATGGAGGCATAGGCCAACAAAGAGGTTTGCGGGTTGATGCCTACGGAAATATCGGCCTTGTTGGCCAGCAATAATTCCGCCATTTCGGCATGCCCCAGAGCCACTGCAATGGAAAGCGCGGAGGCGCCGCCGGGGTTTTGGCGTATTTGTACATCTGCCCCGTGTTCGAGCAAAAGCAAGGCGAGCTCCATGTTGTTCATTTGCGTGGCACCCATGAGGGGGGTGTAGCCATTGGGCATGCCAAAGTTTACGTCTGCTCCTTTTTCCAGAAGCATTTGTGCAATAGCAAGGCTGTTTTCCGTTTGGTGCATCACGGCATGCAGCAGGGGAGTAACGCCTTTGGCATCTCTCACATCCGTTTTGGCATTGTGTGCTACCAGCATTTGTACGGCGTTAACGGCTCCTTGGGCGCATGCCATGGAGAGGGTGCTCTCGCCATTGGGCGCACAATAATTGACGTTTGCCCCATGGGTGATGAGCAAGTCCACCATGGACCAGTCATCAAACATGCAGGCTATACCCAAGGCGGTGATGCCGGGGTCTTTTTCAAAGTTGGGATCCGCCCCGTTTTTCAGCAAGACATACATCAGATCCGAGCGGCGGTTTGCTGCTGCAACCAGCAGCGGGGTGTTGCCTTCTGCGTCTGTGGCATTAACATCTAACCCGGCTTCGATGGCACTTTCTAACTCTGCGGAAGTACCTTTTTGCATGATTTGCATGACGGGTGAAAGGACTTGAGGCTGCGCTTGCTGAGCCTGAGTGGGCAGTGCGGCAAGAATGAATGCGGCACACGACATGATAGCTGAAATTCGCGGCTTCATATCCGTTTTTTAGCATACCCCCCGCCGACTCGCAAGGCGAGAGTTAGGTTATGACATGTTTTTTACCCACCCATTTTGATTGACATTCGGCGTGTTTGTGGCAGAATAGGCGGTGAAATGAGTACATTCGGTTATTACAGATTGGCAGCAGCCGTGCCGCGCGTTCGTGTGGCAGATGTAGAGTATAACACCACAGAGCTCATCGCCGCCGCAAAAACGGCCGCAGCAGAGGGTGCCGCTGCGGTGGTGTTCCCGGAGCTGTGTATGACTTCTGCCGGATGTGCAGATTTGTTTTTCCAGCCAACCCTATTAAAAGCCGCAGAGGCGGGCTTGGCTCGGTTTGCAGCAGAGACCGCAGACTTGCCTTCTGTGTTTGTGGTAGGCTTACCGTTGTTGTTGGATGATAAGTTGTTTAATGTTGCCGCCGTGGTGCAGGGGGGCGAGGTGAGAGCGTTTGTGCCCAAGAGCATGCTCCCCAATAAGCGAGAAAGCTACGAGCGGCGTTGTTTTTCTCCTGCGTCCATGTTGACGCGTTCGGAGGTGGAGTTTTTTGCGGAGAGTTGCCGCATCCCTATTGGTACGGATGTGATTGTAGAGTTGGAGCATGAGCTGACTCTCGGGGTGGAGATTGGCGATGATGCGTTGGCTTTGCTGCCTCCTTCCACTCGTTTGGCGATGCAGGGCGCGCGCGTGGTGTTGAATCCGGCTGCGGCAATCAGTATTGCCGGCCGAAGCGAGTATACCCGTACCCAGGTAGTGGCACGCAGCGGCAGTTGTGTGGCTGCATATGTGCATGCCGCTGCCGGTGTGGGCGAAACCACGCAAGACGGCGTATGCGCCGGTGCTGCCATGGTGGCTGCCAACGGGCGTTTGCTGGTGCAAAATAAGCCTTTTACCCGCGAGTTAAGCGTGGTGTATGCCGATGTGGACATGCAGCGTTTGGCAGCGGCGCGACTCAGCGAGAGCACATTTTGCGACAATTTGTTGCAGGCGGAGTGGCCGGAGCCGCGCCGCGTGGTTTGCCGTGCAGAGTTGATGCCGCCGGACCTGCGCTATGCGTATTTGCCCGCCCGCCCCTTTGTGCCCGAGCCGCCGGAGCTGGAAGCCCGTTGCGAGGAGATACTTAACATCCAGGCTGCTGCATTAGCAAAACGCATGGAGTGTGCCCATGCCAAGACCCTTGTTCTTGGCGTGTCCGGCGGGTTGGACAGCACGCTGGCGTTGTTGGTGTGCGACCGCGCTTGCAAACTGTTAGGCCGCAGCAATGATTGTATATTGGCACTTACCATGCCTGGGTTCGGTACGACAGGCCGTACATATCATAATGCCGTGCGGATGATAGAGCTGTTGGGCTGCACATTTAAGGAGGTTAACATTAAAGAGGCATGTTTGCTGCATTTTAAAGACTTGGATTTTGACCCCGCTTTGCGCACGAATACCTACGAGAATGTGCAGGCGAGAGAACGCACAAAATTGCTCATGAACCTTGCCAACAAAACCGGCGGCATGGTGGTGGGTACGGGCGATCTCTCCGAAATTGCGCTGGGCTGGGCAACCTACAATGGCGACCATATGAGTATGTACGGGGTGAATTGCTCTATCCCCAAATCGTTGATACGTTGTCTGATAGAGTATGCCGCCACTAAGGCGGAGCCGGCTTTGGCCGAGGTGTTGAGAGATGTGAATGCCACCCCTGTGAGCCCCGAGTTGCTGCCGCCCTCCGACGACGGCAAGATAGACCAAAAAACTGAGGAGATATTGGGACCGTACGACTTGCATGATTTCTTCCTCTATCACTTTATTAAGTATGCTGCCGAACCGCAAAAATTGCGCGCGTTGGCTTGCAAGGCCTTTGCCGGTGAGTATGACGAAGCCTTGATAGACCGCACGCTGGGCATGTTCTTGCGGCGTTTCTTTACGCAACAGTTTAAGCGCACTTGCGTGCCCGACGGACCCAAAGTGGGTACCGTGGCTTTATCCCCGCGCGGTGATTGGCGTATGCCTACCGATGTATGCGGCTCTTTGTGGCAAAAAAATTGATTGTTAATGTGCGAGTAAGCAGGCAGACGGTGTGGAATTGCCGCCCGCTGCGTGGTATCTTTTAACAAAATTGCCCTTATGCTATCAATGGGCTGCCCTTGCTTTGGTGTGTAGTGAGCACCGGTAAGTCGGTTTTTCGTGATGCTGCTTTGAGGTTTCCCTTCTTTGGGCTTGCTGTAATTTTTCTCATGTAAAAAAGCACCGCCCGCGGTTAAGGCGGGCGGTGTGTGAGGGGGGGGAGTAAGGATGTGGCCTTACTTCAGGTTGACACGGAGACGCATGTGCACGGTGTTGTCATCCGTTGTGCAGTTGACGTTGAAGGTGTCCACATATCGAGCCAAGTCTTCCACAAGTTCGGCGAATATGCGGAAGTTCGTGGCACGCTGTTGAGCGGGGCTCGGCTCATGGTATGTGTAGGTGTAGATGTCTGCTTCATCGTAGTCTTCTTCGTCAGCGTAGTCGGCGTATTCGTCGAAGTCCTTGGCATCATCTTCCTCATCCTCTTCTTCCGTTACTACGGAAACAACAACGGGTTCTTCCTCTGCGTCCGTGGCATCGTATTCCTCGTCCTCGTACATCTCGTCGTCTACGTCCACAACAACGGGTACAATGGCCTCTTTGTTTTCGGCAGCTTTGTCGGCTGCGGTTTCGGCATCGGCACGAGCCTGCAAATCATCCGCAATGCTGCGGAGCAAGCTGTCCAAGGGGGCAAGACGAACGGTGCAAACAGTGCCGCTGAAGTCTACGGTGGGGGCTGCGGTTTCTGCCAGCTCGGCGTTCAGCACGGAGGAGGAGCCCACCACGAAAGCGGTGTCGCTAAGCGTGAGGTTGGGTACCATGTTATCCGTAAACCAAGGGAGGCTGATGCTGTAAGAAACAGCCTTGCCGACATTGCGTTGCGCAATGGGGAGCATGTTGACGATGGCGGGGTTTGCGCCTACTTTAGATGCGGCTTTACCGGCTACGTTGAGCAGGGCATCCCAGCCTTCGCTGAGCTTGGCGCGATTGCTGACTCCGGAGTAGATGGCAATGCGCGGGAATGCAACGGGCTTGGACGGATCGCCGCCTAAAAGTGCGGGCATGGTAGCCTGATTGTCGATAACGATGGCGGCTGTGTTATCTAAGCCGGAGGCCGTGGTGCACATGGCATCAATTGCTTCCGTGGCTAAGGGGAGGAACTCTTTGATTTGTTGTATTTTGACGGCAGATTCAGCTCCTTCATTACCGGGCATCAGGGAAACGATGCCGTCTGCTACATCGATGCCGGCGGTAAGCATGGAGGAAAGGGAGGGGAGGTTGAGCCCGCGGTAGAAAGAGGTCTCTGCGTACAGGATGGTGTTGGGATCCGTAGCACGCTGAGAGAGTGCCAATTTGCCGGGTGCGTAGGTAATACCGAAGTTGTCGGCGTAATGGTCAAACTCCATGGCGCTGCCGCTCCAGCAGAAAGTGCCTACCATGGGGCTGTCTACGGGGTAATTGAATAACTGCTGCATGCCTTGCACAATAGTTTGTATGCCGGCGGCTGCTTTGGTAAAGACGGGCTTCTCTGCACCGTGTTTTTCTGCCATTGCAGAGAGTGCGGCGCCAAAACCTTGGGCTGTTTTAAGGTAAGCCTGAGAGTCCATGTCGTAGAGGCCTTTTACGATACCGGGGGCTGCATAGTATACACAGTGCAAACCTTGGTTGAGCTTGGCATCTGCCTTGGCCAATTTATCCGTCCCCAGTACAGATTCCTGCGGTGTGACCGCCGTGCAGATGTCTTCCGGGTTCTCGCAAATAACAGAGATGATTTTGTCGCCCTCCAACTTAAAGAGGATGTAGAGGGTACGCTTGGCGACTTCTTGCTTAATGGCAATATCGGTGGCAGAATCCCAAGAACGCGGCTTGGTGGCACTCTTGGGCATGTGCACTTTGATGCCGGTGAAACCATCCACGG
The DNA here is from genome assembly GCA_015062015.1 of Akkermansiaceae bacterium. Taxonomy (GTDB): domain Bacteria; phylum Verrucomicrobiota; class Verrucomicrobiia; order Verrucomicrobiales; family Akkermansiaceae; genus Akkermansia. The sequence continues at coordinate 14,394 of SUVM01000011.1, read as the reverse complement.
ATACGGTTTCGATGCCGTCATCGGGGTCGTTCTCAAATTCGGAGATAAGGTCTTGGTACCATTCGGCAATAACACCTTCGTAGTCCGGCGTGGCGAGCAGCACACCATAGATGGGGGCTATTTTGGTAGAGGCGAGAACGGCGGTAAGCTCTTCTCTGTTGGTATGGTTTACCTGATTGATGGCAGTTTTGAGGGTGTTGCGGTAATCTTTTGCAGCAGAATTTGTTATATCTGCCAAGAACCCGAGCAATGTGTCTGTCTTGTAAGCATTGTACAGGGCGATGAGCGCCTCTGCCGTGGCAGAAAAGTCTTTGCCGCCACCAATCGCAACGCTGTGGATGGCGCGAACCTCGCGGGGAATATCGGCATAGTCATCGGCATCGATGAAGTTGGCCTGATGCATGCTTTCGATAAAAGCGGGAAGGTTGGTAAAGGTGAAGCAGAAATCGCAGTCTGCGGGCAAAATGGCCAGTGCAGGCAAGGCAGCGGCACGTTGCTCTGCCGTGGCTTGAGCAGCGGCGGGGACCGTTTGGGTGGCGGGAACCTCTGCCGGTTGCTGGGCGCTCAGCGGCGCTGCTACCGTTGCAGCCATTAACATAAGGGTGGTGCGTATGTTCATAGTGCGTTCAATATATCAGATTTTGCCGTTGTGTAAAGCGTAAAATTTGCAAGCGTGTGTAATGTAAAACAATTAATGTGTTTTATGTGTCTTGTCGGCACGGCATGAAAAGCGGTGGTTTCCGTAACGGAAACCACCGCATCAAGAGGGATTGAAAGGAGGGGAGCCGGTTATTTCTCGCAGTAGGAGCGAACAGCTGCTGCAATGCGGGCAGATACGTCCTCCGGTTCGCCTTCTTCCACTACGTCAATTTGCACCACTTTACCTTGTGCGCGGTAGTGCTCTACCACGGGTACGGTGAGGGTTTCATAGTCTTTGCGGCGTTTGGCGAAAGCCTCGGGGTTGTCGTCTGTGCGCACAATCATGGCACCGCCGCACTTGGGGCAAACTTCCTCTCCGTTGCGGGTGGTTTCTCCGCAGGCGGGGCAGGCTTTGCGCTTCAGCATGCGTGCTTCGATGAGTTCTGCTGCAACGTTGAGGTATACCACGATGTCTACGCCCAGCTCCATGGAGGCAAGGTTGGCATCCAAGGTTTCGGCTTGGGCTACGGTGCGGGGGTAGCCATCCAGCAGGCAACCGCAGTCCTTGTTTTCACCCAGCCATTTGGCAACAATGCCGTTAACGACTTCGTCGGGTACAAACATGGCGGCATCCATGTACTTTTTAGCCTCGAGTCCCAGCTCGGAGCCGGCGGCAATTTCTGCGCGCAGCAGAGCCCCGGTGCTCAGCGGCTTAAGGCCGTAAGTCTCGGAAAGGAAAGAGGACTGTGTGCCCTTGCCGGAGGCAGGAGCGCCTACAAGTACAAATCGCTTGAGTGTTTTCATTGTTTTGGTGTAAACTTTAGGTGTTCGGCCGTTATGGGCGGCTAACGCATGGATTATGCCCGATTTTTTATGAAATTGCAAGAAAATTCGCTAAGCGGCGCAGCCTTACCGGGGAATTTTGCACATTTTAAGAATTTGAGCATAAGTGAAATTACGGGAAAGCATGGCTGCTAAATCTTCGTCTGCAGGGGGGAGCTTTACCGTGTTAGCAAAGTTTTGCGGCCGGGTGATTCGGGTGAAGATGGGGTGGTGAATCTCAGAAAGCGGAGCGGTTTTGACGCCATAGCCGCCGGGTTTGTTGGCGGACCAATAGCGTATGTGCGCTTGCCCGCCGATTTGCTCTGTACCGAGGTAAACGACTAAGTGCCCGCGCTCTGTAGCACCGATGTTCGGTGTCCAAAAGATTTTGAGGAAATCCCCGGCGCGGGCTTGGCGGTAGTCGGTAAAATTGATGCCTGCATGCAGGTCCGTCACCAATTTGGCGAATCCGGGGCCGTTGGCATTGGCACGCCCCCAAATGCCGTGGCCGTCCGCTTGGTCCGGGGAGATGGCAAAACTTTGCCACACCTGCGCGGAAAAGGGCTGTTGCGTATGGTGCTCCCATTGTTGCAGGGCTTGCAGCAGCACCAGATAACAGGCTCCGGAGCAAAAGGAGGGGCGCGCGTTGTTGGGGCGTATATTGAGTTGTTGGGATGCGGCATTCCATGCGATGACGTTGCCGACAAGGTGGTTAACCGTAGCGGGCGTGCCGGAGTACCCGCCGCCCTGTGGCATGTTGCTTATGGCCCCCAACACATAGGCAGAAAAGGCCGTGTTAATTTGCTGCGGTGCGGCTGCGGTAGCCGGCGGCGCGGCTAAAGGGCTCTCCATAGGGGTGCAAGTGATGCAAAACGGCAACAACGGCAGTAACTTATACATGGTGGGGTAGGTTTGCGAGTCTTTTTTTGTATTGCACCCAAGCAAAGGCAATGCAAAGCTCGTAGAGGGCGTACATGGGGAGTGCCATAATGAGCATGGTGGCAGGATCCGGTGCCGGGGCTAGTACTAAGGCTGCTGCAAAACATGCTATGAGTGCATAGCCGCGTGTTTTTTTCATTTTGGTGTAATGCAGGATGCCCAATTTGATGAGGGGGATAACGATGACGGGTAGCTCAAAGACAACCCCGAACATAAAAATGAGCTTGATGGTGAAACTGAGGTAGTAGCCGATGCGCCAGTCATTTTCTATGCCCATGCCCTGTGCGTAGGTATAGAAAAACGCAAGCACCCGGGGCAATACGTCGCAATACGCAAAGAAGCAGCCTGCAATGAAGAGGAAAAAGCCCCATACAACGCTCTTGTACAGCAAGCGTTTTTCGTGAGCGTGCAGCCCGGGTACAATAAAGCGCATCAATAGCAGCATGAGTATGGGAAATGACAGGACGAGCCCCGCAAAAAATGCCAGTTGCAGCGAAAGCATAAAAGCCTCTGCCGGTTGAAATGCCCCCATGAGCTTGAGGGATGCATGCGCAGAGCCTACGGTGCTGATGGCTCCGCTGTGATGCAGGGCAAGGGCTGTTTCTCGCACCTCTGCCGGGGCTGTGCTTTGGGCTATAAAGGTTTCCTGCGCATTCTGCGGTAACAGGCGTGCCGCTTGCAGCAAGGGGGCGGCGGCTGCAAGGGGGGGTACTTCCGGCGGGAGCATGTGCTGAAGCCGCGCCGCGTCCTCCGCCGTTAGGGTGGGTGCCAGGGCAGCATAATCTTTAGCCAACTGCCAGTGCGCGGCTTTTATATGCTGCGGAAGGTGTGCTTGCTCCTGTCGCTCGTAAATTTGCTCTGCCGGGTAACGCAGCAGCAGCATAAGCTCTTGTGAAAAACAAAAGCACAGCAGCATGGCACACACTGTTGTGAGCAACATGGCAATGATGGTGCGCCGCAGCTCTTCCAAGTGGTCCAGAAAAGGCATTTCCGCGCCGGCGTTGTCGGTGTTGCGAAGCTGCAGCCGCTCTCTTGTGCGGAATATGTATTTCAGAAACAACATTTTGCGCCGCGCTTATTGGTAAATATCGATGCCTAATCTGGCCAAATCCGTTAAGGAGACAGCGCAGGGATCCGGCGCAACCCAGTGGCCGGGTTCTATCTCCATTGGGGTGAGGTCCATACCCAAAGTCGCTTCTAAGTAGGGGTGGTTGATGCGGCGGCCGAAGGCACTGCCCGGCAAAGGGTTAATCGGAGACGGCACATCCCCCGGCAGCACGGTAATGTGCTCCTGCCGCGTGGGATCCGGTACGGGTATGGCTGCCAACAAGGCTTTGGTGTAGGCATGGTGTGGGGTGTTGTAAATGGCATCTGCGTTGCCCATTTCCACTATTTTGCCCATGTACATAACAGCAACGCGGTCCGATATATGGCGCACTACCGATAAGTCGTGAGAAATGAAGAGGTAGGAGAGCTTGAGCTCTTGTTGCAAATCCATCAGCAGGTTAAGCACCTGTGCTTGTACCGATACGTCCAGCGCGCTTACCGGCTCGTCTAATATAAGCAGACGGGGGCTTTGTGCCAAGGCGCGCGCAATGCCGATGCGTTGCTTTTGCCCGCCGGAGAACTCGTGCGGGAATTTGTCTGCCGCTGTCTGCGGCAGCCCCACTAAATCTAAGAGGGTAGAGACGCGTTTGAGCCGCTCGGCGCGTGTGCCGATGCCTTGTATTTGCAGCGGCTCTTCGATGAGGTGGCGTACATCCATGCGTGGTTGGAGTGCGCCTGCCGGGTCCTGAAACACCATTTGTACACTGCGCCGCGTGTGCCCAAGCCTCCATTGCGCTTTATGGGTTACATTTTTGCCGGCTATGCTGATGCTGCCGCCGGTAGGCTCTAACAAGCGCACAATGCAGCGTGCTATGGTGCTTTTGCCGCATCCGCTTTCGCCCACTAAGCCTAGGGTCTGTCCCTCTGCAATGGAAAACGATACACCATCCACCGCTTTAACAATACCGCTTTTACGGGAAAACACACCCTTACGCACGGGGAAGTGCATGCAGAGTTTAGAGACGTCGAGTATGTTGTTGCTCATGGTGTACCCTTGCATTCTAGCATGAATGCCATAGCTGCCGCAAGCTTAAAATATTCTCTTGGGGTAATAGTTGTTGGCTGCGCAACAAAACGCGCCCCTCAGTTTTACTGAACGGGGCGCGGGTGGAAAAGTGTGCTCTTTGGTCGCTGTTTTAATAATCTCGCTTCAACAGGTAATCATTGATAGCCAGCAGGTTTTCGCGGCGTTTGTCGGAGAATACATCAAGCGCGGCGCGGGCGGCGGCGGTGAGCTCTCGGGCTTCGGCGCGCGCGCGCTCGATGCCTACTAAGGCCGGGTAGGTGGCTTTTTGCACTTTTTGGTCTTTGCCGATGCTCTTGCCCAGCACCTCGGGGGTGGAGGTAATATCCAGAATATCGTCAATGATTTGGAAGGCCAGGCCCAGGTTACGGCCATAGGTGGTAAGGGCATCGAGCTGTTCTTGGGTAGCACCTGCGGCCATAGCCCCTAAGCGTACGGAAGCTATGATGAGGGCTGCTGTTTTACCCATGTGGATGGCGCGCAGCTCGTCTACCGTAAGTTGGCGGCCTTCACCCTCCAAATCCAGCACTTGTCCGCCCACCAAGGTAAGGCTGCCGGTGCGGTATGCCAGCTCTGCCACATAGTCTCGTGCATTGTAACGCTCGTTTGCGGGTACGCGAGCCAGCATGGCAAAGGCTTCTGTTAACAAGGCATCGCCTGCCAAAATGGCAACGCCCTCGCCAAACACCTTATGGTTGGTGGGGCGGCCTCGGCGCAGGTCATCGTTGTCCATGCTGGGCAGGTCGTCGTGGATGAGGGTGTAGGTGTGCAGAGCCTCCAACGCGCAAGCGGCGTTGAGGGCAGGGGCTACCTCCCCGCAGCAGGCACGGGCGGCTTCCAAACACAGCAGGGGGCGTATGCGCTTGCCACCGGCAAAGATGCTGTAACGCATTGCTTTATGCAGGGTGGCGGGTGCGGTGTCCTCCGTAGGCAAAAGCTCGTTGAGCGTGGCTTCTACCAGTGCAGCCGTGTCTTTGATGAGGGTTTTGATATCCATTGGTACAGGGGCAAAGTTTTAGGCGCGGCTTACAAGCAGCTCGGCAATTTGGACGGCGTTGAGGGCAGCCCCCTTACGCACTTGGTCGCCAACGACCCAGAGGTTGAGCGCGTTGTCGATGGCAAGGTCTTTGCGGATGCGGCCAACGTAGCAGGTGTCTCCGTTGGTGGAGTCCAGCGGGGTGGGCCATACGTTGTTGTCTGTATCATCCATGAGGGCAACGCCGGGCTTGCCGTCAAAGCAGGCGCGGGCGGCTTCCACATCCACCGGTTGCTCGAACTGGGCCACGCAGGAGATGGAGTGGCTGCGGTATACGGGCACGCGCACGCAGGTGCAGGTTACCTTAAGCTCCGGCAGGCTCATAATCTTGCGGCCTTCGTTGAGCATCTTGAGCTCTTCTTTGGTGTAGCCCGTCGCGTCAAATTTATCAATTTGCGGCAGAACGTTGAAAGCAATTTGGCGGGGATAGGTGGAGATTTCCACCGGGTGGCCGTTGCAGATGGCGCGCACTTGGTTTTCCAGCTCGGTGATGCCGTGCTGTCCGCTGCCGCTCACGGCTTGGTAGCTGCTGGCAATAATGGTTTTGAGGCCGAACTTGAGGTGCAGCGGGTAGAGTGCCATCAAGGTGATGATGGTGGTGCAATTGGGGTTGGCAATGATGTTGCGCGGGTGATTGAAGGCGGCATCGGGGTTAATCTCCGGCACCACCAAGGGTACATCCGCATCCTGACGGAAGGCGGAGGAATTATCTACCACCACACAGCCGGCCGCCCCGGCAATGGGGGCAAACTTGCGGGAGATATCGCCGCCGGCGGCAAAAAGTGCTAAATCCACATCGCCGAAAGAGTGTTCGGTGAGTTCTTCTACGGTGAGCATGTCGCCACGGAACGCAACCTGTTTACCGGCAGAACGTTTAGATGCGAGAAGTTTCAGGGAAGAGAGCGGAAAGTTGCGGCTCTCGAGGCAGGAAAGAAGCTCGACGCCCACCGCACCGGTGGCGCCCACAATAGCTACTCGGGGATTCTTGTTCATTGGTCTGAGGTTCTGTATCGTTTGGTTCTGTCGGCACCGCCCCTTAGGCGCGGCGCGCGTGCGGTATTATACGCATTTATGAATGAATAGCAAGCGCGAATTTTTGTTTTTTTACGGTGTTTGCCGTCGTTTGTTGTTGTCTTGCAGTTCCGGCAGACGCTCCGGGACTTGGGAGTGCTCTAGCAGAATTTGAGGCGAAGTTGCAAGCCACAGTCCACCCCGGAAAATGGCAGGCGGTATGGCATCCACCACTTTTAACGGCCAGGAGATAGGCTGCAAGGCATAATGGACGATGCCTTTTTGCTCCGGGATGGGGGGGATGTAATACCTTAATTCATGGTACTGAAGTTTGCCGTTTATACGGTATTGCTTTAATTTGGGGGTGCAGCGCGTGGCGTGTGTAAAATCGAAATCTTCTTTGGGGATGAAGCTAATTTTGTTATCGTCTTGCTCCGGGAGGTCGATTTGCAGACATTGGCTAACGTATTCTTTGTTGAGTTTTACCATGTAGGGTTTGCGTTCCAACCCGTCTAAACGCTCTTTTGTGCTTTCCCATAGTGTGAGAAAGCCGCCTTCGTTGCCGAACATATCTTCCGCGCGCATGATGGAGGTGCTTTGTTGAGCCAAAATAAAATATAGCTCCATGTAGTAGTCACCGTTCAATTGATAGATGTTAAAATCTGAGGGCGAGGCTGTGTTGCGGAGCTTTTTGCGTTCTTGCGATGGGCCGATGCGGTAGCTGCGCTCCACCCCCAGGTCTTCCGTTAATCCGCCGAGGTTGGTTGTGACGATGCAGCTGTTGAGCGTAAGTGCCAAAAGACTAGCGCTTATGAAGGTGCTTTTCATAAGCGCTATTTTACTGATAACGATATAGCTAGTCAACTTATTTTGTTATGTTAGCCTTGGCAAAGGCTTGCTCTAAGTCGGCAAGGAGGTCTGCAATGTGCTCTGTGCCGATAGAGAGGCGGATTGTGCCGGGGTAAATGCCGCAGGCTGCCTGTTCATCCGGTGTCAATTGCGAGTGGGTGGTGGTGGCGGGGTGGATGACGAGGCTCTTCATGTCTGCTACGTTGGCCAGCAGAGAGAAGAGTTGCAGGCTGTTGATGAAGCGGAATGCGGCTTCCTGCCCGCCGGTGATTTCGAAGGTAAAGACGGAACCGCCGCCATTGGGGAAGTAGTGGCAGTATGTGGCGTGGTTGGGGTGAGAGGCAAGGGCGGGGTGGTTAACGCGCAGCACTTGCGGGTGGGTGGCCAGGTATTGCACCACTTGGGCGGTATTGGCAGCGTGGCGCTCGATGCGCAGCGAAAGGGTCTCGATTCCTTGCAGCAGTTGGAATGCCGCAAAGGGCGAGATACATGCCCCCATGTCTCGCAGCAGGATGGCGCGCAGGTAGATGATGAAGGCGGCCTTGCCCACAGCCTCCGTAAAACTGAGGCCGTGGTAAGACGGATTAGGGGCTGCAATGCCGCTATATTTGCCGCTTGCCGCCCAGTCAAAATTCCCGCCGTCTACCACGATGCCGCCTAATGTGGTGCCGTGCCCGCCCAAAAACTTGGTGGCCGAGTGCACCACAATGTCTGCCCCGTGCTCTATGGGGCGCAACAGGTATGGGGTGGCAAAGGTGTTATCTATCACCAACGGTAGGCCGTGGCGGTGTGCCAGTTGTGCCAGAGCGCGGATATTCGGGATATCGCAGTTGGGGTTGCCCATGGTTTCTGCGTAGATGGCGCGTGTCTCCGGGCGTATGGCGGCGCAGATTTCTGCCTCGTTGTGGATGTCTGTAAAGCTGCAGGTAATGCCGTATGCAGGCAGCGTGTGAGCCAGCAGGTTGTAGCTGCCGCCATAAATGGTCTTTTGCGCTACAATGTGCCCGCCGTTTTGCGCCAGTGCCTGTAGGGTGTAGCAGATGGCGGCTGCGCCAGATGCCAGTGCTAATGCCCCAATGCCGCCCTCTAATGCGGCCATGCGTTTCTCCAACACTTCTTGCGTGCTGTTGGTTAAGCGGCTGTATATGTTGCCGCTTTCTTTGAGGGCAAAGCGGGCGGCTGCTTGCTCGCAGCTCTCGAATACATAGGCCGTGCTGGCATATATCGGTACTGCGCGTGCCCCTGTTGCCGGGTCCGGTTGCTCTTGCCCTGCGTGTATTTGTTGTGTCTCGAATCGGTATGGCTGGCTCATCTGCTGCGCGTGTTTGGTTGCTGCACGCAGATGTATCATAAAATCTATACCAAGTCAATAGGAAATATGAAAATCATTTCCGTCCCTACCAATTTCGCACCATACTTCCAACTTTCAACTTCCAACTTCCAACTTCCAACTTTCAAATGTTGGGCGGTATGTAGTCGGCACCGCAGAAGTGTTTATGAATACGCGCGGAGGCTTTGCACATATCAACAAGCACCAAGCAGTCGAGGGTGCCGCCGAAATCTTTGTCGATACCGAAGGAGAGCATTTGGCCGCCTAAGCGCAGGTATTGCCGCAAGAGCACAGGTATGGATTTGCCATCTGCCTCCAGAGCCGTAACCATGTGGCAGAGCTGCCGCAGGTCTTTAAGCCCTTGGGGCACTAAGCGTTCGTCCTCGCTGAGCAGAGCCAGAGCCTTGGGCGGGAAGTAGGCGCGTGCCTCGGTATGAAGCTCTGGTTGCATGCAGTGGTTTCGGAGGTAAGAGAGGATGAGTGCGCGCGATGCCGGGGTATAATCGCCGGAGATGCTGACGGTACCGTACATATAGCGGTATTCCCTGTGTTTATAGAGGTAGTGGCCAATGCCCATCCACAGCGTGTCTAAGGAAGCGGGGTGGCGTTGGTAAGCCGGGCAAATGAAGGCACGCCCCATTTCGATACCCTTGCGCAGCACTTGCAGCAATTTGGGTTTAAACTCGAAAAACGCGGCATTGTATATGCCTTTTATTCCTTTAGGGCTATCTAAAATGACATCCGTTCTGCCGATGCGGTAAGCCCCGGCCAGACATTTTTTTGCAGAGTCCCACATGATGAGGTGCACATAGTGCGGGTCGTACTCATCCAAATCAATGGCTTTGCCGGTGCCTTCTCCCACGGCACGGAAGGTGTGTTCTCGTTGCACGCCTATCTCGTGCATGATGTGGGGAATTTGGGCAGCATCTGCGGCGTAAACATGCAGGTGGGCGCGCTCGTTGCCGGCACAGTAACATTCTGCCGGTAAGGCATCTATCTCTGCCTGCATGGCCGCAGCATCGGAGCTGGGGGCAATGCTTTCCCGAGAATCGGTTGGTGCGGTTGTTGTGGCGGCGTTTTGGGGATACCTCAGAGCCATGGTGTTGAGACGCAGAAAGTCGCTGAGCTCTTCATTGGTTTCTGTAGCGGCCACAATAGAGGGGGCAATGGGTTTGCCGATGGTGGCTTTGTGCCGTGTTTTGCCGTCTCGCAAAATTTCGCGCGCTAAAAAGTTGGAGCGTATGCCTTTGGCGAGCACGGATACGGTTTGAAAGAATACCCCGTTGCTGCCCGAAAAGTGCATGGGCACTACCGTGGCCCCGGTTTTGCGAATTACGGCAGAGATGTTGACTTGCCAGGGGTCATCTACAACGCGCCGGTCTTTCCAAGACCATGTAGCGGCAGACCCGCTGGGGAACACCAGCAGGCAGTGCCCCTCTTTGAGCCATTTGAGCATTTCTTTCATGCCTGCCATGTTGGCACGCTTGGCGGCTTCCCCACCGTATACATCCACCGTTATTTGGTAGGGGCGCATACCGCGTACATGGTGTAAAAACTCGTTCACGACAATTTTAACATCGCTGCGCACCTTCATGGCGATGTCGCCGAACATGATGCCGTCGGACATGCCGTGAGGGTGGTTGCTGGTAATGACACACGGACCCTCCTTGGGTATGTTTTCCAGCCCTTCTACGTCGTAGCGCAGGTTGAGGTGTTTGCAGGCAAGGGCAAAGAAGTTTTCTGTACTGCCTGCTTCCCAATCATTTTCAATTTTATCGTGAGCAACATTGAGGGCATGCAACCCTAATCTCTTTTCTGCCCAAAGTACCAGCCATTTCGGTAAATGCTTGCCGCCTCTTACCAGTTCGGTAAGGTCCGTAATTTTTTGTCTTTTGATTACACTCACGAATCGGAAATGGTTGTTCTTGTATGTGCTGTGGTATAGTATAACATAAAACGTGCGGAGCCGTCAACATACTTTCCGTATAAAAATAACTATTTTTGCGCGAAAGTAATAATTATTTATGCGTTTATGAGGCAACGCTGTTTACGGCAACGCAGAACGCGCGCAAGGTACTGGCCGGGTTGGCAATGCCTTTGCCGGCGATGGGGAAAGCCGTGCCGTGGTCCGGGCTGACACGCAAGCGCGGTAGCCCGATGGTGGCGTTGACGGCGTTGTCGAAATCCAGCAGTTTGAGGGGGATGAGGGCTTGGTCGTGATAAGGCGCAACGATGCCATCGTAGTGCCCCATGGCAGCATCCCGATACACGCAATCCGGCACGCATGGGCCAAAAAAACGTGCAGCACCGCTTTGTTGTTGCAATTGTTGCAAGGCCGGTAGGATGATGCGCGTTTCTTCATCGCCGAAGGCCCCGTTTTCTCCGTTGTGGGGGTTGAGCCCGGCCAGGGCTATGCGCGGGGTGCGCTTGCCGGTGCGTTGTAAAAAGTCTGCAAGCAGGTGGGCAATGCGCACAATTTCGGTACTTTTGAGCTGTTGCGCTACATCTGCCAGTGCTACATGGGTGGTGCAAAGGGCGGTGGTAATGTGTTTGCCGCTGAGGCACATGGCAAAATTGCGCACGCCCATTCTGTCTGCAAAAAATTCCGTCTGCCCGGGGTAGGGGAACCCGATGCGGTGGAGCGCTTCTTTGCAAACCGGGGCCGTTACGACGGCATCTATTTCTCCGGTTTTGAGGGCGGCTGCGGCTAACTCCAGATGCTCCAGTGCTGCTTTGGCCGTGTCCTCCGTTGGCTGCCCGGGGGTGCAATTGATTTTTTTGCCGATGAGGCGGTAGTGCGCGTGAGCCGGGGCCTGTGGTAAGGCCGCAGCAATAACCTCCGGACCGATGCCGGCTTGGTCTCCGAGCGTATAGCCGATGATGGGGTGGGGCATAGCGGCAGGCTTATTTGTTGGCAGATGGTGCCGGTTGCGTTTTGGCCGGAAGCGGTTTAACCGGCGGGTGGTATGATCGGTGTACGTTGATGTAGTCCGACTGGTTTTGCTTTTGTGCAAAGGTTAACGAGGCATTGATAGACGTATGATATACCACGGTTGCAATAATGGCAACAATGGAGAAAAACAGTAACAGTATGCACAAGCATGTCCGCATAACGCCGCTATTTTACACTATCTGTCTTCATTTATCAAGCCGATTTGTGCACGCTGCCCCTCATCTGTGCCCGTAATTGTGCCGATTTTTCTGCCAAAATGTGCGTTTTTTGTGTCATATTCTGCAAAAGGGGGTTGACGCGCGCGAGAATGGGTGTATACTGCTCCGGTATTTTGCCAAAAACTTGACAAAATGCGTATAATGTGGAGTATTGTCTAATTTCTTACTATATCGCATGTCTACTTCTAAGAAAAAGTCGGGTTCCCCTTCTGTAAAGAGTGCCAACAAGGCTCAACCGGCTGCTGCAAAACCGGCACCGGATAAAACTGCAAAAAAAGTGCCGGCCAAGGCAAAAAACGTTGTATCCAAAGCCACCCCTGCTGCTAAAGTTGCAGCTGCACCTAAGGCGGCTCCTGCGGTGAAATCTGTCGCTAAAAAGCCGGCCGAGGTAAAAGCCCCGGCAGAGAAGAAAGTACCTGCCAAAAAAGCCCCGGCTCCTCAAAAGGCTCCGGCTTCTAAAAAAGCTGCACCTAAAACCGCCACTGCCGCCAAAGTGACGAAGCCCGAAACCAAGGTGACAGCCCCCGCTAAGAAGGTGGCAAAGCCCCTTGCTAAAGAAACCGCCAAATCTGCAACCAAGGAAGCAAAACCTGCGGCTAAGCCCGCTAAACCTGCTGCTGCCAAGGAAGCGAAACCTGTGGCCAAACCCGCTAAACCTGCTGCTGCCAAGGAAGCGAAACCTGCTGCTGCCAAGGCGGCTAAACCCGCAGCCAAGGCAACGAAACCTGCTGCCAAGGCAACCAAACCGGCCGCTAAGGAAACAAAAACCGCAACCCCGGAAAAGAAACCTGCTGCGGCTCCCAAAAATACGGCTGTTAAAACAACAAAGGCAGAGCCCGAGGCTAAGTCCGCCGTTGCCCCGGAGCCGAAACAAGAGCAGGCTTTAACCGATGCTGCCTTGTTAGCAGAGTTGAAAGGCCGCCGCCGTCGTAAAAACTATACGCCTCCGCGCATTACAGCCAAAGAACTTCAGGAGTTTTTCCCGGATGATATTACCCTTAAAACGGCATTCAAAACCTTGTTGGCTCTGGCTAAGAAAAACAACGGTTATGTAACGGATGAGGACATCTTCTCCTCTTTGCCTATGGATGGGTATGAGGAGCAGGATACCGAGCGCTTGTTTGAGCGTTTGCATTCCATAGGTGTGGAAGTGCGAGACGAAAGCCCGGTGATTACGCCGTTGTCTGCTGCGGTACTTAAGCAAAGCAAAAACGGTGCTTCCGCCAGCATAGTGGATTCTCCGGATGTGCAGGTGAAGATGCGAGAACTGATTGTGTTGGCCACGGAGCAGGGATTCCTCACCTACGACGACATTAACGATGTTCTGCCCAATGATATGATTAACCCCGCAGACCATGACGAAATCATGGAGCGCTTGCGTGGTATGAACTTTGATATCATTGATGCCTCCGACATGGATAACTACACGGCGCGCGAGCGCATGGGCGATGCCGCAGAGGAGGACGAGAGCGAGAAGATGGAGGCCAAGCTCGACATCCTTGACGACCCTGTGCGTATGTACCTCAAGCAAATGGGGCAGAAAGACCTGCTGAAACGCGAGCAGGAGGTGAGCCTTTCCATACGCATTGACCACGCGGAAACCGGGTTGCAAAACCGCTTGCACAAGTTTGGTGTGGTGGCTATGCTGTACCTCGAAACCGCCCAACGCATTTTGCAAAATAAAGAGCGATTCGACCGCGTTGTAGCAGATAAGAATATTGACCACCGAGAGCAATATTTTAAGGAGATTCAGCCGCTCATCAACAAAGTGTATGATTTGCATGACTCTGCCCAAGCCGCTTACAACAACCTTCGCCGTGCCCGCCGCCGCAATAAAGGTGTGGAGGCTGCTCAGGCCGAGTTCGATAAATACCTCTCTGAGCTGGATGGTATGTACCGCCGCTTCTCCTTTAAGGGGAAGGTGTACGAGGATTTTGTAGCTCGCTTGCGCGATATTCGCCAGCGTATCATGAAGTTGCGCCGCCAGTATGAAGGGGCTCTCGATAGCAAGGAGTATAAAGATGCCTTGGCAGAATACGAGGTGCAGTTGTGGATGCCTGTCTCCGAGTTTATGGATACTTACCAGCTCATGCGCAACGACATGAAGGATGCCAAGGATGCCAAAAAGGAGATGATAGAGGCAAACCTGCGTTTGGTCATCTCCATTGCCAAAAAATATACTAACCGCGGCTTGGCGTTCTTGGATTTGATTCAGGAGGGCAACATGGGCTTGATGAAAGCTGTGGAAAAATTTGAGTATCGCCGTGGTTACAAATTCTCTACCTATGCTACATGGTGGATTCGTCAGGCTATTACCCGCTCCATTGCGGACCAGGCGCGCACCATCCGCATCCCCGTGCACATGATTGAGACGATTAACAAATTGATGCGTGTGCAGAAAAAATTAGTGCAGGATTTTGGCCGCGAACCTACGCCGGAAGAAATTGCTGCAGAAAGCGGAATGCA
>SUVM01000010.1 GCA_015062015.1 Akkermansiaceae bacterium | reverse complement strand
TCCCTGCCCTACTCGCGTTCACACCGTATCGCAGCCCAATTAGACGGTGACGGCACCCCCACTATCATCAATTACAGCACAACACCTCAAGAAGTATCTTTGACCCGCAACATTGCCTCAAAAATAGATTTTGTGCTCATAGACGTACCAGGAACCGTACTTTACAACGTTGCTATTCCGTTTATGGCACCGGTGGTTTTCTTTAATGACTTCTTAAGCTCTGATAATTAAAACACTAATCAACTTATTAACAAAATTTGTTAATAAGCGTGTTAATAACCTTGTTGATAATTTTGTGAATAATTAGATACCCACATATACAACAGGTTACTCGCAGTTTTATTAACAAGATATTAACATTATAACAGATTATAAAATAGCAAGTTATAACATTTATTAACAATTTTTAGAGGGTATATGATGATGAATTTATAAATTTAAATTCTTATATATTCAAAGAAAGAGGAAGTAACGCACGACTTGACACAAGCTAACAGCATGGTACAATACGAGAAATGGAAGGGAACAACGGAATAAATCAGGATCAGCTCTGGATGTCGCGTGCTCTGGAGATAGCGCAGCATGGGGTGGGTACTACAAGCCCCAACCCGCCGGTAGGTGCGGTTATTGTAAAAGATGGGGTATTACTGGGGGAAGGATGGCATGAAGTAGCCGGCGAGGCTCATGCCGAGCGCCGCGCTATCAATAATGCTAAATTCCGCGGCAATGAGGAAGCCCTGAAGGGGGCTACTATATATATTACGCTAGAGCCCTGCTCTTCTCATGGAAAAACGCCGCCATGTACGGATGCTATCATCGAAAGCGGAATCAAGCGTGTTGTATACGGAGCGGTGGATCCGGATGAACGGCACCGTGGCCGGGCAGATGCCATTTTGGAAGCGCACGGAATTCGTGTACGCAGCGAATGTTGCGCTTGCTCTTGTGAGCTTATGTTGCGTTCCTGGGCATATGCTGTGCAGCACAAGCGCCCGTGGGTTACAGCTAAGATAGCCTGTACTATGGATGGGCGCATGACTCGCGCAGGACTTAAATGGCTCAGCTGCGATGAATCTGTACGTTTTGCCCACCAAATGCGTTTGGAAAATGATGCCATTTTGGTGGGCGGCAATACCTTGCGTATGGATAATCCTGCGCTTACTATCCGAAAACCTTACCGAGAAATTCCGCATTCTAAAAAACAGCCGTGGCGTATTGTGATGACGAGGGATGCTTCCACCCTGCCCGACCATGCCAAAGTCTTTAATGATCGTGATGCGGAGCGAACACTTATCCGCGAAAACGTAGGCGATTTTCAGGCTATGCTTCAGGGATTATACGAGCAATACGGCATTGTGAACCTCATGCTGGAGTGTGGCGGCAACTTGTTGAGAGAGTTTTTGCAGCGGGGTTTGGTGAACGAATGGGTACAAATCATTACCCCACGCTTAACCGGTGGACCGGATTTGATGCTGCCCGGCTATTTTATGCCCGAGGAGCGTGTTTTTGTGCAAGAGGAAATGATTCCGAGCGGTCGCGATTTTATATTGCGCGGTATCATCCGTTGATACCCACCGAACCGAAAAAAAAGGTGCCGCTGTGCCGTCAGTGGTAAGAGAGCCACGATCCCTCAATTCAGGTGGGTGCGGAGCCGGAGGCATCTGAGGTATCCATTACGGACGGAACATAGCCTCCATTAGCTTTTGTGCCCCTTATTATATAACAACGGTCCGGGCCTGTTTGTACCACGCGTCACGCGCACAGCAGCTGGTATTATATATAGCAGAAACCGCAGTGCTGTGCAAGAAAAATCGATGTAATCAATAATAACAATTGTTCCATGTGGAACGAGAACATTGTAGAACATTCTCAAGTATTGACAAAAGGTAATTTAGGATGTAAAATAGGGGTGGACATGACGATACCGCAACAACTTTCAGAACAATTATTGAGCGCGTTGAAAAACGTGCTTGGGGAGGCACTGCCGGCAGGTTTTGTACCGGCTGTTACAGCGTCTCAGGATTTGCGTTTTGGTGACTACCAAAGCAATGCCGCCATGGTGCTGGCCAAGCAGGTTAAAACAAATCCTCGTGCTTTGGCAACACAGGTTACACAAGCTATGAATGCTTGTGAGATAGCAACGCTCGAAATAGCCGGTCCCGGTTTTATCAACTTCCGTATTCGGCCGGAGTATTATGCCGCTCGGGCATCATCTATGTTGCAGGATGAGCGCTTGGGGGTAGCACGCACAGAGGCACCCAAGAGCTTAGTGATAGACTTCTCCGCCCCGAATGTGGCCAAGCCGATGCATGTAGGGCATATCCGTTCCACTATTATTGGCGATACATTGGCTCGTTTGGCGCGTTTCTTGGGTCACCACGTTGTAACGGATAACCATATCGGCGATTGGGGAACGCAGTTTGGCATGATTTTGTGGGGTTGGAAAAACATCCTCCGGCAGCAGGATTTGGAAAATGACCCCATAGAAGCCTTGCTCGACGTGTACAAAAAAGTAAACAGCATGTGCAAGGAAGATGAAGCCTTATTACCTGTTTGCAAGGCCGAGCTTGTTAAATTACAGAGCGGCGATGAGGAAAACCTCGCTATCTGGAAACGCTGCATAGATGTAACCAAAACCGGTTTGGAGAAGATTTATAACCAGCTCGATATCAGTTTTGATTATTGGTTGGGTGAATCGGCATACAATGATGCATTGGCTCCGTTGGTGGAGGATTTGTTGGCTAAGGGAATTGCTAAAGAAAGCGAAGGAGCGGTTTGCGTCTTTTCCGACGGTTTCCATAAACCGCAGGAAGACCCCTTCCTTGTACAAAAGAACGGAGAATGGGTACCCGTACCTGCAATTATTCGTAAGGCCGACGGCGGTTTCTTGTATGCTACAACAGACCTTGCTACGCTTGATTATCGCACGGCTCATTTCAACGCCGATTCCATTTGGTACGTTGTGGGTGCACCGCAGGAAAAGCACTTTAAACAGATATTTGACATCGAACGTATGCGTGGCGTAACCGGCGATTTCCGCCATGTAGCATTCGGTTCTATTTTGGGTAAGGATCGTCGCCCGTTCAAAACCCGTAGCGGCGATACCGTCAGCTTGCAGGATGTGATAGATGAAGCCGTAGCTCGCGCTACGAAGGTTATTGAAGAGAAAAGCCCTGATCTGCCCGCCGAGGAAAAAGCGCGTGTTGCGCGAATTGTGGGTGTAGGTGCAATCAAATTTGCAGAGCTATCTCAGAACCGCATGAGCGACTATATCTTTGACTGGGATAAGATGCTTTCACTTTCGGGCGATACGGCTCCGTATCTTCAAAACTCCTATGTCCGAGTACGTTCTATATTCCGCAAAATAGACGGGCAATTTATTGCTACTCAATCTATTACGCTTTCTGACGATGCAGAAATTCACTTAGCACGTCTTTTGGTCAGATATGGAGAAGTAGTACCGTCTACCTTGGATGATTGCCGCCCCAACCTGCTTGCTGCTTATCTGTATGATTTAGCAAGAGCTTTCCATAGCTTCTACGAGGCATGCCCTGTGTTGAAGAGTGAAGGAGCCGTGCGCGAGAGCCGGTTGGCCTTATGCGAATTGACGGCACGAGTTTTGAAGCAAGGCATGGGATTATTTGGTATCGAGATGCCCGAACGCATGTAAAACTTAGTGTTCCACATGGAACAAAAGCAAAAAAGGCTGTTGGCAAGTTGCCCCTGTTGGGGTGTTGCCACAGCCTGTTTTTTTATATGGAGTAGCAACGTTATGGCGGAGGCGGAATCGGCACCTGCTCTGCCCTGCCCTACCCTCAGTCTGCCGTTAGCAACAAGCAACCCGGCAGTGAAACATGAGACGGAACTGGGTTTTACAAACTTGCTATTGGGTTGGGAAGAACAAGCGTGTTATCATTTTGCGTGTGCAATAGAAGAAGCAGAAAAACATGGGCAACCCTGTTTAATGAGTTATTGCGGGATGATGTTAGCCGCATCGGAGAATGCTGCCAAGGATGCGAATCGAATCGCTTTATTGGAGGCATTGAATCATTCTGATGCCACCCCGATAGAGCTATTTTACATTAATACCTTCCTTAAATTATTAGAGGGAGACATAGCAGGAGCTGCAATAGATTTTGAAGCCCGAGCGGCAAAATATAAACGGGATAGCTTTTCTCGCTACTGGGCAATCATGCTATTTCACTGTGCTGATGTGGGGTATGATATATTGGGGAGGCCGGAACAATACCAGGCGAGAGCCCTGCAGCTGGCCGAGGAACAATACCGCACTTCACCGCAGGATTTTCTTACATGTTATCTTCGCGCTTATATAGAAGAAGCCGCACCGGAAGTATCGGAACAAGCATTAGAATCGGCATCTCGAGCTGCAGAAATGATGCCGGAACACCCTATGCCCTCCCTGCTCTACGGGCATCTTTTGTACCGCAGCAAGCAAATAGAAAGAGCCATAGAGCCTTTGAAAAAAGCCAATCATCTTGTCGTTTTGAATGATACAACGCGAGAAGGTAACAGATTGCGGATGATTAGCAGCCTGTATTTGGCCACAGCACTGTGGACCAACAGGGACGATAAAGATGCATTGCAACAAGAACAGGTACTACTAAAACTGCCACATGATATAGAATCACAAAGTGCATCTGAAATGGTACTACTGCGCTGGGAAGCGCATACGTTCCCATTACGAAAATCACTTTTGAATAAGGAGGTTTTGGGTGTAAAAGAATTGCGGACTTTACTAAAAACCTTACCGCCATTGGAAGAGACGCAAGATAAAGAAGCGTTGCGCCACTATAGAGAGTGTTTAAAAGCTGCTTTGTACGCGCGTGCGCGCATGAGTAATAACGATAAAAAGCACGCTTTGCAATCTTTGAAGCTGGCCAAAGAAGAATTGGCTGCATTTGAAGAAAGCATGGATAGCATATTCCGGCTCGGTCCGGAATATTATACACCATGGTATCGCGCCAAGGAAGTGTGCCAAATAGCCGTACTCATTGCCGGTGCAGAAGTATATCCGGACCCTGACGAATTTTGGAAAACCGTCATCAACTCCACTATTCGCCCTTCCACCATGCTATTGCCTCCCAGCGTTCCTATGAGAGATATTACAACTTTTTCCCGGGAATAAGCTTATTTTGAAATGTAGCAAGTATTTTAAAATTCCGTATCAAAGTACGAATTGAACGGAAATTTTGAAATTAAATTTTGTTCCATGTGGAACAAATCTTAATTTGATTGCCAGATGATATCATAGCTTGCATTGAAGTCTCTGACAGCTAAAGGATGAGTTTTCGCATATTCGAGCAAGCCCGGTAATAGTTTAGTGGAAGCCAATTCAACCAAAGCAGAACGCCGTTCATCATCCAGAGCCGGACAATTTTTATACAGACCAAGCACAAGGTGCCCGGATAGCATCATTAAACGCAGAGGCCATATTCTGCACTCAAAGGGGCGAAGCTCTCTTGGGAGAGTGCATCCTGTTTGCGTGGAAAGCATGGGGCAAAGAGCTTCTTCATTTTCCGACTCCGTGCAATAATGGAGAAAAAAACTCGTGCTGCCATCCGGGCGCTTCACGAGGGGGATGCCTTCTTCTTGCAGGAGGAAGATGAGCTCTTGTTCCAGAGCCGGGGTTTCCCAAGCACTGCTGCGAAGAAAATTGCAGCACAATTTACATGCGGAACAATCTGAGGAGTTGATGATGTTGGTTAACATATGGTGGCAGAAAATTTTTTAAGAATGATGCTTGGGTTATACGCCAGTTTGGCAGTGCGTAATCCCGGTATATTCAAATCTTCTTCGCGGTTGATTAAATCTGTTTTCAGATGTTGAGCCAATTCATTGTTGATGTATACATAGGCATCTCGAAAGTCAGGTAAGCATTTTTCATAATGAACATCTGCAACATATTCATTAATGAGTGAGGTAATGCACATACCCACCGGCTTATCATTTACATATACTAAACCTCCTTGTAATTGCAATGCATCGAAGTGAAAAAGCGCTTGTTTAATGGCTTGTAACTCGTGCACCAAGGCAGGGCAGGGCACTTGTGTACAGCACCATTGCTCTGCTATTTGCAGTGCAAAGTGCTTGTTCTCGTTTGTGAGCGGGGCAAACTTATGCCCGGTATAATTCCGTTTAAAGGCAGCTAAGCGATTTCGTTTTTTGTGGAACTTTGTCCCTGCAAGCGTAGCTAACTCTGTGCGTTTATAGAGATAATCCGCATCACCGGCATCGCAAAAAACACTCGCAGATTTGCCGAAGTAATCTTTAATATACTCTGCTTCGGTTTCTGTAAGAAGGCAAAATTGCAAATTGACATCGCGTGTTAGTGCGTCTTTTTTTATGGCATCCAGGCATTGTGGTATATCCTCGGCGCGCCCACCTACGGGGAAAGTATAGCCGTTCAATCTTCCTTTATTCGGGTAAAATCGAATTAAATGTTCCATGTGGAACACTAGTTGTGTATCATATTTATGGCGCAACAAAAAGAGATTAGCGGCAGAAAGGTCGCTTCGCATATCGTGGTGTGTACATGCTTTTATAGCTTGTACATCGTCGATACAAGGAGGGCGAAAAGCGAGTAAATTTTGAGTTACCATGCGGATGGATTATACCATGAGTGTCAAGCCTGCATCGATGCGTTTTTTTATACTTTCTAAATCTTGTTGTATTTGATACTGAAGCTGTTGCAAGGAATCAAACTTTATTTCCGGGCGAATAAAGTCGTGTAAAAATATTTCTAATTGTTGGCCGTAGAAGTCGCCGTGATGCCAGTGTGGGAAGTGTGCTTCGAGGCGGGGTATTTTTGTGGATTCGTCAATGGAGGGGCGGGTTCCGACATTAGCGATGCCGTAATAAGTTTTGCTCATCATTTGGGTGGAAACGAAGTACACACCTGCTTTGGGCAGGGCAGAATGTTGAGAAGGGGTAATATTGGCAGTGGGGAAGCCCAATTTACGCGCCAATTGTTGTCCGTGTTCCACAGGGCCGTAAATAGAGTATGGGCGGCCGAGCAAGCTAGCCGCACATTTCATTTTACCCTCTTTCAGGAGAGAACGGATAAGAGATGAGCAGACCGTCGAATTACCGTTGACCAGCATGTTAGATACCACAGCACGGAAACCTCTTTTTTGGGCTTCGTGTTGCAAGAAATCTGCATTGCCGGAACCGCCTTTTCCAAAGCGCCAGTTGGCACCTACAGATATACCTGCCACTTTACAATGTTGGCACAGGGTATCTAAAAATTGCGTAGGAGACAAGGCGGCCAGCTCCGGGGTAAAGACGAGCTCCAATACAACATCCACCCCTAATTTTTCGAATAATTGATATTTGAGTTGCGGGTGAGGCGTAATCAGTAGCGGTGCATGTGCCGGGTTTAGGAACGCGAGGGGATGCGTGCGGAAGGTAAGAACCCCCCTCAAGGCCCCCGGCGAGTCTGCGGAGAGAATCACTCGCTTATGGCCCAAATGCACGCCATCGAACATACCGACAGCCCAGTGTATAGGCTGTTGATAATCAAGTAAATCGGAAAATTTTTCGCAAACTTTCATCTTTTTGTCGATGGCGTGGAAGCATGCAGGGCCAATACTTGCTCTATGCTTAATAGGTGGCTACGCAATTCTTCTGCCGTGCAAGCTTTAAGGGTAGGTACATCAATAGCTCGGGCAATATCGAAGCAGCCGGAGCGAATGCGCCTCAACGCCGTAAGGTGGGCACCACAGCCGAGTAATTGGCCGATATCGTGCGCATAGGTGCGCACATAAAAACCTTTAGAGCAATGCACGGTAAAATCCACCTCGGCGCGTTGCAGGTCTATGCGAGTAATCTCGTAGTTCAATACCCTGACGTGCCTTGCTTTGCGCTCCACTTCTTTGCCTTTTCTGGCTAATTTGTAGCAGGGTACACCGTTAATTTTAACGGCAGAGAACATGGGGGGTACTTGGTCAAACTCACCCCGAAAGTGTTTGAAAGCATTTTTAACGTCCGTTTCTGTCAGTGTATGGGTTGGCTTAACGGCCACCACTTCGCCATCAGCATCTTGGCTATTGGTTTCGATACCCAGCTTCATGGTGGCGGTGTATACCTTGTCTTCACACATCAGCCGGTCCTGCATTTTAGTAGCCTTGCCTATTACGACAATCAGCATACCGGTGGCCATGGGGTCCAGCGTGCCGCAGTGGCCTACTTTTTTGGTATGCAGAATTCGGCGGCATAAGGCTACGGCATTGTGAGAGGTAAAGCCGGGGTCTTTATCCACCAGTAACACGCCATGGGGTGGCTCGGGGCAGGGCAGGGGGGTAGTATGACTCATTTTCGTAATTCTCTGCGCAGGCTGTTTAAGATTTTTTCCCGGCATTCTTCCAGTGTGCCGTGCATGCGAATACCGGAGGCCGCTTTATGACCACCGCCGCCAAATTCTCCCGCTACGTCGGCCACATTAATATCGGGCACTTTGGAGCGCAGGGAAACGCGTATCATTCCGTTTTCCAAATCTTCAAAAATGGCAGATACCTTAACACCTTTCCATATGCGGATGTAGTCCACCAAATCTTTGCAATCTTCCATACTCACCTGTAGCTCGGCTTTTTTACCCGCCGGCATAGAGTAGTGAGACAATGCCCCCCCTTCTTCAATAATCATATTATTGAGCACCTCTTTTTGCATGACATAGGCAGACAATGGGGATTCTTGCCAAATACGGCGGTTGATGTCGCCCACATCCACCCCGGCTTCCAGCAAGCGGGCAGTTGTGCGCATTACCTCGGGGGTAGTGGTATTGTATTGGAAGGAGCCCGTATCCGTTGATATAGCGGCATACAGCGCATCTGCTATCGGCTTGGTGAGCGGCATTTCTAACGCATCAATAATTTGGGCAATAATGCAACCGCAAGCTGCTTCTTGGCCGCGCACCACGTTGAGCTGTGCATAGCAGGTATTGGTGCCGTGGTGGTCTATGTTAACCGTAAACGGAGCTTGGGCAAACAGAGCCATGCCGGGCTCGCCAATGCGTTTCAAATCTCCGGTATCCACACAAATAAAGCATTCCAACCCCTTGGGCAAGGCATTCGGCACCGGGGCAATATCTGCCGCTCCGCTTAAAAACGCAAAACGTGCAGGGCAGCCATCCTGATTCCATATTTCCACAGTTTTGCCCATGGCTTTCAAGGTAAGGGCTAAGGCTAAGGTAGAACCAATGGCATCGCCATCCGGCCGAAAGTGAGAAATAACGGCAAAATGCTTAAAGCGGCGGAGCACTTGGCAGAGATCTGAGTACATTTAAGTGATGAGGTTTTGGTTATATTCCTGTTCGTAAGAGTCGTCCGTTGCCGTGGGGGCCGGCGGCTGCAGTGTTGTTTGGCGTGCCATGACAGATTTGGCCAATAGTGCAGAAAGCACCAAGGCGAAACCGCACCATTGCCCGGTCATCATAGCCTCTGCATAAAATACAAATCCGATAAGGGCAGCCTCCATAGGCTCTAAACAAGAGACAATGCCGAACTCCAGAGAACTCAAGCGCCGCATGGCATAAGCAACAAGCACCAGTACCCCCACCCCTTGGCATAACCCGATACCCAACAGCCACGGCCAACCGGTGCTAAAGTTTTCCCACGGTGCGGCAGCCAACAGCAAAGCCGGCAGCAGAACGCATGTGCCGGCCAATGATTGCCAGAACGTGCGTTGCAGCAGGCTTACCGTTGGCTTCATGAAATGAGCCAGTACAATATAAAGAGAATAGAACAAACCGGACAACAAACCGTACAAAATTCCCAACGCATCATTTTGCCCGCCGTTTGCCGACCCGGATAACAGGGAAACCAGCACAATACCCAGCCCTGCCGTTAAAATAAGCAACGCATCTCGCTTAGGTGGCAAGTGGTGCTCCAGCAGGGCCTCCCACACGGCAGCAAAAAGCGGCCCGGTTGCCGGTAGCAAAGCCGCCACCCCAGCCGATGTTTCTTTAATCGCCAAAAAGTAAAATAAAATACACAGGCTGATACCAATGCCGGAGATGAACGCCATGCCCGAAAAACGCAAACTCCCTTTACCACGCCAAACACATACGGCACCAAACAGGCCGATAAGCAGTAAACCAATCCCGAAACGGGAGATAGAGCACAACTGCGCGCAACAATGGGATTCTCGCACAAAGATGCATAGCATCCCCATTAATAATGAGGCTGCCACGGCCGCTAAAAAAGCACTGATGTACCCTTTATTCATGTGTTGAGCATTTGCGCGCGCGGATTATATCATCTGCCCCCCTATCAGGCAAACCTTTTTTTGACGTACAGATGTTAATTCGGATAAAACACGCTTAAAATCTTGACATTGTAGGGATATGTGGTAATATTCCGCGCCATGAAAAACAAAATAACGTATTGTACGCTTGCATGTTCGGCTTTAGTGTTAAGCTCTTGTTTAACAAGTGCGCTTTTGGCCACAGGTGGAGCCATAGCCGGTACGGAAGCTTTGTTAGAGACCGCAGGCGGTGGTGTTAAGAGTATGGGCAAGGCGGTAACGGGCATTATCCCCTTCGGAGAAGATAGTGAAGAGGCCGCAGCCGTGCCTGCTGCCGGCCCGTTGGTGATGGTGCTGGACGGTAAGCGGGAAATAGACCCCTCTCAGTTTCAGTACAAACAAGAGAATGCTGACAGCGGCTGTCTTATCAGCAACCAAGGTGCCGTAACAGAGGTGTACCGCATTAAGTTTACCTCTAAAGAAAGCGGTACTTATACCTACGAAAGCCGTATGATGGAAAATACGGTAGTGGGTAAAAGTGAAGGTACTTTTGTATTAAAAGAACGTTGACGCGGTACCCCGTTTGGGGTATAATGCAGGCCATGGCAGCAACCGCCACAGCGTATGTATTTTTCGGCAGCGATGAGGGAGCCGCAGGTAGTGCGGCTCTCAAAACATATACCGAATTAACAGCCGGCGGAGACGGCTGGGGAGACGAAACGATAGACGGTGCCGCCGCCACTGCGGACGAAGCCGTTGGCATCATCCAACGTGCGGTATCCGGCCTGCAAATGTTCAACATGTTCGGTGGGCGCAAAGTCATTTGGTTGAAAGGTGCTACCTTTATGGCCGACACACCCTCCGGTGCCCGTAGCGAAGCCGTGCAGGAGGCGTTGGAAAGCCTGGTAGCTGCCTTACAAAACCTGCCGAACGACACTTACTTTGTGCTGAGTGCTGCCGAGGTGGATAAGCGGCGCGTTTTCTTTAAAAATCTGTCGAAAGTGGCAGAGGTTAAGGAATTTACTAAAATAGACATTTCAAAACCCGGTTGGGAGTCGGAGGTAGCGGCGTTGACCTTGCGCATGGCTAAACCACATGGCTTGACATTCGATAATGACGCGTTGGATTTGTTTGTGCAACGTGTTAACGAGAGTACACGGCAAATTGCCAACGAATTATCTAAAATAGACGTGTATTTGGGGGCAGAGCGCCGCCGTATTACCCTACCGGATATTGATTTAATGGTAGCGGTATCTCGCAATGGGGTGATATTTGAAATTTCCCGTGCCATAGAGCAGAACAATTGTCGCTTAGCTGTTCGCCTTATCAATGAGCAACTGGAGCACGGCGAACAAGCGGTTTCTATTATGCGTGCAGCCATCGTGCCTACCGTGCGCAACCGTTTTTGCGCCCGTTTGCTGATGGACGCTTTTTCCATCAAAGCAGATAATTACCGCTCTTTCGAGGCCGCTGTGAATAAATTGTTGCCGCAGGACCGCAAAATGCTACCCCTTAAAAAAGACGGCTCGCCCAATGCTTATGCCTTATTTAATGCTGCGCGTACCTGTGGTAAACTCAGCCTTAAAAAAGCACGCCGCGATTTGCAGGAGTGTGCAACGGCAGATAGGCTTTTGGTATCCAGCCAAGCGGACGACCGCGATATTTTGCATAAACTTGTTGTATCTCTCACTGCTCCGAAATAAAGAGGACAAAGGGTGTAAATTTACAAGGCGTTTACAAGGCGTTTACAAGGCGTTTACAAGGCGTTTACAAGGCGTTTACAAGGCGTTTACAGGGCGTTTACAGGGCGTTTACAGGGCATTTACAGGGCATTTACAGGGCGTTTACAGGGCGTTTACAGGGCGTTTACAGGGCGTTTACAGGGCGTTTACAGGGCGTTTACAGGGCGTTTACAGGGCGTTTTTTCTTGACATCACCCTTATATATGATACAGTGGTATAAGTATGTCGACCGTAGATGATATTCGTAGAGGCGAAAGCGAAGTGTTAGAATTTAAGCAGGAATTGCCGAAGAAAGATAGGCAATTGCTTAAAACCGTTGTAGCTTTTGCTAACAGTCAATCGGGCGGGCGCATTATATTCGGGGTAGATGACTATAAAAATATTTGTGGAATAGAGGTAGATAGCATCGCTGCTCTGAAAGATAATCTTATTAACATGATTGCCGAGGCTTGTACTCCTCAAATTTATGTGAGCCTCAGCGTAGAAACGGTTGAAAATAAAACAATCGTTGTGGCAGAGATTCCGCATGGCCGCCATACACCATACTTTATAAAGAAAGAAGGCATGAATGTTGGTACCTATGTACGCATTGGTGCGACGACTCGCAATGCAGAACGAGAGCAACTGGAGGAGCTTATTTTAGAAGGAAATAATAAATCTTACGACTCTGTGGTAGAGAGGGATGCTGGTCCCGTAAATCATTCGGATATAGCCGGTTTGGCTAAATTAATTCATAGTTATTTGGGGGATGATGCAAAACCCGTTTCAATGGAACAGATGGTGGGTTGGAAATTGTTGAGCCGACGCGCAAATGTACTGATGCCGACAGTTGCATTTCGTTTGCTGACTTATAACGATATTTATTTTGCCCGGATACAATGCGGAGCATTCGTAGGTAATACTACGGATGAATTTTTGGATAAGAAAGAATTTGACGGTTCTGTATGTAAGCAGTTAGAAGATGCACAAGCCTTTATTTTGCGGCATATTAATACGGGGGCACGCATTAATGGGCTTTACCGGGATAATGTGTACGAAATCCCCATTAGTGCTATTCGCGAAGCGTTATCGAATGCGTTGTTGCATCGTAATTATTTAACCCATGCACATATTCGTGTTGCCGTGTTTCCGGATAGAGTGGAAATCTTTTCTCCCGGAGCCTTGTATTGTATTACAGAACAGCAAATGTTGAATGGTTGTTCCAGCTTGCGAAACCCTATTCTTGCAGATGTTTTTCATAAAATGAACATTGTGGAAAAATGGGGATCCGGCATCGGGCGTATGTATAAAACCTGTGCCGAAGCGCAGGTGGCACCACCTCAATTTAAGGTTGATTCTGCCGGGGTACTTGTTACTTTTCCTCGCGGAATAGTAGATACAGTTGCTCCTAAACCACAACAGGATTTGTCACATACGTCACTTTCCGATAATCAACGGGCTGTTTTGAAGTATATTAAAGCTCATCCGTCCGCTACCTATGCTAAGGTGGGTTTGGCTTTATCTATCAGCAAAGATGCTGTTAAATATGCTCTTGCTCAATTAAAAAGCAAAGGAATGGTGTTGCGCGAGGGGTCCGATAAGAAAGGGCGTTGGATTGTTTTGTGATGGTCGTTTGAGATTTTTTTTGGGGGGGGTATTTTTGTTGTCAGAATCTTCTTTTGGCTTTTAATTTAGGTTTTTTAGATTGTAAGTATCAAATAAGGATTGCAAAAGAGGCAAAATTCTGCTATGGTTGCCGCGCACTTGCTCCACCTTACGAACATGGCTATCCCGTTTTTCAGCAGATTGCGTGAAAAGAAATCACACCTTAAGCTTATACAAAAAGAGCTTCAGAAGGTGCGGGATGAGATTGCCGCACAAACGGAAACATTTGAGCCGTATGTGCGGGATTACATGCGCCGCATTTGCCGCGGGCAGGGTAAAATGTTGCGTCCGGGGCTGGTGTTGCTTACCGCAGCGGCAACCGGCGGTATTAAGAGAGAGCATGTGGTTTTTGCAGCTTTGTTGGAGATGACGCACATGGCATCTCTCATTCATGACGACGTGCTGGACAAGGCCGATACCCGCAGAGACCAACCCACACCAAACGCCCTTTGGGGCAACGAGTTGGCGGTGTTGTTGGGCGATACGCTGATAGCTCAGGCCATTGTTATGGGTACGGAAATCGGCGGCAGTAAGTTTTGCCGCAAAATGGCCATCGCCATGCGCGATTTGTGCCAAGGCGAGGTAGAGCAATCCACCCGCTTGTGGGATGCCGATATGAGCCGAGCCGACTACTACGAGCTTATCCGTAAAAAGACAGCTACTCTCTTTGCTATTGCCATGAGCGGGGCTGCTTATTTGCAGGGTATGGATGAGGAGATTGTGGAGCAGCTCAACCGTATGGGCACGCTGCTGGGTATCTCTTATCAAATTTACGACGATTGTCTGGACCTGACCGGCACGGACGAAGGCGCCGGCAAAACCTTGGGCACCGATGCCGAAAAAGGTAAGCTGACCCTGCCGGTATTTTTCCTCATGGAGTCCTCTTGCGAGGATGTAGCAGAGCAGGTGCGCGCTTGTGTGGAGCGGCACGAGGAGATAGATTACAGCCGCCTTAAAGGTACGGAGGCTTTCCGCGAGGCGATTCGGCTTTCTGTGGCAGAGGGGTTGGCACGCAACGAGGAAGCACGCGAAGTGCTTTGGCTGCTGCCGGATACCAAAGCGCGCAAAGCCCTGGCAGAGATGACCTATCGCCTGGATGACCTCTTGCGCGATTGCTGTTGCGAGGATTAATATTTTTACATAATCGCGGGGGAGAATAACACCATGATACTGCGCCCGGAAAAGATGGTACCTAAAGAAAAGGGCTTGGCTGTTGCTGTTTGGCAACAGCTTTACCCTGTTGCAGAGCTTGCTGCAGAGCAGGAACCTAAATTGATGGGGATTTTGGATGACGTTGTGTTGAGCCGTACCGGCTTGGGTAATGCCGTGGCGGTGCGCTTGGCGCGCAAATTATCTCGCCGCGATATGGGGAGAGACGAGCTGGAGCCCCTGATACGCACTATTTTGAAAGCGAATCCGCTGGTGGTGGAATGCATGGCGGCAGACCTGCTTGCCGTGGTGGAGCGAGATGCCGCTTGCCACAACATGCTCGAGCCGCTGCTGTTTTTTAAGGGGTTTCATGCCTTAGCCACCTACCGCGTGGCGCATTTGTTGTGGCAAGAGGGGCGGCATTTGCTTGCGCTTTTGTTCCAAAGTATTGGCAGCGAGGTATTTGGGGTGGATATTCACCCGGCGGCACAAATTGGTTGCGGTATTTTGCTGGACCACGGTACAGGATTTGTGGTGGGCGAGACCGCGATTATTGAGAACGATGTTTCCCTGTTGCACGAGGTAACATTGGGCGGTACCGGTAAAGAAAAAGGCGGTGCACGCCACCCCATTGTACGCAGTGGCGTGCTGATTGGTGCCGGTGCAAAAGTATTGGGCAGGGTGGAGATTGGCGAGTGCGCCAAGGTGGCAGCTTCTTCTGTGGTGTTGGCAGATGTTCGCCCGCATACCACCGTGGCCGGCGTGCCGGCTCAGGAAGTGGCATCTGCTGACCCCGGCGAAGTATCTCCCGCGCTTTGCATGCAACAATGTATAGACCACGAGCCATGATTACCGAGTTGGATATTCACCTGCCGTTGCGCCAAGTGTTAAAGGAAGATGCGCGCCGCAAGGCTGTGGCCCGGGAGCTGCAGATTTCTCCGAAACGCGTACAGGGTATGCGTTTGCTTAAAGAAAGCATCGACGCGCGCCGCCGCCCTATTTGTAAGCAGTTGCGCCTTTTAGTGGCGGTGGACGAGGCATTGCCGCCCGCCGCCCCCATAGAGCGTTGCTATGCGCCCTTGGCAACAGGGGCACGCCGCGTCATCATTGTAGGGTGCGGGCCTGCGGGGTTGTTTGCCGCTCTGCGTTGTTTGGAGCTGGGTCTGCGCCCTATTGTGTTAGAGCGTGGCAAGGACGTCACCGCGCGCAAGTTTGACATTTCTCCGCTGCACGAAGGCGTGTTTGGTTTAGCGCAGGCGGAGTCTAACTACTGCTTCGGAGAAGGCGGTGCCGGCACTTTTTCTGACGGCAAATTGTTTACCCGTGCCACCAAGCGCGGCCCGGTGATGGAGGTGTACGAAACCTTTGTAGCCCATGGTGCCTCGCCCGAGATTTTGACCGATGCGCACCCGCACATCGGCTCGGACCGCTTGCCGGACATCATAAAAGCCATGCGGCAAAGCATCATTCGGGCCGGCGGAGAGGTGCATTTTGAATCTCGCGTGTGTGCTCTGTTACGTTCCTGCGGCGGCACGCGTGTAGCCGGGGTACGCACGGCAGACGGTAAAGAGTGGCAGGGAGATGCCGTTATTTTAGCTACCGGCCACAGCGCCAGAGACGTGTACCGCATGTTGCAGGCAGAGGGGCTGTTGTTAGAGCGCAAAGCTTTTGCCGTGGGCGTGCGTATAGAGCATCCCCAATCCCTTATCGATGCGGCGCAATACCATTTGCGGCCTGCCGAGGAGCGCCCCCATGGTTTGCCCGCTGCTCGTTACGCGCTGGCTACCAAAATAGAGGAGCGCGGGGTGCATTCTTTCTGCATGTGCCCCGGCGGGCATATTGTACCGGCTGCCACTGCGGCGGATGAGGTAGTGGTAAACGGTATGTCCCTCTCTCGCAGAGACTCCCCCTATGCTAACTCCGGTTTTGTTGTTACCGTAGAGCCCGAGGATACGGATGCCTTTGCCGCAGAGCATGGCGTGCTCTCCGGCATTGCTTATCAACGCGCATTGGAAACCGCTACCTCCCTAGCCGGCGGCGGTGCCCAAAAAGCCCCCGCACAGCGTGTGGCGGATTTTCTGGCCGGGCGTGTGTCGGCATGCCTGCCGTCCTCCACATACGAGCCGGGGCTCACCGCTGCGGACCTCAACGCCCTGTTGCCTGCACAAGTGGCGTGGCGTATGAAGGAGGGTTTGCGCTATTTCGACCGCAAATTGCGTGGCTTTGCCGGGGAAGATGCCTTGCTCATCGGTTGCGAAACCCGCACCAGCTCCCCCGTGCGCATTCCGCGCGAAAAAGAAAGCCTGCAACACCCGCAGTTGCCGGGTTTGTACCCCTGCGGCGAGGGTGCAGGCTATGCCGGCGGCATTGTATCCGCCGCTTTGGATGGCCGCCGCTGCGCAGAAGCCATTGCCCAATCATGATGAACATTCTTTCTAAAATAGCTGCTGCAACCGGCGGCCTTTTACTGGTAGCAAATGCCTTGGCGGCAGAGTGCGCCTCGTACTTTCCGCATTTCGGCAAGCTCAACGGCCGTGTAGAGCTGGTTACACACCATAACCTGAACCATTATGATGACTATAATGGCTACCTCGGCAAAACTGAGGCGGAAAGCGATGGTACCCTCAAGTTTTACGACGCCTACAACCGTTATTTAGGCTACGCAGAGCCTGTAGGCAATGGCGAAATCCGTTATTATGACGACTACAACCGCTATCTCGGCAAATCTGAGCCCGAGTTCGGAGACCGCATCGCCTACTACGATTCGTATAACCGCCGCTTGGGTTATGCAGAGCACCGTGCAGACCGCGTGATGTATTACGACGACTATAATCGCCAACGTGGTTACCACGAACTTCTCTCCGGCCGGGTCGTCTTTTACGATTCGTATAACCGCCGTCTCGGGTATTCCGAACCTTAACAGACCATAAAAAAAGCACCTCGTGCAGAGGTGCTTTGTACTGAGTAGGGCTACAGGGACTCGAACCCCGAATAGCGGTGCCAGAAACCGATGTGTTGCCAATTACACCATAGCCCTATGCTGTAAGAACGGGGAGAGTATACGCTTACTTTAGCTGTGTGTCAAGGCATTTTCTTGAATTCATCCGTTTTTTTGCTGAGAAAAAGTCGCTTTTACGGGATTTTTCTTGAAAAAAAGCGCCTTTAGGAGTACACTCACCATGTCCTTATAGCTATGATGAACGAAGAAGAACCTACGCCTCAACTGTCTTCGGAGCCGGAATCGGCAACGCTGCAACAGCCAAAGCCCGCCAAGCGCCCCCTGAAGTGGAAGCGTTGGGTAGTGGGGGGTGTTGCGTTGTGTGCCGTGGGTGGCGTAGCTATATTGCCTTTGGCCTATCCCTTGAAACAGGCGGTTAAGGATAAAAACTACCTGTATGCAAAAGTGCTGATTGAGCTGGGGGCAGATGTAAACCGAAAATCCGCCTCGGGCAAGAGCATGCTTAAAGAGGCTTTGGATGCGCATGAGATGCGGACCGTACAGTTTTTGTTGGAGCAGCCGGGCATAGATACCTCTGCCTGGACCCCGCTGACACTGGCTGTGCAATGCGGCGAGCAAGAGATGGTGAAACAGTTGCTGCAAGACGGGCAAGATGTGAATGAGGCGGATACCTTTGGCAATACCCCTTTGTATTATGCAGTGGAGCACGAGTACGAGGCCATTGCAGATGCATTGCTGCATGCTCCTAAGCTGGATTTGTGCTCTAAGGCAAGCCATGGGCTTAAATTGCTCAAGATGTGCGACGATGCGGAATTGCGTTTCAAAATATCGTCTGCTGCCCGCCGTCAGCTCAACCGCATTAAGAATGATGAGAGCAAGAGTTATGCCGAGGCTAAGCAGTCTCACGATGCCCGCTTGGTTTCCTTGTACATCATGGCGGATTCTTACTATACGCGCGATTTTTCGCCTTTGGTGAGCGCTGTGTTGGCCAATGATATTGAGGTGGTGCAGAAATTTTTGAGCGAACAGGAGTCTTATCTCACGGATGGTACCGGCGTATCTGTGCTGAACCCTGCATTGGAGTGGGCGGCATTTGCCGGACACAAAGAATGCATGGAGGCATTAATAGAAGCCGGAGCCTCCATTGATGCGAACACGTCTTCCGGCAGAAAACTGTTTTTGGCTGCCATGGAAACGGGGGATGCTGAAACGGTGAAATTGGTGCTGATGCACAGCTCCCATATAGATAAAGTGGCAGAGGATGCTTTGAATCTGCTCGCACGGCGCGGAGACGTCAGCAACCTGAAGCAGTTTATCGAGGCCGGTATCTCCCCGGTTACCGATTCGGACGGCGAGAGTATGCCGCTGAATAATGCCGAGCAATGCGGGCATGTGGCTTGCGTGGAATTGCTGATGCAGCACGGCGCGCGCCCCCAAATAAAAGATTACAGCGGTAACAACGTTTTTCACCGTGCGGTAAACGGCAGATTCCCCGAGCTTGTACGCTTTTATGCAACCCCATACGCGGAGCATATTAACCAAAAGAATGATAGTGGGTTAACTCCCTTGCTGCTGGCAGTTAAAAATGATAATGCAGAGGTGCTGCAAGCTCTCTTGGCGGTTCCCGGTATCGATTTGAACAAGGCGGATACCGACGGCTACACGGCCTTGGCCTTGGCAGAAAAGTCGGCAGATAGTGCCTGTGCGGATTTATTGCGCCAAGCCGGCGCCTCTGCCGAGATTTCCGCTACAGAGGCCCGGGATATTTTGAGCAAAAAAGGCTATCATGCAGAGAATTATCTAAACTTCTTCCAAATCAACTCATATAGCGGGGCGTTGGATGAATCCGTATTGCGGTTAATGGAAAAGGCAGGGTACAACCTCAATGCATCGGATTCGGCAGGCAAAACACCCCTTACTTACACAATTCACGAGGCGCGCTCGGGAGATGGTGTGACGGTGAGGCGAATCCGGCAATTACTTGCCATGGCATCGGTAGATATTAACGCGGCGGATGCCAACGGAGACACCCCCCTTACCTTATCTGTACGCAGCGGAGATACTGCTTTGGTAGAGGCCTTGCTGGCCGCCGATAAGGTGGATAAAAATAAGCCTAATAAAGAAAAAAAGACAGCTTTGATGCTGGCGGCCTTGGCGGACCAAACGGAAATCGTAAAAGTGCTTCACCAAGCCGGGGCAGACATTAATGCCACAGATGCGGACGGCAATACAGTGCTGATGCTTTGCGTGCAGCAAAACATGCCCGATATGGTGAAAATGCTGCTCAGCCTCGGCGGTGCAGAGATTGAGCAACAGGCAAAGCAAAACGCCGTTGAGCATGCTGTGGATGCCGATAATGCTGATATGGTAAAAGTATTGCTGACGGCTGAGAACACAAATGTTAACGCCACGGCAGAGCATCAGCGCACTTGGCTGCATAGGGCAGCGGCGGCGGGTAAAGTACAGGCAATTAAGAGCCTGTTATCTATACCCGGGGTAGATGTTAACCTGGCAGATGCCGATGGCTGCACCGCCTTGCATCTGGCAGCAGAGAACGGGCACACCGCTACCGTAGAAGCCCTGTTATCCGTGCCGGATATTGCGGTAAATACCACAGATGCCGAGGGGCGTACTGCCATAGATGCAGCTAGTGCTAATAAGCATCATAATTGTGTGCAGCTCTTAATCAATTTTGCAGACAGCGTGCCTGCCGATGCGGCAGATAAATTTGATGATTACCTCAAATCCGCGCAATCCGGCAACATGCGCTCGCAATACATTGTAGGGCTCTGTTACCTTAAAGGCTCCGGTGCAGAGCGCAATGCGGAAACTGCCGTAGAATGGTTCCGTAAAGCCGCAGAACAGGGTAATGTCAATGCTCAGTATGTTTTGGCCCAAACCCTCTACCGTGGGGAAAATATAACACCGCAACCTGCCGAGGCTTACAAGTGGTACCGCCGTGTGGCAGATGCCGGGCGTGCCGACGCTCAATATATGGTGGCAGAGATGCTTTCTGAGGGCGAGCATGTGGCTAAGAATGTAAAAGAAGCTTTCGCCTACTACAAAAAAGCTGCGGAACAAGAGCATACGGATGCCATGTATTCGCTTGGTCTTTGCTATGCAGAGGGTATCGGGACGAAGAAAAACCCCAAAGAAGCTTTTAATTGCTATAAAAAAGCGGCAGAGCAGCACCACGCCGACGCCTGCTTTGAGTTAGGCTATTGTTATGATAAAGCCATCGGCACCGAGCCGGATGCGGACGCAGCGTTCCAATGGTACCGCAAAGCCGCAGAGCAAAATATAGGCCTTGCGCAATTTTACTTGGCATTGTGCTACGAGCACGGCAACGGTGCGGATAAAGACGTGTACGAGGCTATGAGATGGTACGAGCGTGCTGCCCAAAATAAAATACCCGAAGCCATCTATAACCTGGGCTGCTGTTATTACCATGGTAACGGCACCTTTATTGATTACGACAAAGCCTACGAGCTTTTCAAGAGCTTGGAAGACAGTTATATGGAGGAAGCATGGTTTAACTTAGGTTGTTGTTACTACCATGGTCGCGGCACAAGTGTGGATTACGAAAAGGCGGTGAAGTGGTACCGCAAGGCGGCGGATAAAGGATATATGGAGGCCATGTACAACTTAGGCTGTTGTTATTACTATGGCCATGGGGTGAAAAAGGATAAAAAGCAGTCCAACAAATGGTTCCGTAAAGCTGCGGAAAAAGGCCACCCCGAAGCCGCTAAGTTTATTGGTCATTAATTTATTATTTGTAGTATGATTACGGCACCCGGGCTTGTTATAGATTACCTGCGCTCCCTGCAAGAGCAGGGGGTGGAGCGCCTACCGGTAGACGAGCAGGCGCGCAGCATTTTGCGGGAATGGATGCTCGCGGCAAAGCGCGGTGGCCGTGCACCGCTTGCAGCCCCTGCCTCCGTGCGTGCTCCGCAGGCGTTTTCTGCCCCGCAGCAACAGGCTTCGGCATCTGCGGCTCCGCCTGCCGCTGCAGAGGTAGCCGGCATTAGAGACTTGCGCGCCGCCCTGAGCGCCCCGGAGGCACCCCCTGCCACCGCAGCAGAAGAAGCCGCCGAGCCGGAGATACCCTTCTTCCGCCCCGGTGGCAGCAATGCCGCAGAAGTGTGGGAGAACATGGCCCGTATGCTGCCCGGGTGGCGCCCCTTGCGAGAGCTGGGCACCCTACGCCCCACCCTTGTACCGGGGGAGGGCAACCGGCAGGCAGACATCATGTTTGTGGGTGATGCCCCCACCTATTACGACGAGCGAGCCGCCCGCCCCTTTAGCGGCGAGGCAGGCGAAAAGCTCAATGGCATCCTTAAAGCCATGGGGCTTAGCCGAGAGCAGGTATACATCACCCATTTGGTCAAGTTTCGCCCCTCTTTGCCTCGCCAAACCACCAACAATCGCGCCCCCAACGACAAAGAAATCCGTTTCTCCACCTCCGTTGTAGAGCTGGAGGCTCGCTTGGTGCAGCCGCGTGTTATCGTGGCATTGGGTATCATTGCGGCACGCGGTTTGTTGCAGCAAGGCGACCTGCCGCTGGCAGACTACCGCCGCATGGACGGCGCGTTTTGCGGCATACCCGTCATTGTAACCCACCACCCTTCCTACCTTATCCGCACTCAAGACCTTGCCGAGCGCCGCGCGCTGTGGGAAGAAATGTTGCGTGCCATGCAAATAGCCGGCCTCCCCATCTCCGATAAACAACGCGGCTTCTTCCTTAAAAAGTAGAACATCGCCCTCCCCCCCCCTTCCTACTTTCAACTTTCAACTTTGTACTTTTTCAGATTTTTTACTTGTCAAGTTTTTGCTAGGGTGTTAAGATTCAGCATCATGAAATTACGTTGTTTAATACCGGCTGTAATGCCGTTGGTAATGTGCGGGGTTGCCGTGGGTCAAAGCCCGGCAGAGGAAGCAACTCCGGAGGCGGCACTTGCCGCCGCAGATGCCGCTGCCGAGCAAGATGAAATGCAGCGCATCCTCTCCGACTTTGTGCGCGCTTTAAGCTCCGGCTATACAATTTTGGAGGGCGTGAGCGACCGCGCTTCGGCAGATGCCGCAGCCCCCAAGGTAAAAGCCCGTTTTGAGATTGTATCCGAGCTTACGTTCGGGATTCAGTATATAGACGAAGAGACACTGGCCAAAGCCTTAGAAGCCGCCGGGGTTACGGAGGAGCGCCTTGCCGCCATTCGGAACCGCATTATCGGTGCACGTTACTACGGCTCGATGGCCTTGGCAAGTGCCCTCAATGCCTCTTTGGCAGAGGTGTTGGAGCCCGGCGAGGTAACCCCGGAGCTGTTGCAAACCGTGGGTAGTGAGTTACAAATTGCCCTGCAAGGCAAGATTGCCGGTATTAGCGGCGGCCCCGGCCTTACGGAAGAAACCGCTTGGCAAATGGGCGAGGACCCCGCCGCGCTGGACCTCATCCCCATTATCATGGATGCTTTGCCTCAAGCCGAAAAGGCGGACCAAAAGATGGTGCGTACCCAAGAGGGACCCATTTATGGCCGTATGTCCTTTTTGCTGCCCCGCGATGGTAAGGTGTACACCATGCAAATGTGGTTCGACATAACCGCTATTATACATGCGGAAGAGGCAGCCGAAGCCGCCGCGCAATCTGCGGAAGAAGAGGAGCAAGACCGCCCCGTCGATGTTCCGTACGATAACGAAGAACAGGAGGAAAGCAACGATGTGGCGGAACCCGCGGAGGAACTGCCCGACCTCTCCGAGCAGGTTTCCGTTGATTTGCCCCCGCCTGCCCAAACGTATACCCCACAGCAAAAGCAAGAGGCTATTGCCGCATTTGCTCAAATTTGTGCCAATGGGGGAGCCGTGTTGGCCTCCGTGCAAGACCGCGCCTCGGCAGATGCCGCTGCAAAGCAAATAGAGCCTGTTTTAGCGCGTTTAGATGCCATGGGGCACATTTTGTCCTCTGTGTCTTATATGGACGTGCTGGAGGCCATGGAGGCTCTTAACACCTCGCCGTACATTTTGCGCGACGAAATGCACCGTATCGAAGCCGCAAATTATTACGGCTCCGATGCTCTTCGCCGCGTATTGACCGGCAATTAACTCCCCCCCCTTCCTACTTTCAACTTTCAACTTCCAACTTCCAACTTCCAACTTAAAAAAGGGGCTTACGGTTCTAACCGTAAGCCCCTTTTAAGTTGGTTATGTGTCAGAATCAGGCCTGTTCTTCGGCGGGTGCAGCCTCCTCGGCAGCAACAACTTCGCCCTTAACAACAAGCACAACCTTGACGGAAGCGGTAACCTGAGCATGAAGCTTGGCGGGTACCTCGTAGGTGCCGGACTTCTTGAGGGGTTTCTCCAGCTCGATGCTGTGGCGGTCGATCTCGATGCCGAGAGCGGCCAAGCCTTCGGTAATCTGCTGGTTGGTGATGGCACCGAATACCTTGCCATTCTCGCCGGCCTCGAGGGTCAGGTTGACCGTGACGGCAGCAATCTTGGCAGCAATCTCTTGGAAGTTAGCCAGCTCTGCGGCTTCGCGCTCGGCGCGCTTCTTCTGGAGCATGTTGATGAAACGCTGGTTGGCGGGCGTAGCCTCGAACGCAAGACCCTGAGGAATCAGGTAGTTGCGGCCATAACCGGCTTTCACGGTAACGAGGTCGGCTTCACAGCCCAGACCTTCAATCTTTGTAGCGAGAATAACTTGCATGTTAGCCATAACTCAGTAATTTTTGGTTTAGTGAGCGGTTCTTGTACACCGTTTTCCCCTCTTTGTCAAGCAAAATTCAATCCTTTTTTCTTTTGCAGCAAAAAACTCTCTTGCTTCAAAATTAAAAATCCAAAATTCAAAATTAAAAATTAAAAATCCCCAATTCGCCCGGGCTATTGTTCCGTTTTACGGTAGTCGGTGCATTGTTGCAGGTAGGCTTTAGCCTCCCCGAGCAGGAAGAACGAGCCGCAAATAAGCGTGTGCGGGGGCAGGGGCTGTTGCAGAGCCTCTGCCAAAGTAGCGGGGGTATGGATGGGGGCTGCAGAGACAGCGCGCACTTTTTGCGCCATCTCGGCAGCAGGGAGAATGCGGGGCGACTGCACCGGTGGCAGCACCCACTCACCCACAATGGGAGAGAGCAGCTCCAGCACCTCGTCCAAAGCCTTGTCTGCACTGCCGGCATAAATGCAGCGTGCTTTTTGTGTGCCGTAGGCCTCTTGCCATGCTGCGGTAAGCACACGCATGGCCGGCGGATTATGCGCGCCGTCCATAATCACCCCCGGGGCTACCTCCTCAAAGCGCCCCGGCCAGCAAACCTCTGCCAGCCCGCGCTCAATTTCGGCATCCGAGGCTAAAAAGTGCGGCAACGCCCGCAACGCCGCTAAAGCCAGCGCAGCATTGCGTTTTTGGTATGCCCCGCGCAAGCCCAGCGGCAGGGTGCATTCTTCGTCCACCACGCGGTAATCGGTATCCATAGCCTGTGCGGCCTTGTGGATGGCGCGTATGGCCTCCGGCTCTTGCGGGGCGGTAAGGGCAGGGCGGTGCCAGGCAAAAATGGCTGCTTTTTCGCCTGCAATATCGTATAGGGTGCTACCCAGGTACTGCGTGTGGTCCATACCAATGGGGGTAAGCACCGCCACATCTTTGGGCACGGCATTGGTGGCATCCAAACGGCCGCCCATGCCGGTTTCCAGCACCATCAAATCCACCTCCTGCTCGGCAAAATACATCATCGCAATAGCCAGCACCAGCTCAAAAAACGTGGGCTTTACCTCCCACGGCTCAATAAGTGCCTTCACTTTGCCGATAAGCCGTGCCGCATCGGCATCCGGTATCTCTTGCCCATTAACGCGTATGCGCTCGTTAAAACGCACCAGATGGGGCGAGGTAAACAAGCCCGTGCGGTACCCGGCAGCACGCGCAATGCTCTCTGCAAACGCGCAGGTGGACCCCTTACCGTTGGTGCCCGCTACATGGATAACGCGAGAGCGCGGGTAGAGCACCCCGCACTCTCGCAACAAGTGTGTAATGCCCTCCAAGCCCAGCTTAATGCCGAACATTTGTGTGGAGTACAACCAGTCCAGAGCTGCTTGGTAGGATAACACGCAGAGAATACCTACTTAATACTTCCAACTTTCAACTTCCAACTTCCAACTTCCAACTTCTTTAGAAGGGGATATCGTCTTCCTCCTCCATGGGCATGGGGGCAGGGGCTTGCTGCTGCGGGGCGGGTTGTTGGTTATAGCCGCCTTGGCGGTACCCGCCATTGTTGCCGCCTTGCTGGTAGCCGCCGCCATTGCCGTAGTTGCTACCGCCCTGTTGGTAACCGCCGCCTTGCTGGTAGCCGCCACCGTTGCCGTAGTTGCCGCCGCCTTGTTGGTAGCCGCCGGTGCCGTAGTTGTTGCGCTGTTGGTTTTGGTAGCCGCCGCCTTGTTGGCCGCCCTCTCTGCTGCCCAGCAGCTGCAGGTTTTCGGCAATAATACGGATACGGCTGCGGCGCTGCCCGGTTTGCTTATCCTCCCATGTATCCATTTGCAGGCGCCCTTCAATAAACACCGGGCGGCCTTTGCTCAGGTACTGGGCGGCCACCTCGCCGGTGCGCCCCCAGCAGGTAACATCTAAAAAGGTTGTCTCTTCGCGTCGCTCGCCTTCGTTCGGCCCGCTGCTAACGCGGTTTACTGCCAAGCGCAGTTCGGTAAGGGAGTTGCCTCTCGGGGTGGTGCGAACCTCCGGATCTGCCGTCAGGTTGCCAATGAGCATGACTTTGTTAAGATTAGCCATAACTGTCTGTTTCTATGTGTGTAACGTTTCCTGTTGTGTCGGGAATCCCGCCTCATTTGTGCCGCATTTTGCAGCCCATGGGCAGGAAGAATGATGAGGCCTTTATTCTCTCATTCTTCCCCCCCGTTTGACAAGCTTAAAATGTATTCTTGCCGTGCTTTTTTTATCAGCATTGTTGGTTGAGCTGTTGAATGGCCCGCTTATGGCCTTGTGCGGCGGCTTTGCGGTACCGGTACACGGCTTGACTGTAGTCATGAGTTACGCCACGGCCGTACTCGGTGTTAAGACGCGTGACGAGCGTTTTAGTGGTGCCGAAGTCGATGCCGATAGTGTGCATGGTGCAAAGTATTTGGGTGATGTTAATAATGACAAGAGGGAGGGAGAGAAAAAAGATTTAACCGAAGGTTTTACCCAAGAACAAAGAGAAGCGCGCGAGGGCATCTTTAGCCTGCTCGTGGTTATTGTGGGCAGCTTGCCGATATAGGTTTACCGCGGTGGCGTAATTTTGTGTAACTCCTTTACCGGCTATGTAAAGATTTGCGAGGCGAAATTGGGCATCTGCGTGGCCTTGCTCTGCGGCCAAATGGTACCAATGGGCAGCCTGCTCGTATTTTGGGGCAATACCCAAGCCGTTTTCTAAAATATAACCCACTAAATATTGGGACTTAGTGTGGCCTTGTTTGCCGGCTTGTTTGTAGCGGCGCCGTGCCTCTGTATAATTTTGTACAACACCTCGCCCGTGGTAATAGGCCTCTGCTAAGTCAAATTGGGCACGCACAATCCCTTGCTCGGCTGCTTTAAGGTAGCAGTAGGCTGCAATGGTGGGGTTTTGAGCCACTCCGCAACCTGCATCATACATACGGCCTACTTGGTATGTGGCCTCGGCGTCTCCCAGCTCTGCGGCCTTGCGGTACCAGTGCAGAGCCTGTGCGTGGTCTTGTGGCACCCCAACCCCTTGTTGGTACATGTTAGCCAAGTCAAATTGAGCTTTGATATGGCCTTGCTCTGCCGCTTGGCGGTAATAGTGGGCGGCCTGTGTTGCGTTTTGGGGCATGCCTTGTCCTTTGTTGTACATGGTACCTAAAAGGTATTGTGCTTCGGCATGGCCTGCTTGGGCCGCACGCAAAAAATCGTAGGCCGCGCGGGGGTAATGTGGTGATACGCCTGTGCCGTGGTAGTGTGCCATTCCTTGGCGGAAGTATTGCTCTGCATCGTCCGTGGGTTCCGGGGCGGGCGTGGGGACACGGAAGGTATCCTGCATGCCCGGGATGTCATCGGTGGGTGCGTTGCTCCACAAGGCAGCTCCCAAGCCAACGGCCTCGCGGGAGTGCTCCCAAGCGTAAGCCGGTAAGCCGCATGCGGCTTCCAGTTTTTCTTTGATGTAGGGTATCTTGCAGCTGCCGCCAACAAGCAATA
This sequence comes from Akkermansiaceae bacterium, assembly GCA_015062015.1. Taxonomy (GTDB): domain Bacteria; phylum Verrucomicrobiota; class Verrucomicrobiia; order Verrucomicrobiales; family Akkermansiaceae; genus Akkermansia. The sequence goes on along the minus strand of SUVM01000010.1, from coordinate 2,439 downwards.
GCATTTCCGGTTTGTTCTCTTCGGGAATTTTGGCAATGAGATTGCGCACTTTTTTGGCTGCCTGTTCGATGTTGGCCGCTATCATCTCATTAAAGAGCTCGCGCGTTAGCGTAATGGGTGGGCATGCACCGCCTTTGCTGCTTAGGCGCACCGTGGTGCGTGTATCGGTACTTAAGCGCTCTTTGTTGCGCCGAACCACCTGCCGCGCTGTAATGTGGTTGAGCTCGGTAATCTTTTTTTTCTGTAAGTTTTGTTGGATATAGTTCAGCAACAGGTTGTCAAAATGTTCTCCGCCCATGGTGGTGTCGCCATCTGTCAGGCGCGGGTGGGTATATATGGTGTCTCCTTTGCGTGTTACCAAGGCAAAGTCCAGCGTGCCGCCGCCCCAATCTACCACCAGTGCGCTGCGCTTAAAGGCTTTGGCGGCATTCATGCGGCAAAAGGCCAAGCCTGCGGCCTCTGGCTCGGTAGTAAAGTGAACCTTTGTAAACCCGGCTTCTCGCGCAGCCTGTTTGAGCTCTTCCAGCAGAGCCGGGGAGAAATTGACAGGCCGTGTGATAATGGCAGAGTTAACGGTACCTTGCTCCATGAAAACCCGGCTCTCTACCTGTTTGCGTATGTAGCGCAGGTACTCCCTTACCAAGTCTTTGGCCATAAGGCGTATGGTCTCTCCGTTTTCCGTAAACCTGATGAGCAGCGGTGTGGGGGAGCCCAACTTCATCTTAAACCCGCGCAAATATGCCCCGGTGTCGTCCGCCATGCGCTCATCCGCATCATCCCCAAAATGGATGCTCCCGCCCTCGTCCACGTACACCGTGGTTGGTATATAATCGCTCCCCACACCCAAACGTACCGATACCGGCCAATTGTTGGCCGGGTTGATGCGTGTTACCAGCGTTTTGGTGGTACCGAAGTCTATACCGATGGTGTGCATGGAAGGAACGTGGTGTTAGCGGACTCAGCCGAAGAGTTTACCGAAGAAGGAGGTGAGATGTTTGAGAGCCTCTTTGGCTTTTTCGTAGTTTTGGGCGGCAGCTTTTTCGTACCAATGGCGGGCGAGCTTTTTATCTTTGCTTACCCCCTTACCCTCTTCGTAGCATTGGCCTAAAAGGTATTGAGCGCGGGCAAAGCCCAGTTCTGCAGACTTGCTGTACCAAGAGGCAGCTTCTCTATCATTTTTAGTTACGCCTTGGCCATTTGCATACAAAAAAGCCAAGTTGCATTGAGCCCCGGCATTATTTTGTTGAGCGGCTTTGCGGTACCACTCTGCGGCTTGGGTATAATTTTGTGGTACGCCATTGCCTTTTTCGTACATATAACCTAAGTTATTTTGAGCGCGAGAGTCCCCTAGTTCTGCCGCTTTGCGGTACCATTGAATGGCTAAGGTATAGTTTTTATCTACACCTTGGCCACTTTCATACAAATAAGCCAAGTTGCATTGAGCTCCGGCATTGTTTTGTTCTGCAGCCTTGCGGTACCAGTAGGCGGCCTTGGTGCGATCTTGTGCTACGCCATAACCGAGGTCATATAGATAACCTAAGTTATTTTGAGCGCGAGAGTATCCTTGCTCAGCGGCTTTGCGGTACCACGCTTCGGCTTGGGCATAGTTTTGTGTTACGCCTCGGCCTTTTTCATACATCCAAGCTAAGTTGCATTGAGCGCGGGCAAATCCTTGCTCAGCGGCTTTGCGGTACCAGTGAGCTGCTTGCTCATAGTTTTTATCTATTCCGTACCCGTTTTCGTACATTACCCCTACGTCGCATATAGCTTCGGTATAATTTTGTTCAGCGGCTTTGCGGTACCACGATAATGCCTGATTGTAATCTTTTTGTACGCCCCGGCCGTAGTAGTAGCAGTCTCCTAAATAATATTGAGCGTGGGCATAATTTTGTTCTGCCGCTTTGCGATACCAGAGTATGGCTTGGGCGTAGTCTTTATCCACACCTTGGCCATTGTAGAATTTACTGCCTAAGTGGTATTGAGCGCGCGCGTTGCCTTGTTCAGCGGCTTTGCGGTACCAATATACAGCTTGTTTGTAGTCTTGGGTAACACCTTGGCCGTTATTATACATGACCCCCAAGTTATTTTGAGCGCGGGCAAATCCTTGCTCAGCGGCTTTGCGGTACCATTGTGCGGCAAGGGTGTAGTCTTGCGGTACCCCCTTGCCGTCTTGGTATAAGACACCTATGTCGCAAAGTGCAGCGGCATAATTTTGCTCTGCAGCCTTTCGGTACCAATATAAGGCTTTGGTATAATCTTGTTCTACACCGTTGCCAAAGTAATAGCGGTCTCCTAAGTTATATTGAGCCCCGGCATGCCCTTGTTCAGCGGCTTTGCGGTACCAGTGAGCTGCTTGCTCATAGTTTTTATCTACACCGCGGCCGTTATTATACATGACCCCCAAGTTGTTTTGAGCGCGGGCGTTGCCTTGTTCAGCGG
>SUVM01000009.1 GCA_015062015.1 Akkermansiaceae bacterium | reverse complement strand
GCGGGAAAACTAGGGGAGGTGGCGAGCGAATGCGAGCCGAATTTTCGAGCCCGAAGGGCGGCAGCCAGTAGCCCGGGGTAAAGCGAGCCAACGGCGAGCGCAACCCCGGGGATAAACGAAAAAAATATACGAGCCCCGACGCGGCACGCGGAGTGGGCGGCAGATAATCCGAAGGGCGTAAGCCCTGAAAGCCACCGAGCCATTCCTCCGGGCTAACGCCCATCGGGGGAATCTGTCGCCGCGGGTTCCCCGGGCTCCTAATTTATTTTATGCCTTGCAGGGGTTGCCCTCGCCTACGGCTCGCTTAACCCCTGCCTATGCTATTTCGCCCCACGGGGCTTAAGATATTGTTCGCCTTACGGCGAACAGTGAGATTACGACGGCGCCATAGCGAGATTGTGGCGGCGGGCGCCGCCACAGTGTGGAAACCTGCGAGCGAAAGCGAGCCGAATTCTCGAGCCCCCGAATGGGGGCGAAATAATTTAGGCAGGGGCTAAGCGAACAACGTGAGCACAGCCCCTGCTAGGAGCAAAACAATAAAACAAGCCCCAACGCGGTACGCGGAGTGGGCGGCAGATGTGCCGAAGGGCGTAAGCCCTGAAGCCACCGCGCTATCTCTCTCCGGGCTTACGCCCATCGGGGGAAATCTGTCGCCGCGGGTTCCCCGGGCTCCTCTAATTTTTTACGTTTTGCAGGGGTTGCGCTCGCCTACGGCTCGCTTAACCCCTGCCTATGTTATTTCGCCCCTGCGGGGCTTAAGATATTGTTCGCCTACACGGCGAACAGCGAGATTGCGCCTGACGGGGCAGCGAGATTTGAACCTGCGGTACAAGCGAGATTACGGCGGTGCCGTAGTGAGATTGTGGCGGCCAATGCCGCCACAGTGTGGGAGCATGCGAGCGAATGCGAGCCGAATTCTTGAGCCCGGAGGGCGCCAGCCGGTAGCCCGGGGTGACGCGAGCCGTAGGCGAGCAAAACCCCGGGGATAAACGAAAATAACATACGAGCCCCGACGCGGCACGCGGAGTGGGCGGCAGATGTGCCGAAGGGCGTAAGCCCTGAAGCCACCGCGGTATCCCTCCGGGCTTACGCCCATCGGGGCGGAATCTGTCGCCGCGGGTTTCCCGGGCTCCTAATTTTTTTTACGCCTTGCAGGGGTTGCGCTCGTCTACGGCTCGCTTAACCCCTGCCTATGCTATTTCGCCCCTGAACGGGGCTTAAGATATTGTTCGCCTACGCGGCGTAGCGAGATTGTGGCGGATGGGGGAGGTGGTACATCATAATATACTTGAATTCCGCTTTGCATTCTCTATAATACATCAAAAGCAAAGGAGTATTATTACATATGCCGAAATTGAAACGAATGGCAACTTGGGTGGCCGTGCTGCCGGTATGTGCAGCTATGGCGGCGTGTACGGTGTGGCATACGGAGAAGCAGGTTGCTGTGCCGCAGCGCCCGCAGGTGTATTCTTTGTCTGTTAAATTGATGGATGTGAATGGGATAGACCAAGAGCTGGGGCGTATACCATTGCTGATTGAGGAAACGCGAGAGGGCGGGCGCATTACCAAGGTGCGTGTGGAACCTACGGGGGATATACGTTTGCCCGGTTTGGGGGTAGATGGGGATAAGGCTTTTCGCTGGGAGGTGGTGTCTTGCGATGCTGCGCGTGCGGATGAGCCGTATACGCTACGGGTGCGTTTGTTTTTGGTGAAGTACGGGGGTGAGGTTCGGCAGGTATTTACGGATGGCGATACGGCGGTTTGTTGGGACTATGGCAAGTGCCCCCCTGCAGAATGGAATGCCGATATTGAGGTTAAACGGGGTGCAGATGGTATGTTCTGCATGAAAACGTTGTGCGATAATATTTCCGTGCTGACAGATATAGAGCCGCAACAGTATATGCAGCAGCCCTCTTTTTTACAACAATCTTTGGATTTGGAGTTAGAATTAGTGGAGAATTGATGCCATGTTTGGGTTAAAGCGATATGTAATATGTGCCTTGGCGGCTTTGGTATCTGTTGTCAGTGCTGCAGAATGGGGCACGAATTATGAAGCCGCGTTGGCACAGGCGCGGGCAGAGGGCAAGGCTGTGTTGGCAGATTTTACGGGGTCTGATTGGTGCGGATATTGTATGCTGCTGCGGCAAAATGTATTGGAGCGGCCGGAATTTGCTGCGTGGGCGGAGCAGCATTTTGTGCTGCTGGAGGTGGATATGCCGAATAACCCGACGTTTAGTCGGGAGCAGTTGGCTCAGAATCAAATGTTGTGTACGAAGTATGCGGTGGGCGGTTTTCCGACGCTGTTGGTGATAGATGCCAAGGGGCGGGCGTTGGGGGGCTTGTTTGGGTATATGGGGGATGCAGGGGCAGTGCGTCAAAAATTAGAGCGCGGGTTGGAGGCCGTGCGTTTGTTACAAGTGGCAGAAGCGATGGAAGGTGAGGCAAAGGCGCGAGCCATGGTGGATGCCTGGTTGTTGGTGCCGGAGGATTTGTATGAGGTGAACAGAGCGCTGCAGATGGATGTAGCAGAGGTTGATACGCAGGACCGCAGCGGGTTGAAGGCTGCGGCAGAGGCCGAACGCCGCTATTTGGCCTGCAAGCATGCGGCCGATGCCGCCCCGACGGATGCCGCAGCTTTGGATATTGTGGAGGCTGCGTTATTTGAAGCAGTGCCGCAAAATAAGCGCCAGTTGTTGGAGTTGAAGTACAAGTTGATGATATGCTCTGTAGAAAACGAGGCGGATGTACTGCGTGCGGCCGAGGTGGCTTATGCTATTATTGATGCGGATTTGCGGGTTCCGGAGCACGAAAAGGCATCTCGAAAAAAGCAAATGCAAGGGGTTTTTGCTAATCCGCGTACTTCTCTGAACCGCAGCCGTATGATAAAGCGGCGGCGGCCGATTCGGTGATGCGGCATGGCGTTTTTCGGCACTTGCCGCGGTGAGAGCGGGGGCGGTGCGGTAAGCGGAAAGTGCATGCACGGGGAGAATTGTGCTTCACTTTTCGTCTGTTTGTGATAAGACGGAGGGGAAATGCAAGACATACAATATATTACAGGCTTTACCGCCGGCGAGCTCACCCCATGGTTATCTACGCGCTTCGATTTGCAGGCCTACCGGCGCGGGGCTGCTTTATTGAGCAATTTTGAGGTGCAGCCCTATGGTGGTATCAGGCGCCGGCATGGCAGCACCTTTGTGGCAGCTGCGGCAGAGGCGAGCGGGGCGGTGCGTTTGGTGCCGTTTCATTTTTCGCAGTCGGATTCTCTGATGCTGGAGCTATACCCGGGAGGCATGCGAGTTTACCGAGAGGGGAGCTTACTGACGGATGATACCGGTGCCCCCTATGTGCTGGACACGCCGTGGAGCACGGCAGAGCAGTTGGGGGCTTTGCGCTTTACGCAAATTAACGATGTGGTGTATGTTACCGGGCCGCACCATCCGCCGTATTGTTTGGCACGCTCCGCAGATACCGCGTGGAGCTGTAGGGCGATGTACCCCAACCCTTTCCCCCGAGAAACATACTTGCAGCAAACGGCAGAGCTGCGTGTGCTGCCCGAAACGAATGGTACATATGCTACCTTGGAGACAGAGGCACCCGCCCCGCCGTTTACGCCCGAAATGGTACGCAATGAATATGTGCTGACAGATGTAACGGTGCCGAGCCGCACTTATTTTCTGAACGAGCCCTTTAGCATCAGCGCTGTTAATACGCCCGATTTGGCAACTGCCACGGTGCCGTATGGCACTATTTGCCAAGAGTACGATAGTGCTGCCAAGCTTTATTATTATTACACCTGTTACACCACATATGAGCCGAAGCTGTACAACGGCAGCAAATCTGCCAAAGATTATCCGGACTGTTTTTTACCCGGTGCTTTGCGCTTGTTAACCGGAGGTAAGCCCTACGAAATATGCGGTGATTGGGAGGTGCGTACCGCCGGAGAATGGAACGCCGTATGGGAGCTGTGGCGCAGTTACGACTCCGTATCCACACACCCGGATTGCTTGTTTTGGCAATGGACGCGCATCCGTACTTTTGACCAAACGGCATACTCCGAGCGGCAAAATTGGGCGGTGTCCGGGGCGGAGCCGGAGCCCTGCCGCATGGTGTTGGTGTGCCGGGCATCGGCCGCAGCAGATTTGGGGGCTCATATTTATTTTCGCTCGCTGGGCGGCACCCGCGAATACTGTTGGCAGATTGTGTATCATTTTGATGCTCATCGTGTGCGAGCCCGAATTTGCTCTTACTATACGGAGGCATGCACGACCTTCCGGACCCGGCAATGGAGTTTTGGGGCATTTGGAAGCCGCAATGGTTACCCCTTGTTTTCCGGCGTGCACCAAGGGCGTTTGTGGCTGGGGGGGATACGCGGTTTACCTACGATGTTGTTTGCCAGCACGGTGGGGGATTTTCATAACTTCCGCGTAGGCTCTGCCGCAGATGCCGCATTGCACCTGACCCTGGCTACGGATAACCAAAGCAATATATGTTGGATTTACCCGGCGCGCAACTTGTTGGTGGGTACCACAGAGAGCGAGTGGACACTTGTTGCGGCAGATGGGGCCGCGCTCTCTGCCACGAATGCCGCGTTTGTACGCCAATCTTCTGTAGGTAGCGAAAACCGCGCCGTCGATGGTGTGGAAAATACTGTGCTTTATGTGCAACGTGGCGGTAAACGCATGCGGGAAATTTCTTATAAGTTGGAGGCGGACGGTTTTACGTCTACAGATACCAGCTTGCTGGCAGAGCATTTGTTCCGCTCCGGTATCCGCGAGTGGGTGGTGCAACGCGGCAGCAGTACGCGTGTGTGGGTGCTCATGCAGGATGGTACTCTGGCGGTTCTTACCACCAACCCGGAGCAACAGGTAACGGCTTGGCAACGCGTGCAGATGCCCGGGCGCTCTGTTCTGCATTTGGCTGCGCTCCCCTCTGCAGCGGGAGCAGATGATGAATTGTGGATTGTGTGCCGTAACTCTGAGAATGGCTTTGTATCCATAGAACGCATTATGGCAGATGCGCCCTATGCAGATGGCTTGTTGCAACTGCAACCCAATGAGCAGGGGCTGTACCTGGCTCCGCATTTGGCCGGTACTACTGCTTGGGTGTTACCTGCCGCCCCGGGGGAGGATGTTGTAAGTGTTTGTGTGGACGCAGCCGGGCAATTTGCCTACCCTGCCACCCGCCAATTTACATTGGGCTGCCCCTACCGCTCTGAGCTGCAAACCATGCCTTATGAGTCTGAGCGTTCATTCAACTCTGTGCGGCAAGAGGGGCGCGTGAGATTGCGCTTGTTGGAGAGTTCTCCCGCGTTTTATTACCGTGCTTCCTGTGCAGAGGAATGGGAGTTTGCAGACCCGCAGCGCCTTGGCTTGGATTACCCGTACACCGGGTCTGTGCGTGTCTCTCAAATGCCCATTCCGCGCGTGGGGCAGGGCTTTGCTTTGTATGCGGATGGCTTGCAGGACTTTTGCCTTCTGAGCATCAGCCTGGAGTTTGATTTCCATGGTAAGTAATGAGTTTGGCTCTCATCCCCCGCCTATAACAAACGAGCCCTCTTGCGAGGGCTCGTGGAGTTTGTGAGTAGCAGCACTTAGTTGTTTGCCGCTGCCGGCAGAGTTTCGGCCGGTATGTCTTCTACGCCGTTTTTGAAGCGTTCGAACACGGCGCGGGGATCATCGGGCGTTTGCCGAAGCGCATCAAAAATGCGGTCGCGCATTTCGATGGCGGCTTTAAATGCGGCTTCTTCGCTGCCGTATTGGCGGTCGGAAAAATATTTGGTAAACTGGTTCCACTTGCGGCAGATGCTCAGTCTCCAGCCTTGGAAGGATGTGGTCTCGTACGTGTAGCGGGTAATGTTACGTTGGGTCATGGTTGTGTATGTGTTTTGGGTTTAGGGTCACGGAAGGTAGTCGGGCTCCCGTTCGCTACATAAAATGCCAGATATATCTTGCGTTCGCAATCTAATTTTCAAATTGTTAGCGTGTTGTTTCGCCTGTTTGGGGCTGCAATATCTCTATACCCATGGCTGTGTGCCTTTATTCTTTTTTCGGAAAACTCCATCCGCAAATGTGTAAAAATAGCCCAAAAGTGGGTCTTGTAATGTGCAAAAATAAGCCAAAAGTCCATCCGCTAATGTGCGAAAATGGACTAAAAGTGGGTGCGGAAATGTGATTTGTTATTTCATTTGTGCTTGACAATAAGGTTATATGTGGTATTGTCTTTTTAGGTTCGATAACGAGTTATGGAAAGAGACGCAATACAACAGCTGGAAATATGGAAAAATAATCCTACGCATAAGCCACTCTTGTTGATGGGGGCTCGGCAGGTGGGGAAGACGTGGCTGATGCAGGAGTTTGGGGCGCGTTATTATAAAAATATGGTTTATATACGTTTTGATTCGGATGAAGTAGTAAAACGTAGTTTTGAGCAGGATATGGATGTAAAACGCTTGCTCTCTGTGATTCAGATTCATGCCGGATTTGTGATACGCCCGAACGAGACTTTGATTATTTTTGACGAAATACAGGAGTGTCCGCATGCTGTAACGGCTCTTAAGTATTTTTGCGAAGAAGCAAGAGAATACCATATTATTGCCGCCGGCTCTCTATTGGGGGTGTGCGAGTTGCAAGGGACGGGATTCCCTGTGGGTAAGGTAGATATGATGAGTTTGTACCCATTGAGTTTTAATGAATTTCTGAAAGCGGCCGGTCAGGGCATGATGGCAGAGTTGATAAAGGCGCAGGATAAGACGCTTATTAATAGCTTTGCCCCGCGCTTAATAGAGTTACTTAAGACATATTATTTTGTGGGAGGCATGCCCGAAGCCGTAAAAAAGTATGTGGAAACGGGTGATTTTTTGCAGGTTCGCAGCATTCAAAAAACGTTAATACAGGGATATAAGCGCGATTTTGCCAAACATGCACCGCGTCAGGATGCCAACTTGATACGGTTGATTTGGGATTCGATAGCCATGCAACTTTCGCGTGAGAACAAGAAGTTTGTGTGCAAAGATGTGCAGAACGGTATGCGTATGAGGCAGTTGGAGGCGGCATTGCAATGGTTGGCGGATGCCGGGATTATATATTTAGTGCCACGGATATCAAAGCCTGCTATACCCGTGGCTGCATATCGCGAGCGAGTGTTTAAATTATTTTATTTGGATGTGGGGTTATTGGGAGCTATGTGTGATTTGCCGGCAAAAGTATTGCTGGAGCCTTCTCGTATCTTTACTGAATTTAAGGGGGCTTTGGCGGAGCAGTTTGTACAGCAGGAGCTAAGAATTTTAGGGGAGGCGCCTCCTGTATATTGGGCTTCCGAGAGTAAGCGTGCGGAAATTGATTTTGTGGTTCAGTACGAAGGAGAGATTTTTCCGATAGAGGTGAAAGCGGAGACGAATTTGCAGGCTAAAAGCCTTAAATCCTATTGTCGTCTGTTTAAGCCAAGTGCGGCTGTTCGCTTATCATTAGCAGCTTGGAATGAACAAGAGTTGCCGATAGGAGAAAATGGTGAATTGTGCCGATTAATTAATTTGCCGCTTTTTTGTATACAGTCCATCCGGGATGCTGTATGTGCCGCAGCCGACACAAAATAGAAAACTCCGTCCGCTAATGTGCGAAAATGGACTAAAAGTGGGTGCGGAAATGTGATTTGCGGCTATTTAAGCGATGGGACGGTAGTTTGTTGTGTGTTTTTTATTTTCCGCTTGTATGGGGTGGTGGTTGCATCTGCTCATTCAACCAATGGCGCAGGGCTTGTTGGAGGGGAGGGGTGAAGAGGTCGTCGCAAAAGATGCCGATGCCGGCGGGGGATGCCGCGTGGAGCCGGGAGAGCTCTGCGGGGAATTGCCCGGGCGCGGTGTCGGGCAAGTGCAGGCCGGGAGCCAGAGCGATGCGCCCTTGGGTTTGCGTTGTGGCTTGTGCCGTGCAGTCTGCGGACCATTGCGGGGGTTCGTTGTAGAAGGAGTAGTAGACCATGGGTAGGGCGAGGTCCAGTTGGAAGCGGCTCCAGTCTTGGCGTACCAGTTTGGCGGCAAGATGGGGGGTGGGGAAAACGGCGCAGGCGGTGCGCAGGTTGTGGCTGCGGATGTGCGCCAAGAGGGTGTTGGCGTAGTTGGCTACGCTTTGCAGGCGGAATTCCCGCCAATCCGTATCGGTATCTGCTGCGGGTGAGATGTCTCTGCCGTAATGCCGGCGGAAGAGCTCTTGGCAGCGGTGGCAGTAGCAGTAGTCGTATTCGGGGAGCTCGCGGCTCATATCCAACCCGTAGTTGCCCCACAGACCACGCGGGAGGATGACGTCTGGCATGCGCATGTAATCCAGCTGGATGCCGATGATGCCGGGTATGGCGGCAAGTTTATCTATCTCTGCCAGCAGGTGGGTGCGCGCTTCCTCGCAGTTGGGGCAAAGGAATTGATAATATTCCACAAAGGGGCGGTCTTGCGGTGCATGGCAGGATTTGCCGATGCGGTTGACGGCGTACCAATGCGGGTGTTGTAGGGCTATGGCGTCTCCCGGGCGGTTTGCCGCCCAGAGCCATGCATATACTTGCATGCCGTGTTGGGTTGCCAATGGGGTGAGGGCGGCAATTTGTTCTGCCGTGCCGCCGATGATGAGAACATTGACTCCGGCGGCAGCGTAGGCGGCAAATTCTTTGCTCCGAAATGCGGTGTCTCCGGGGTGGTTGTTACCGTGAACCCACAGGTAAATTTCGGGGATGTTGCGTGTGGGTTCGGTGCGGGTGAGGGTGGCATGGCTATCCAACCGAATGCGTTGGCCGGTGCGGGGTACGGTGGCTTCTGCGGCAAAATATTGCGGGGTGAGAATGGGGGTGGAGACAGGGGGCTGCGGCTGCATGGCCGTGTCGAATTCGCCGTGTTTTTTTTGGTAGGCCAGCTGTTTGTTATAGTAGGCAAAGAGTAATTGCTCTGTGGCGTGGGTAGCGGGTACGGGCATGTTTTCCCAAGTGCCGGCGGGGGTGTTGCTGAGGCGCACATAGCCCCAGTGCTCGGGCATATGGATGTTGATTTCTCCGGTGGCGGCCCAAACGTGGTTGCTTTCGGGCAGGGGGGTGCCGTGTGAGTTTGTTTTTTTGCGGTAGCCGCATGGGGCGGTTGCATCTGCCTGCACTTGCCAGTTAACACGAGAGAAGTTCATGCGCAGGGTCGTGCCGGGGGCGGGGGGTGGGGCCGTACGCGGGTGGTTGGAGTGCCCGGTGATGCTGGCCCAGGGGATGGCTAGCTCTACGCTCCAGCCGTCATCCGTATCGGTGGGCGAATTGAGGGTGCCGCGCAGGTGCACGGCGTGTTGCAGCCCGGGGATGTTCCAGTCGTGCAGGGCGAGGTTGCCGCTGCGATACGGCTCTGTAAGCAGGAGGTCCCATACGGTGTTGAGGGCGTTGATTTCTATCTCTACATAGTTTTTCGTGTCGCCGTCGGGGTCTATAAACACCTCGAAATCCGGGTCTTGGTAGATGACGGAATCTCGCTCTGTAAGGGTGGCCCACAGGTGCGGCTCCTGCATGGCGGCATGCACATACAAGTAGTTGTTGTCCCAAAGCATTTTGATGACTGTGCGGTTGGGGATGGCGGCCCCTTCTATGTCTCGCAGCGGGGAGAGGGCGCACGCCTTTTGCCAAGCCGCTTCATCGGCTTTGCCATCAATCACCAAGCGTTCTTCCGTGCGCTGGCATACATAGGTGGGCGGTTGAGGCGCAGCTATGGCAAAACCGGTTGCCATGCAGCTTAACAGAGGAAGTATGGTGCGGTGCGGCATGGTCTCACTCTAACATATCGGCGGCGCGTGCGTCAAGAAGCATGGCATATAAAAATAGCAAATAAACGCTTTTCTGCTTGCCTTGCAGCCGGGAATGGCTATAATGACAGTATGATTTTGAGGCGGATAGTACGTTTTTACCTGGAGGGGTTTCGCAGTATGACACTGGGGCGCACCTTGTGGTGTATTATTCTGATAAAACTCATCATCATGTTTGCGGTGCTGAAGGCATTTTTCTTTCCGGCTTATCTGAAAGGGAGCGCGGAGGAGAAAGGGGAGCGGGTATCTGCCGAGCTGACGGAACGCGTTGAAACTGAATACTAAATTAAAACAATGGAACCAATCGATACATCTCTCGTGGACTGGTCGCGTGCGCAATTTGCGCTTACGGCTATGTACCACTGGCTTTTTGTGCCGCTTACGCTTGGTTTGGGCGTGGTGATGGCTATTATGGAAACACTTTATGTGAGGACAGGGCGCGAGTTTTGGAAGCAGACGGCGCGGTTCTGGATGAAGTTGTTTGGTATTAATTTTGCCATGGGCGTTGCTACGGGCATTATCCTTGAGTTTGAGTTTGGCACGAACTGGAGCAATTACAGCTGGTTTGTGGGGGATATTTTCGGCGCCCCGCTGGCGATAGAGGGCATATTGGCTTTCTTTATGGAAGCAACTTTTATTGCCGTTATGTACTTTGGGTGGAACAAGGTGAGCAAGCGTGCACACTTAACGGCTACCTGGCTTACCATTGTGGGGGCTACCATCTCTGCTTGGTGGATTTTGGTGGCCAACGCGTGGATGCAGTTTCCGCAGGGGATGCAGTTTAACCCGGATACGGTGCGTAATGAGATGGTGGACTTTGTTGCCGTTGCCTTTAACGAGGGGGCAGTGGTTAAGTTTTGCCATACGGTGGTGTCGTCCTGGGTGCTGGGAGCGGTGTTTGTTGTGGGGGTGAGCAGCTGGTATTTGCTGCGCGGCCGGCACAAAGAGTTTGCGCATGCCAGTATTAAGGTTGCAGCTTGGTTCGGCTTAGCTGCCGCTTTGCTTACGGCTTATACCGGCCACCACAGCGGCCGTATTATTGCCGTGCAACAACCCATGAAGCTTGCCGCTGCAGAGGGCTTGTACGAGGGGGGCAACAGCCAAGGCCTGGTGCTGGCCGGCGTGCTTCGCCCGGGGGTGGATTGGACTGCCCCTACAGAGGAGGATAAATTTTTGTTGAATATCGAAATGCCTTACGCGTTGTCCGTTTTGGCCACGCATGCGGCAGACGGTTATGTGCCCGGTATCCGCAATATATTGGAGGGGGGCTATACCCTGCCGGACGGCAACCCGGCTTTGTCTGCCGAGGAGAAGATACGGCGCGGCCGAGAGGCCATAGCTGCGTTGTCTCTGTACCGCGCAGCGGCAGATGATGCCACTAAACAAATGGCATTGGACATGCTGCGGGAGAATTTTGCTTACTTTGGCTACGGTTATCTGAAAGAGCCTGCGGATTTGGTGCCGCCCGTGCCGCTCACTTTCTATAGCTTCCGCATTATGGTGACGCTTGGGGGGTATTTCATAGTGTTGTTTGCGGGTTTGTTGTTGCTGCGTACGCGTGTGGAGCAATGGCGCCCGGTGCTGTGGTGCGTGGTATGCACCATACCCATGGCATGGATAGCGAGCCAAGCCGGTTGGGTGGTGGCAGAGGTGGGGCGCCAACCCTGGGCTATCCAGGGGTTGTTGCCGAATGTGGCGGCAATTTCCCGTTTGGAGGTTAGCTCTGTGCAAACGACGTTCTTTATCTTCTTGGGCCTCTTTACTTTGTTGCTGGTGGCAGAGTTGAGGATTATGGGCAAAGCCATTTCCACCGGTCCGGAAACTGATACACCTACTGCATAAATGATGAACGATATTACTATACTTCAACACTATTGGTGGTTCCTGGTCTCGTTGCTGGGGGCATTGCTTGTCTTTTTGATGTTTGTGCAAGGCGGGCAATCGCTGATATGGACACTCGGCAAGACCGAGGAGCAACGCCGCATGTTGCTGCTGGCTACCGGCCGCAAGTGGGAGCTCACGTTCACCACTTTGGTGACGTTCGGTGGGGCATTTTTTGCTTCTTTTCCGTTGTTTTACAGCACAAGTTTTGGCGGCGCATATTGGGTTTGGACGCTCATTTTGCTTTGCTTTGTGTTGCAGGCGGTTTCGTATGAGTTTCAGCTCAAACGCCGCAATTTGCTTGGTACCAACACATATCGCGTATTCCTGTTGTTGAATGGTATTTTAGGCCCTTTGCTCATTGGTACGGCCGTGGGTACATTCTTTAGCGGGGCAGAGTTTGTGGTAAACAAAGCTGCTGTGCTTAACCCGGCCATGCCTGTTATTTCTTATTGGAGCAACCCCTTGCATGGATTGGAAGCGGCACTGGTACCGCAGAATTTGATGTTGGGTATCAGCGTGTTGCTGCTGACGCGTGTGCTGGCATGCCTGTATTTTATAGGAGGTATGGCAGAAGATGCGCTTCGCGAGGCATGCCGTAAGCGCTTGGTGATGGAGAGCGGATTCTTTTTGCTGTTTTTCCTGACGTGGCTGGGGTATTTACTGAGTTCTGAGGGTTTTGCGGTACATCCCGATAGCGGTCTGGTGTATATAGAGCCATACAAATACCTGCACAATTTGCTGGAGATGCCCGCCGTGACCGCCGTGCTGTTGGCGGGCGTGGTAATGGTGTTGCTGGGCATGGTGCAGGGGGTGCGCGGGCGTGCTTATGCCTTTTGGCTGGCCGGGCCGGGCTCTGTATTGGTGGTGCTGGCACTTTTGCTTTGTGCCGGGTGGAACCATACGGCCTATTACCCCTCTATTGTTCATTTGCAGAGTTCTCTCACCATACAAAACAGCAGCTCCAGTCTGTTTACCCTTAAAACGATGACCTACGTCTCGTTTATTATTCCCTTCGTTATTGCGTACATCGCCTGGGCTTGGCGTGCCTTGGAGCGCGAGCCGATTACCCCTGCCGAGATACGCGAGCAGCATTGACCTGTAACAAGGCTATTGCGCCCCCGTAACGGCCCGGCACATGCTATTGTGTGTCGGGCCGTTTGCCGTACGCGGCGAATTGCCGGAGGCGGTAGACCAGCGCAGCGAAATTCAAAAAAATGGTTTTGCGCTTCATCTTATGCCGAAAAACCTTGCAAGAGCGTTGTAAAATTGTTAAGATACGGGCATGAAATTTTTTGTCATTGCCGGAGAGAAAAGTGGCGATAAGCAAGGGGCTCTTGTGATGCAAGAGCTCATCAGCCGCCGCCCCGATATTGAATTTGAAGGGTTGGGGGGTAACCGCATGCATGCGCTCGCGCCGGCGGTGGAGGATTGGGCGGATCAGGCAGCCGTTATCGGTGTGGTGGAGGTGCTTAAGCATGCCCGTTATTTTGTACGCCGTCTCAAGGAAATGACAGAGCGTATAGTTGCAGCGCAACCGGACTGCCTGTTGCTGATAGATTACCCCGGTTTTAACCAGCGTTTGGCAGAGCGAGTGCACAAGCTTTGCCCCAAAACCAAAATTGCGTGGTTTATTGCTCCGATGGTGTGGGCATGGCACAAGGGGCGCATCCCCAAGTTGGCCGGTATGCTCGACCTCATGATGTGTACGTTCCCGTTTGAAAAACCGCTTTTCGAGAATGCCGGTTTGCGTACGGAGTTTGTGGGGCACCCGCTGGTGGATGATATTTTGGCAACTCGCCGCGTCGGGGTGCGAGAAAAGGGGCTCATCGGTCTTTTCCCCGGTAGCCGTAGCCGAGAAATCGAAAAACACTTCCCTATTTTCCTGGAGGTGGTAAAAGAGTTGCAACTTAAACACCCCGAGTGGCGATTCGAGACGGCTGCCAGCTCCGAAAAACTGGCAGAGCGTATGCGCCGTATGGCGCGCCATGCCCGTGTGCCGGCCGAGGTGGTTAATATCCAGTTGGGCAGTTACCACGACCTCATGGACCGCGCCGAAGCCGCCTTGGTGACCTCCGGCACCGCAACTTTGGAGGCAGCCTTGCATGAGCTTCCGTTTGCGCTGGTGTACAAGGTTTCCTGGGGTACCTATTTATTGGGGCGCATGTTGCTTACCATCAAATATATCGGCATGGTGAACATTCTTATTGATAAGCCTGTTACAAAAGAGCTGATTCAGGGGGATTTCAACGTTGCGAATTGTATTGCCGAGCTGGAAAAATTGATAACCCCCGAAACCCGCGAGCAAATTTTGGCCGGCATGAAGGAGTCTATGGATTTGCTGGGGCATGGTGGGGCTGCAGCAAAAGCCGCCACTGCCTTACTCTCGCTTTTTGAGTATTAATTTTTGATTTTTCATTTTCGGGAGGAGATGTTAAGCCGGAGTTGACGGCTTGGCATCTCTTTTTTTGCACCAATGGGGTAACGGGCATCGCTATCTTATATGCAACGGGGCGAGGTGGCACGGTGTAAAACCGTGGTATGGATGAGAATACAGACGACTACGAAATACGAAAGCGAGCCGGGGAAGAAACCGGAGATATGTTGGCGGAGGAGGCTCGGCTTAACGAGTTGGGACTGGGATTCCCGCTCAATATGATGCATACGCTTTATTACGAGAGTAGTGGAGATGCTCCTGAGCATGTTCGGCCTCGCATTGCCGAATTGGTGGCGGGGATACCCCCAATGGTTGAACCCACAATACGAATTTATGAACAGAAAAACTGAAATCAATGGGAGGTCGGGGGTAGCGCGCGCAGCGGGGCTGGGCGTGTTTTCTTTGGCCATGATTAATGTGGCGGCTATCGTGAGTTTGCGCGGTTTGCCTGCCGAGAGCGTGTATGGGCTCAGCTCTGCATTCTATTATTTATTTGCAGCGTTGTTTTTCCTCATTCCCGTATCTTTGGTGGCGGCAGAGCTAACGACGGGGTGGCCGCAAAAGGGCGGCGTGTTTCGCTGGGTGGGGGAGGCCTTTGGCACCCGTGCCGGATTTTTGGCGATATGGCTGCAATGGATTCAGACGACGATATGGTTCCCCACGGTGTTGACCTTTGCCGCAGTGAGCATTGCGTTTATCGGCCCGAATCAATCCTGGGATGCCGCGTTGTCTGCCAACAACGTCTATGTATTGTGCATTGTGTTGGCTGTGTATTGGTTAGCCACCTTTTTGAATTTTGGCGGCATGCGAGCCAGTGGCAGCATCACCAAGTGGGGGGCTTTGTTGGGTACAGTGGTGCCGGCCGCGTTGCTGATTGTGATGGGGCTTGCCTATTGGGCGACGGGCAATCCTATCGATATACAGATGAGTGCGGGTGATTTTATCCCCGATTTATCTGATTTCAACAATATTGTGTTGGCTGCCAGCATCTTCCTTTTCTATGCCGGTATGGAGATGAGCGCCGTGCACGTTAAAGATGTGCGTAACCCCGGGCGGGATTACCCGGCCGCCATAGCTTTGGCCGCCATTATTACGGTGTGTATCTTTGTATTTGGCACACTGGCGATTGGTTTTGTGATACCGGGCAGCCAAATTAACCTGGTGCAGAGCTTGTTGGTGGCTTACGATAAGCTTTTCCTGTGGGTGGGCTTGCCGTGGTTGGGCAATGTGCTGGCAGTATTTTTGGCATTTGGTGTGTTGGCGCAGGTAGTGGCTTGGGTGGGTGGCCCGTCCAAGGGTTTGTTGCAGGTAGGCATGGCCGGGTATTTGCCGCGTGCGTTGCAAAAGCGCAACGGCAATGGTGTGCAGGTAGGTATTTTGGTATTGCAGGGGTGCATTGTTACGTTGTTGGCAAGTTTGTTTGTCATTTTGCCTTCCGTACAGACGGCCTATCAAATTATTTCTCAGCTCACCATTATATTGTACCTCATTATGTACATACTGATGTTTACGGCTGCTATATACCTGAAACACAAGGAACCGCAAGTGCCGCGTGCCTTTTGTGTGCCCGGCGGCAAGCCCGGTATGTGGTTGGTGGCAGGTGTGGGCTTGTTGAGTAGTCTTACGGCTTTTATCTTCAGCTTTATTCCGCCGGGGCAAATACCGGTAGGCAGCCCGGCTGTATATGTGGGGATTCTTATTGTCGGTGCCCTCATCTTTGTGGCTATACCGATGGTAATTTACTCTATGCGTAAACCCACTTGGGCAGATGCGCAGGCTAAGGCCGAGTTTGAGCCTTTCGGCTGGGAGAAAAAACGCTGAGCTTTCGTGCTATTCGTATCATGGTAAATAAGTGGTCCGTGGCAATGTGTTGCCACGGACCTTCGCTCGTGTTTCGGGTGCTTGTTTTACAGTAATTCGCGCAGCTCGGTAAGGGAGAGCGGGGCGGCTTTTGCGGTGTCGTTGACAACTTGGTCGAAGTTGAGGCGTTTTTCAGTAAGACTTTAAAAGCGTTGGATTGGATATGTTATAAATGAGGATTCTTTTTATTGTGCCATACACCCTTGAAATAAAGATTCCGAAATGGTATAATAGCATTCCGTTAAGATTGTTTATCATGGATTTTAAAAAGTCACAAAAATCGACGCAACTAAAGGCTATCAGCTTATTTTGTTCATCTGGTATAGGTGACTTGGGCATTCATGCAAATGGGATTCAAACTGTTGTGGCTTGTGAATTGCTCCCTGAACGAATGGAGCTATTTAAACATAATAATCCGGATGCAAAGTGCTTTTGTGGTGATGTTTGGAAGTTAAAGAATGAAATTGTAAGCTTTTACAAAGCAACTTATGATGATGCTCCGTTTCTACTGTTGGCAACTCCTCCATGTCAAGGTATGTCCTCCAATGGCATGGGGACAATGTTGCGCAATTTCAAAAAGGGAATTAGACCTAAGTTTGATGAAAGAAATCGCCTGATTATCCCTGCAATCGAAATTATTAAAGCACTACGTCCTGAATGGGTTGTATTGGAAAATGTACCTAATATGACGAATACTCTCATTCTCGATGAAAACGATAATTTCGTTAATATTATCGAGTATGTTTTTAGAGAACTTGCTCCTGAATATAAAGGTTCATATCAGGTTATGGACGTTGCTGAATATGGAGTTCCTCAACATCGTAAAAGGTTGATTACCATTTTGTCTCGTAATTCACGAGCGCACGAACTGATTGAATCTGGGGCAAGTTTGCATCCCATGCCCACACACGATAAAACGGGCTCGTTGTTAACGTCTAAGATTCTTACTTTGCGTGATGTCATTAGTCACTTACCCAAGATTTGTTCTGAAAAGGGTAAAAATGTGGATGCATCCAACCCTCTGCATAAGGTGCCTTTATTGGATGAGAAGAAGTTAATCTGGGTTCATAATACACCCGAGGGGCAGACGGCTCTTAACAATCAATGCATTAATCCGGAATGCGGATATCAAGGAAATCGCACGCATGGAACGAGTCGTGATGCTGAGGGGGTAAATAAATCTAATCTGAATACCCCTTTATATTGTGAGAGGTGTGGTTCTTTGCTGCCTCGTCCTTATACTGTAGATAAAGCTACTGGCAAATTTAGAATAATGAAAGCCTTTACAAGTGCATATAAGCGCATGTCATGGGATGAACCGTGTAGCACATTGACACAGAACTTCCAATATGCCTGTTCGGACAATAAACTTCATCCCGATCAAGACCGCGTGTTGTCCCTTTATGAAGGCCTTATCATTCAAACAATTGCCCGATACCCATATTCCTTTGAAATAAGAGGTAAGTTGGTCAATGATGGCCTCATCCGAGATACAATCGGCGAGAGTGTTCCCCCGTTGCTTATTGATTCAATTGTTCGCAATATACTGACTGTTGCAAAAATTAATGGTACAATATAAATGTAGCTTTGTTAATAAAAACGTGATTCGGTGATTAAGAGTTGATGGTTCTTACATCAAAGCCAATCCATTTCCTGTTGGACAAATGGCGAGTATAGATCGGATTGTCTAAAACAGCTACCCATCCTTCACACATTCGTTTTACGCCCCTAGGTGGCATTACGGAAACGCTCGTAGTTTTTCCGCCTTCCGGTTTAGGCTGCACAATCTTGCCCCAGTCTTGCACTGTTAAGTCACTACGATAGAAACAAGCCACAACAGTGGGAATCTCGTCAATAAAATCCCAAAGCAATGCGAGGAGATGATTTGTCGCTCTATGATGTGCTTTCCAATCGAAACTTTTGATATTTTCGATGCGTTGCTCACCGATAATGGGTTTAGCCCTTGATTCTGTCGCGGGTGGTACGCAGCCACAAGTAGCCTTTACCTCTAAACCTCCGTATAAGAATGGGCTAAATTTAGACTTTGAATTAGGATATTTTTTGCCATTTTTTTCGGTGTAGAGTGTTTGGAAGTATGCCTTTTTTTCCGGAGTGTTAATAAGTATCAGGTCAGGGTAGCCGTCTTGATGAAGATTGGAATGAAGCTTGCCGTTAGCTGCGCTAACGATACATCGTCCGAAGTATTCACCAACGACCCCACTCAGATTGCGCATTCCGAGAATTTCGAAAATGTTAATTTGTTCAGTACTTGTCTGTTCATGAAGCTTTCGAATGGCATCATTGGTCAATCTAATGGCTTCGAGCACTTCGTTTTGCGTTAAAACGATTTCTCCGTTAAAATCTATTCGAGCAGAAGGATTGTAAATGTATTTATTCATAATCAAATAATTGTTTAAGAGTTAAGTCGAATGCGTGTGCAATCTTGCTAATGATGAGTAATGATGGTGTTTTTTCGCCTCTCTCCACCGCTCCCATGTATGTGCGATTTATGCCACTTTTAAGGGCTAATGATTCCTGAGAAAGTTGGGCGTTTTTTCTTAATTCCGCAACTCTCTGACCAAATCGGACATTTTCAGGATATTTTACTATCATCACTATGTATTATGCTTTTATTCTAAAAAAAATCAACCGCCTATAGGCGGTTGAAAGGGGTAATAAAGAAAATAATCTTATCTTTCGGCTGGGAGAAAGAACGCTGAGCTTTTGTGCTATTCGTATCATGGTAAATAGGTGGTCCGTGGCAATGTGTTGCCACGGACCTTCGCTTGCGCTTCGGGTGCTTGTTTTACAGTAATTCCCGTAGCTCGGTAAGGGAGAGCGGGGCGGCTTTTGCGGTGTCGTTGACAACTTGGTCGAACAGTTCGCGCTTTTCGGCATGCAGCTCCATGACGCGTTCTTCGATTGTGTTTTGGCAAACGAAGCGGCAAACGGTGACGGGGCGCTTTTGGCCAATGCGGTGGGTGCGGTCGGCCGCTTGGGATTCCACAGCCGGGTTCCACCATGGGTCTAGCAGAATGACGTAGTCTGCGGCGGTGAGGTTGAGGCCGGTGCCGCCGGCTTTGAGCGAGATGAGGAAGAAGTCCGCCTCGCCGTTCTGGAAGTCATCCACCAGTTTACCGCGTTTGTTTTTGGGGGTGCTGCCATCCAGATAAAGGTAAGAGAAGCCATCTTGCTCGAAACGCGTGCGCACGAGGGCTAACATGTCTGTAAATTGGCTGAAGA
Organism: Akkermansiaceae bacterium; assembly: GCA_015062015.1. Classification (GTDB taxonomy): domain Bacteria; phylum Verrucomicrobiota; class Verrucomicrobiia; order Verrucomicrobiales; family Akkermansiaceae; genus Akkermansia. The sequence continues at coordinate 11,721 of SUVM01000009.1, read as the reverse complement.
TGAGGGCTTTGTGGCCGGAGCTGCGCAGCTCGGTTGCCATTTCTACCAAGGCGTTTAATTTGCCGGCTTCCGCCTTCCATTTAGCATCTACCAGTTGCGGGTGGCAGCAAATGCGGCGCAGGCGCATGAGCTGTGCTAAAATGGTGAAGCGATCTTCGCTTTGTTGGGCTTGAGCAAGGGCATCTCGGCGGCAGGCTTCGTACAGGGCGCGTTCTTGCGGGCTGAGGATGATGCTGCGGGTGGTTTCCGTTTTTTCGGGTAGCTCATCGAGCACATCGCTCTTGAGGCGGCGCAGGACAAAGGGGGCAACAATGCGGCGCAGGAGTTTGCGGCGGGTGGGGTTGTTGGCGAAACGGGTGCGGAACTGCTCTAAGGAGCCGAGGTAGCCGGGATTAATAAAATCAAAGATGCTCCAGAGCTCATCCAAGGAGTTTTCGATGGGTGTACCGGTGGCGGCGACACGGCAATCTGCCTGTAGGGCACAGGCACTGCGGGCACGCTGCGTTTGGCTGTTTTTGATGTATTGGGCTTCATCCAACACAGCTACATTCCATTTGCGGGAGGCCAGTAGCTCTGCCTCTGTTACCAGCAACCCGTAGCTGCAAATCAGTACGTCTCGCTTACCGAGTGCCTTGATGAGTTTTTGGCGGTCTCCGGTTTCAAATTGGTAGATGTTGAGTGTGGGGGTGAATTTGGCGGCTTCTGTGCTCCAGTTGTTGCAGACGGAGGCCGGGGCTATCACCAAAGAGGGGCCGGCAGCGGCGCGCGCCTGCAAGACGCACAGCACTTGCAGAGTTTTGCCTAAGCCCATATCGTCCGCCAGGCAAGCACCCAAGCCACAGTTCATCAACCGTTGCATCCAAGTGTACCCCTCTGTTTGGTAATCTCGCAATGAGGCGTTGATGTTGCGCGGTTTGTAGAAGGTGGTGTTAAATTGTTGCAGCAGGGCATCGGCTTGTTGCTGCAGGGCGGCGGGCAGGGCATCTGTGCCGTGGGTTTGCGCCAGCATAAGCAGCAATGCGGGGGATACCCCTACTGTTTTGCCGGTGCGTTTACCTTTGCTTGGTACTTGGCTGAGGGCACTTAAGGCACGCAGCTGTTCTTCTATGTTTTTGCTCAGTTTGAGGAAGTGCCCGTTCGTTAGTTCGATGTACTGCCCGGAGGACTGGTTGATGTTGTGCAGCAGGTCCGACAATTGCAGTACCAAAGTTTCGTTTACCTGAACTTCGCCGCCGATTTGCAACCAACGGTTGCTGTTATTTTGGGCAGAGATGTTGAAGGCAGAGAAGTCGGAGAGCGCGTCGATGCGGAGTTTTTTGTTTTCCTGCCAGCGGGTTTCGAGCAGGGGGGCGGGGCATTGTTGCAATTCTTCCACCAAATGCAGCATGGTATCCGACACCTCCAGACACCATTGAGCAGATTCGTCCATCACCTCGTAGAGCGTGGGGCAACGTTGCTCAAGTTGTTCTCGCAGCGCATGCTCGGAGTCGGAATCTCTTGTAATGTTAACCGCAGCACCGTTGATGTGGGCGTAGAGCATTTTTGCCGTGCTGTAATAGGGGACGGGGTGTGTGCCGGGGTAGAGCTCCAGCATGAGCCGTCCGCTCAAGGTGCCTTTGCCCGGCTCTAACAGGGCAATGACTTTGGGCTTGGCTTGCAGTGTTTTTGTTTGGCCGTTGGCTATGTTGCCTTGCAAAGACACGGAATCCGCAAACCCGGAGAGAATGCTCAGCAGGCGTTCTTTATGTTGCTCGGGTATTTTTAGGGCAGAGCCGTTGTTGGTGCGGGTTTTGACGATTTTTTGCAGTTGTTTTGCTTTTTCGTCTGTGCAGAAAATGGCGTATTTGTTATCTTTAACGTGTTTGAGAGGCACACCCACATAGGGGTCAAATTGTTGCAGGGTGAGGGTGAGCCCGTCTTTTTGATTTTTGATGGTAAGCTCCGGGGGGGCCGGCTCCAGCTCGATGGGGGTATCCTCTGCGTTGGTGCGTAGCATGATATGCGGATGCCCGCAGAGCAATTTTGCCAGCTCCGGGGTGAGTTTGTAGTAGGGCATCCAGTGGATGGTGGTATCTGTTTCCCGGAGGTGCTGTAAGATGGCGTTATCTTGCTCGCTAAAATAATTTTGGTATTTTGAGGCAAAGCACTCATCGGCAGAGAGTTGTTTGCCTGTGGAGAAATTGCCGCTTTTGAGTTTTTTGTGGGCGTAGACGTAGACATAGTCTACGCTGCGTTGGCGAGGCTTATAAGAGAGCCGCCAGCTGATAAAGCCTTCCGCCTGTTCGGCTTTTTGTTTTTTGGGGGAGAGGAGGATGTCCTGCATATCATCCAGCAGGCTGTCGATGATGCCGATTTTCTTTTTTATTTCAAACAGTAGCGGTAAATCGGTGCGGCTGTGCAAGATGCTTTCCAGCTGTGCGGTTTCTTCCGGGGAGATGCCGGGTAAGCACAGCAGGGCATTGGCCATGTACCAAGAGTAGAGGGTAAGCCCGTTGTTGTGGAGGACGTTGCAGGCGCGGCATAGCTCTGCGAGCGACTCCTCGGGTATGGTGGGCATGGAGTCCAAAGATGCCAGGCACAAGGCTTTGGGCAGCATATCCAACGGGCGGGTGTTTTTCCATACCTCCTCTGTATAGGTAGCCGGGGTAAGGGTGTATGCTTCGTAACAGTTTGATATAAAAGCTTCGCAGGATTTGCCGTGCAGCAGCCGCATACCCTCTTTTGCCAGTGTTAAGTGGTCGTTGTGCGTTTTCGGGGTATTGAAACGCATGAGGAAGATTAACGGTGCAAGGATGGCATACAACTGCGCATCTTCCGGGGGCGGTACAGATGCTTGGATGGAGGTTGCGTAGGTTTTAATTTTTTTGAGGGCAGCCCATTTGCCTTGTCTCCAATTGTGGAGGACTTTGCCTAGTTCGCAGAGTTGCAGGGGTGTTTGGGCGGGGATGATGCCGTGTTTTGTTTTCCGAGGGGGGAGCGAGCAACTTTCCAGCTTGGTTAAAGGCTCAAACAGGTGCCATTGCCCGGTTTGTAAGGCGATGTGCAAACACACGCCCGAGATGTCGTCGGTTGCATCGTGGCGTTCCGGGTAGTAGCTGCGCAAGGCTTTTTCGTCCAGGTATTGCGGCAGGTGGTCCAGAGACGTATTGCGGTAGATGGTCGGCAAGAAGTCGTGCCATAGTTCTTGAGGCAGTTGCTCTAGCGAGGTAGTGGGTTCTTCTGTTAAATCTTCAAAAAAGTGTGTTTGTTGAAAAACGGTAATGGCGTTTGCGGTTGTGTTAAACCGGTACGCCGAGTGGGAATTTGTGGAGAATTGTTTGATGAGAAGCCAAACCTCCGTCTTATTGTTACGCAGTGCGAGCAGACGCAACATGTGCCCCGGGGAAAACGGTGGCTCGGTGCGTTGGTTGCGCAGGGTCTCTTGTGCCCATTTTTTTGCCGATTTGTAGCAGGGCAGAAGGTAGGGAGCCTGTGCCCAGCGTTTGATGGTGGACTGCGGCACAGGTACCAATGTGTTGTATGTTTCTCTGTAAGAGAGTGTGAGGTAATGCTTGCTTCTGAGAAAATCGGCTGATTTTTTGAGCTCTGCCAAGCTGTAGTTAGAGCCGTTTAGCATCATCAAATGCCGAATCTCCTCCAACATGATGCCCGGAAACAGTGTGGTATAGAAGAGGAAGATAGAACACCGACTCGGGAGGCAGACGTTGTTGGTCAACTCTGCCAGCTCTTGTTGGATTGTTTTGTTCGGCATAGGATGAATGCGGGTGTTGGGTAGGGGGCTATTGTTCAATCGTGTGTTTGCGCCAATTAGCCAGCACCGGGGCAAGCGGACCGCTGGCAAGGCGGTTGCCCTCTGCATCCACAATGTAGGCTGCGGGAGGCGGTACCAGCAGTGGGGCGGCACCGGGGAGGTTGCCCATTTGGGCACGCATGGCTGCGGGGAAGGTGGCTCCTTGCTTGCGCAGGTGCTCTTCGGCTTTCTCGGGGGTGGTGTCGAAACTCTCGTATATCAGCTCTACCTTGCCGGTTGCCTGCATTTCTGTGTAGGCTGCCAGAACATCGGGTAATAATTTGACGCAATGCGGGCAGGTGGAGGAAGAGCGCACCACCACATAGTAATCTGCCGTCAGCACCGGGCGGGATGCCCCTATAAATTGCATGTTTTTGAGGGCTTTGCCCACGGCGGAGGTTGCTTCGGTTTCTTCAAAGGCAGCTTGGGCGGCAGCTGCTTTTTTGGCTGCTTCTTTTTTTGCTTTAGCTTCTGCCTTTTTAGCTTTGGCGGCTTCTCGCTTGGCTTTGGCGGATTCTTTTTTCTTTTGGGTACGGCTTTTTTTCTTTTCTTTTTTGGCCGCCGGGGCGTCAGCTGCCCACACATGGGGTGGTGCGGTCAGGCAAAGGCTGCTTGTCAGCAAAATTAAGGCGGCAATAAGGTTACGGAGCATGGTGGTTATTGTATGGGGGGTGTGTTTTCTTCCGAAGGGGCAGCAAGGTTTGCCCACTCTGCCGGCATGCGGCAAGGGCGGCCTTGCGGCATTTGAACCAAGGCCAAGCGCTGGCGCACACTTACGCAGAGCTTGTCGTTTTCTGCGCGGCGAATCTCTGTACGCACATACATGGAGGATTTTTCCACTTTTTCCAGACATGTGTTGACGTGGATTTCGTCTGCCAGAAACGCCGGGGAGTGGTAATGCACCTCGTGGCTCACCAGTACCAGGTGGCGGCCTTCTTTTGCCATGTTGCCGTAGTCCATACCCAGTGTAATGGCCATTTTGGTGCGGGCTTCTTCTACCCAGCGCAGGTAGGCCAGATTGTGTACCACGCCGCCGGCATCGGTGTCGTAGTACATGACGCGGTAATTAAGGGTGTATTGTGTGTGCATATTGGTGGGTGGGGGTTAAATTCCGTCATCCAGCAGAGAGAACATGTCCATCTGCAAAATATCCTCCGCAGGCTCGGCAACGGGCAGACCGTGCTCGCGCGATTTGCGGCGGCGGGTCTCTTTGGGTTCTCTGCTGCCGGCACTCATCTCCAAATGGGTGAGAATTTGTTTGGCGCGCTCAATAATAGGCTTGGGTAGGCCTGCAAGGCGTGCTACTTGGATGCCGTAAGATTTATCTGCCGGGCCGGGTAGCACTTTACGCAAAAAGACAATTTCGTCTTTCCATTCCCGTACCTCGACATGGCGGTTGCTTACACCGCTGTGGGTGTGCTCCAAATCCACCATCTCATGGTAGTGGGTGGCAAACATGGTGCGGCAGCCAATTTCGTCGTGCAGGTGCTCTGCTACGGCCCAGGCAATGGAGAGGCCATCGAAGGTGGCGGTGCCGCGCCCTATCTCGTCCAGTATTACCAGCGATTTTTGGGTGGCGTTGTTAAGGATGAGCGCGGTTTCGCTCATCTCCACCATGAAGGTGGACTGCCCGCGTGCGATGTCGTCGCTGGCACCCACGCGGCAGAAAATGCGGTCTACCAGGCCGATGCGTGCAGCTTCTGCGGGGACGTAAGAGCCCATTTGCGCCATGAGGGTGATGAGCGCGACTTGGCGGATGTAGGTGGATTTGCCGGCCATATTGGGGCCGGTGAGGATGAGGACGCGGTCGTGCTCCTCGTGCATATCTACATCGTTAGGAACAAAAGAGATATCTGCCTGCACCTGTTCGATGACGGGGTGGCGGCCGTTTTGAATCAGCAAAACACGGCTGTTATCCAACACCGGGCGGCAGTAATGATGGCGCTGGGCCGTTTCTGCAAGGCTGAGCAGCACGTCTATCTCTGCCAAGGCTTCTGCGCTGGTTTGGATGCGGTCTATATAGCCGGATACTTCATCGCGCAGGTGGCAGAACAGCTCGTATTCCAGCTGGCGGGAGCGCTCGTCTGCGCCCAATATGGTGCCCTCCATCTGCTTGAGCTCGTCTGTGACAAAACGCTCTGCATTGGCAAGGGTTTGTTTGCGTACATAGCGCTCGGGCACTTTGGCGTAGTTGGCTTTCGTTACTTCGATATAGTAACCGAAGACGTTGTTGTAGCGTATTTTAAGGGAATCGATGCCGGTGGCGGCGCGTTCTTTGGCCTCTAGCTGTGCCAGCCAGCCTTTGCCCTCTCGGGAGGCCATGCGCAGTTCGTCCAGCTGCGGGTTATAGCCGTCTTTTATCATGCCGCCTTCTTTGATGGTGACGGGTGGCTCGTCTGTAATGGCGCGCTCCAGCAGGGCGGTTAGCTCTCTGAAATCTCCTAAGTTATGCAGAAGCGGTGCAAAATGGGCTTGCTTGGCTTCCAAGACGCGCAGGTCCTCCGCTATGTCGGGCAGGCGAGAGAGCGAGGTGCCCAGTGCCAGTAAATCCCTTGCATTGCCGGCGTTTTGCGCCAAGCGAGAGGTAAGACGCTCCATGTCTCGCACGCCCTTGAGCGTGTCGCGCAACTGGCTCATCAGAAAGCCCTCCGACAAAAAGGTGGCAATAATTTCCTGCCGGCGCGTCAGCTCTGTCAGGTCGCAAATGGGGTGCAGAATCCAGTCTCTCATTTTGCGGGCCCCCATGGGGGTGGATGTGCCGTCCAGCGTACCCAGCAGGGTGTTTTTCATGCCGCCGCGTGCTTCTACGAGGTCGAGATTGGCGCGGCTGGCGGTGTCTATGAGCACGGCATTATCCGTGGGGCGCAGGGAGATGCGGCGCAGGTGGTCCGTGCTGCGCCGCAGTTGCAGCTTGAGGTAGTGCAAAATAGCCGCAGCTGCCCCATGGGCGGCTACCAGCCCGGCACAGCCGAACCCGGCTAGCGAGTGAACCCGAAAATGGCTCTCTAAAAACGGGGTGGCGACTCCCGGTAAAAAGGTGTAACCGTCGTAATATTGGGTAACAGGCAAGCCGGGGAAAAGCTCTTTTTGCTCGTCGCTCACCAGCATTTCTCGCGGTTGTATGCGCGCTACTTCATCTGCCAGAGCCTCAAAGGTGTCGTAATCCGCCACGGTGAGCTCGCCGGTGGTGTGGTCTGCGCAGGCTAAGCCCCAGGCCTTTTTTTCTTTGTAACAGGCCACAATATAGTTGTGCTCGTTTTCGCTGAGCAGAGAAAGGTCTGCCAAGGTGCCGGCAGAGATAATACGGGTGATTTGGCGTTCTACCAACTTACCCGGTACAGGGGTGTGCATTTGCTCTGCAATAGCCACGCGGCGCCCGGTCTTGACAACTTGGCCGATGTAGCCCTCTGCCGCGTGGTAGGGCACGCCGCACATCGGGATGGTTTGCCGCTTGGTTAGGGTAAGCCCCAGCAGGGCAGAGCATTCCACTGCGTCTTCAAAGAACATTTCGTAGAAGTCTCCCAGGCGAAAAAACAGCCATACGTCTTCCGGTAAACTCTGCTTCATGCGCAGGTATTGATCCATCATCGGGCTTATTTTCGTATCGGTGGCCATGTGTAGGGCAATTATAAAGAACTTGCAGGTAATTTTCAAGCTTTTTTATAGTTGTCATGTTGCGCTGTTTGTATTTGACAGATGCGCCGAAAGTGCTTAAAATACGGGGCGATGCCGAAGATTTTTTTATTATTGATGATTTTGTGTTGTAGTGCATTTGCATGGGAGCCTAGCGAGGTAGTGGTGGTGTATAATGCGGATAGTGAGTTGAGCCGTATGGCAATGAAACGCTATTGTTCCGCACGCAGCATACCGCAGAATAACCGTTTGCCGCTCTTTGGGGTGGCGCGTGGGGATATTTCTCGGGCGGATTATGATTTGAAGGTGAAGTATGCCTTATTGGCCTTGGGCAAGGAGCGCCGGTTGATATGGCCGAGCGGACCGCAGGGAAGGGGAAACCGCATCAAGGCTATGGTGTTGATGCCTGATTTGCCCTTGCGTATAAAGGAGGAAGCCGTGAATGGCAAAAAGCCTAAGAACGGTATACCATCCAATGCGGCAGCGTTGGACTCTGAGCTGATGTTGTTGGGGGCGGAGTATAAGCTGGCTTCGTTTGGTAACAACCCGTATTACGGCAAGGCCGATGTACCGCGTGGCGAGGAGCGCCAGGTGGTAATGTGTGTGTGCCGTATCGACGGCCCGGATAAGGATTGCATTATGCGCATGATTACAGACCCCATCCAAGTGGAGCGCACCGGCCTTTGGGGATGGACGGTGGTGGATACCGGGGGTAAATATAAACAGGGAGATGTGATGATGGAAGCCATTGCCAACCATTGCATTGCCAATCATCGCCCCCTGTTTTACGAGCAATCCAAATCCACCATCCCGAACGATTACCCGCTGATGCAGGATGTAGTGTGCTACTTCGGGTGGTACATTAACCCGGCCAACGGCCCGTTCCGTAAGGATTCTGCCGCCGGGTTCCGATTCGGCAAGGGTGCTGTTGCCTTTCATCTGCACTCTTACAGTGCTACGTCGATTTACGATGGCAAAACGTGGGTGTCTGCCCTGTTGTTGAGGGGGGCGGCTGTTACCGCCGGTAATGTGGCAGAGCCTTACTTGGGGCCCAGCCTCAACTGCGGGCTGTTTTACGCGCACTTGGCAGAGGGTAAGCAGGTGGGCGAGGCGGCTTTGTTGGCATCTCCCTCCGTCTCTTGGCAATGCATCGTTTTGGGCGACCCGCTTTATAGGCCTTTCCCCAAACGCGGTATTACACCGCCGGAGTCTGACCCCTTTGTGCGTTGGCACCGGCTGGTGCGCCGCTGCGAGGGCGACCTCTCACGCATGCGCCAAGCCGTGGATGCTCAAAGTATGCATAAAGATGCCCCCTTATTTGCCGAAATTGTTGCCGGTGCGTGCGGTGCTGCCGGGCTGCTTAAAGAGGCCGAGCATTACTACGGACGCGCGGCAGATAAGTACAGCTCCCCCAAGGATAAATTGCGTGCATCCTTATGCCGCGCTTATGTGCTGAAAGCGGATCATCGCCCCGATGATGCGGCCAATCTCATGCTCAATATTCAGGAAAAATTCGCAAAATCCGTCTTTGCCGCCGCCGTCCGAAAAGCGGCTGCAGATATTCCGCCCAAAAAGAAATAAGTGTTTTGGGCTGCAAATTCGCAGCGTTTATCGGCTTACGGTGGTTTTTACGGCGGTGGATTGGAGTTGGGGGAGGATGTATTTGTGCAGTTCTACGGTGGCGCAGGGGGCCCCGAACTCTTGCACGCAGCAGGTGGCCAGTTTGTGGGCCAGTGTTTCCAGCAGCACGGTGGGCTCTGCAGCGGCAAGTTCTGCCAGACGCAGGGAGAGGGCGTGGTAGTCTATGGTGCGGGCAATGTCTTCTGCCATGGTGGTAAAGGGGCAGGGGGAGGCTAGGGAGATGTTGGCCGTGAGCCGTTGCGGTGTGGCGCGCTCCTCTGAGGGTACGCCGATGCGGCACAAAAGCTCTAACCCATTGAGGCAGATGCAGTCTTGCTGCGGAGCCTGCGTACGCTGTATCAGGGCGCGGAGGGCGGCTAAATCGGGCACCATCAAATCGGGCTCGGCTTCTGCAAGTTGGGTGGGGTTGTTGTAGCCGGTGAGCACGCCGATGCCGGTAATGCCGGCACAGTGGGCCGCACGGATATCGTGCTGCATGTCACCGACAAAAGCGGTTTCTGCCGGGTTGAGCCCGTGCATTTGCATGAGGGTGGCAATGTAATGCTCCTTGTTATGGATGCCGGAGTGGATGTGCTCAAAGTAGTCGTACATGCCCAGCAGGGTAGCTTGCTCGCGGAATGCTTTGGGATCCATACTGGTGAGGATGAAGCAGCGGATGCCGCGTGCCCGGCAGAAGCGTACAAATTCTTTGGCATGCGGTATCAGGGTAACACCGGTTGCCGAGTTGTCGAACGCATAGCGATAGTAGTTCTCCAAATCCTCCAAGCGCGCTTCCGGTATTTTGACTGCATAATAATCCGGGTACGGTAGTTGGAATTCGTTGCGAAAGGCTTTGCAATCCAGCGGTTCGCGCCGGTATTGGGCTAACACATAGTTGGTGGCTTCTATGGTGAGTGCCATGTCATCGCACAAGGTGCCGGACCAGTCGAAAAGGAGGTTTTTGAACATAGTGAAGAAAGGAAGGCGGGGGGCGGAGGCTTAGCGCGCTGTGTATTTGCCTTTGTTGAGGGCGCGCCTGTTGCGTTGTTGCAGCTCGTATTTTTGGATGGCTTTGCGCAGGGTGGGGTTGACAAAGGGGTTGTCTTTGCCGAACTTGGCCCAAGGGCCGCCGGGTACAAGGTGGAAATCCACAAATCGCCAGTGCACCTTGGCCATGCCGCCGGGGATGCCGAGGTAATCTCTCACGGCCGGGGAGATGTCTATGCCGGCGGCGTTATTGTTGTCGTTTTTGGGGCGGGAGCCTCCGAATACGTATTGCCAGTCGTCTGTAACAAAGGGGCCGCAATCCTCCCACTGGGCAAAGCAATATTTGCCGTTGTAATAAATTTGCACCCACATGCCGCGGCAAACGGACTCGTACTTGCCCTCTTTGTCTCGGCGGTACCACGGGATGACGCGAGATGCCTCCGGTTTGGGGCCGCCTTTTTGGATGTCGTTGTAGGGCAGGGCTACATAAAAGGGGTTGAGCTGCGGGGTGAAGCCTTTGGGGCAATAGGTACGCGGGCAGCGGTTGGCGGGGTTGGGGTCGTCAAACCCGCCGTAGTTGTCGTCCCAGGCGCTGTCCCAACTACTGGCGGTGTTGGGGGTGGGGTTGTTTTTGGTGGGGAGCTCGCCGATGTAGAAGTAGGTGGCGGTGATGTCGAAATGCCAGGGGTAAGCCCCTTCCCGTTTGGGGGTGGGGTGTTTTTTGGGGTCGGGAAAATTGGTGCGGTGGCTTTGGTCTGTAGTGGGTTTGATGGGGCCGGCTTGGATGGCGGCGCGGCGCACGGAGTCATCCGTCACTTTGCGAAGCGGGCCTTGTTGTGCGGCACGGCGCTCTTGTTGCCGGCGCCGTTGTATTTCTTCCTCCAACGCTTTGCCGGAGGTGCCGCCGCGTAACGTAGCCCCCTGCACGGTAGACGCGGTGCAGAGTAATAACAGGCAGAGAATTGTGCAACAGATGCGCCGCATGCCGGGTGGGAGGGGTTACCAGTTGTGTATGACGCTGGGGCGTGCGGTGGGGAGCTTGTCCGGTGCGTCGAGCGTGTAGTGCAGCCCGCGGGATTCCTGACGCCGGATGGCGCAATCTACAATAAGAGAAGCCGTGAGGGCGAGGTTACGCAGGTCGATAATCTCGGGCGTGACACGGTAGCCCCAGTAGTATTCATTGATTTCTCGGTTGATGTTGCGCAGGCGTGTTGCGGCACGTTGTAAGCGGTGGTTGGTGCGTACAATGCTCACATAGTCGGTCATGGTGCGGCGCACTTCGTCCCAGCAATGGTAAAGGATGGCGAGGTCGTCTCTCTCGGCCTTTTCTCCGTGCACCCATTCGGGGATGGGGTATTCCTCCATCTTATGAGCCAACGGAAGGCGGGTGAGCATGGTGGCTAATGCTCGTTTGGAGCACACAACGCACTCTAACAGAGAGTTGCTGGCCAAACGGTTGGCTCCGTGTAAACCGGTGCAGGCGCACTCGCCCGCAGCAAAGAGCCCGCGCAGGCTGGTTTGCCCGTTGGTGTTGGTTTGGATGCCGCCGCATTGGTAGTGTGCAGAGGGTACCACCGGTATCATATCCACTTCTGCGTCTATGCCATAGCTTTTGCAGGTCTCGTATATGTAGGGGAAACGCTCTGCCATGAACCCCTTGGGCTTGTGGGTCATGTCCAGATACATGCAGG